>NZ_KV809468.1:74778-215622 GCF_001812565.1 Staphylococcus sp. HMSC059F04 | reverse complement strand
GACTACGAATTCATTATGAATTCTGTCCCGCTCCTATTTTGATATGAATGTGGTAATTATAAATCTTGTAGTGTAGTATTTTTCTGGGAAAGAGATATTTAACTTAAGCGTTAAACTCAAGCTGAACGTCAGCCGTGATTTAGCTCTGATTTTACAGCATGCAACCCAATAAGACACATACTGTAGTGAATCTTTTTCGAAAAGATGTTTATGAATGTGGCCTACGGGTAAATAGAACTATATCAAAACAACCTAGGAGGAATACAAAATGGCTGAAGACAATAAATTTGAACAAGCAAAAGGGAATGTAAAAGAAACTGTAGGTAATGTGACAGACAATAAAGACTTAGAAAAAGAAGGTAAAGAAGATAAAGCTTCTGGTAAAGTGAAAGAAACAATCGATAATGTAAAAGACAAAGCAAAAGATTTTGTTGATAACATTAAAGACGGTAAAAATAGAGATACAAACTAATAAAGTAGAAAAAGCTCTTAGGCTGTGTGCTTAAGAGCTTTCTTTGTGTGATTTGCTTGATGTTGAAGCTTCATTTTTAGCGGTAATTTGGCCTAAAACGAAGCTAACGATAAAACCTAGTATAAGCGTAATAATCGATATCAACCATGATAGCAGCGTCATTGGCATTCCTGGGAAAACAGCAAAAACAGAGCCGATCACAAAGCCAATAATCAAGGCAAAGGTCAATGTAGGATAATGATGCAACGCATAATGGATGACTTTACTAGAACATATAAAGCCAGCTACGATGCCCAAGCCAACAACGAATAATAAAGATATAGCTTGAAAATTAAATGACATAAGTTCAGAAATAGCAAACATTACTGTGCCATAAGCACCGAATACTAGTAACATAAATGAACCTGAAATGCCTGGTAAGAGCATTGCACTAGACGCACACATGCCAGCGATAAAATATTTAATAATAAGACTTGAATTTAATGTAAGTGACGTGTTGGCATGCGTGTCACCATGATTGAGCAATGTGATTATGACTAAGATAATGATACCTAAAGCAACTACAGCATAATGTTTAACTTGAAAGCGACTTTTGAAATGAGATATACGCAATAAATAGGGGATGATACCAATGATTAATCCTGTGAAGAAAAACATGGTTGGTACTTGATGGTTGGCCAATAAATAATTAAAAAGTTTACTTAAAAGGCCGATAGCTAACAACATGCCGGTTAAGATTGGTAATAAGAATTTAAGACTAGGCCAGAAACGTTTAGAAAATAGCCCACTGATAGCATGAATAAAATCATCATAAATGCCTAGTAACAAGGCAATTGTTCCACCACTAACACCAGGAACTAAATCACTTGTGCCCATACCAAAACCTTTCAAGACATTAATCCATCTAAAATGTTTCATAATGACTCCTTTCTAGTTAAATTGCAGTGAAACTGCATCATAGCAGAAATAGTGTTAATAAGGAAATAATATCTGTCGAAATTTTGGATATTGAGAACAGAGGGGCCAACATTATCAGTTAAGTGTAAAATAATACGATTATCAAAAATAATTATATTTAAATAATGACTCTAATTTAGCAGTTCAAACGGTTTATATTGCTACTTATTTGCGTTATAATGTAGTGGATTGAACATTTCAAAGTCTTTTTGACTACAAATTAAAATTACTATAAACTAGTTAAGAAAACTTTATATTTTACGGAGGGAATATAAATGTCATCAACATTAGAAATCAAAGACTTACATGTGTCTATTGAGGATAAAGAAATTTTAAAAGGTGTTAACCTTACGATTAATACTGACGAAGTACATGCAATTATGGGGCCAAATGGAACAGGTAAATCAACATTATCATCAGCAATTATGGGGCATCCTAGCTATGAAGTCACGCAAGGGGAAGTGTTATTAGACGGCGTGAATATCTTAGAATTAGAAGTTGATGAAAGAGCTAAAGCAGGATTGTTTTTAGCAATGCAATATCCATCTGAAATCACAGGCGTAACTAATGCGGATTTCATGCGTTCAGCAATTAATGCGAAACGTGAAGAAGGCCAAGAAATTAATTTAATGCAATTTATTAAGAAATTAGATAAAACTATGGCATTTTTAGATATTGATGAAAACATGGCACAACGTTATTTAAATGAAGGTTTCTCTGGTGGCGAAAAGAAACGTAATGAAATTCTACAATTAATGATGCTAGAACCAAAATTTGCTATTTTAGATGAAATCGATTCTGGTTTAGATATTGACGCATTAAAAGTAGTATCCAAAGGAATCAACAAAATGCGCGGTGAAAACTTTGGTGCTCTCATTATTACGCACTATCAACGTTTATTAAACTACATTACGCCAGATCAAGTACATGTGATGTATGGAGGCAAAGTAGTGAAAACGGGTGGTCCAGAATTAGCTAAACGTCTTGAAGACGAAGGTTATGAATGGGTTAAAGAAGAGTTCGGTACTGAAGAATAATCAAGCATGCGTGTTTAAATGGCATTGCATAAATCGCAATCACGTATGGAGAAAATTCAAGTTTAGCTATGTGTTTAGCATCTAACTTAATATTTCATCAAGTAGGAGGAAAAAGTTATGACAACGGAAACTTTAAACATTTCTGAAGAACAACTTGTTGATTATTCAAAAGCACTCCATGAACCTTCTTGGATGACAGACAGTCGTAAAAAAGCTTTGAAATTAACGGAAACTTTAGAAATGCCTAAACCAGATAAGACCAAATTAAGAAAATGGGACTTTGATTCATTTCAACAACATCATGTTGATGGCGCAACATTCAAAGATTTATCAGAACTCCCAGAATCAATTAATAAAATCATTAATGTTGAGACATCTGAAAACTTAATCATTCAACATAATAATACGCTGGCCTACACACAAGTGTCAGACCAAGCAAAGCAAGATGGCGTCATTATCGAAGGATTATCTGAAGCCCTTGTTAACCACGGAGACTTAGTTCAAAAGTATTTAATGACAGAAGCGGTTCAAGTAGACGAACATCGTTTAACAGCCTTACATGCTGCATTAATCAATGGTGGTGTCTTTGTTTATGTACCAAAAAATGTCGTGGTAGAACATCCAATACATTATGTTGTGTTACACGATGATGATAAAGCGAGCTTTTTCAATCATGTGATTTTAGTCACTGAAGAAAGTGCTGAAGTGACATATGTGGAAAACTACGTTTCAGATGCAAGTGGTGATGGTAACCAAATTAATATTATTTCCGAAGTAATTGCAGGTGCAAACTCAAGTATCACCTATGGCTCAGTCGATTATTTAGACAAAGGCTTCACGGGTTATATCATTCGTCGTGGACATACAGAAGCGGATGCCTCTATTAATTGGGCATTAGGCTTAATGAATGAAGGCAGCCAAATCATTGATAACACGACAAACCTTGTAGGAGATCGTTCAACAAGTGAACTTAAATCGGTTGTCGTAGGTACTGGAGATCAAAAAATCAACTTAACTTCTAAAATCGTACAGTATGGTAAAGAAACGAATGGCTATATTTTAAAACACGGGGTCATGAAAGAACATGCATCATCTGTCTTTAATGGTATTGGCCATATCAAACATGGTGGTACGAAATCAATTGCGAACCAAGAATCACGTGTTTTAATGTTATCTGAGCATTCACGTGGCGATGCGAACCCAATTCTCTTAATCGATGAAGACGATGTAGAAGCTGGACACGCAGCATCTGTAGGTCGTGTTGATCCAGAGCAGTTGTATTATTTAATGAGTCGTGGTATTTCACAACATGAAGCCGAACGCCTTGTTATTCATGGTTTCTTAGATCCGGTCGTGCGCGAATTACCAATTGAAGATGTTAAACGTCAACTTAGAGATGTCATTGAACTTAAAGTTTCTAAGTAAAATGAAATATAATATTAGCAGTATTCTAAAATAAATCATATAAGCGTGCTTCATAAGCACAAGCGTTGAGACACGTTATAAATTGAAGAAACAAATGAGATTTTTAATATAAGAAAGGTCGTGAAGTCAATGGCCGACACAACTTTAAATGTTGAAGACGTTATAAAAGATTTTCCGATTTTACAACAGCAAGTGAATGGCAAACGCTTAGCTTATTTAGATTCTACAGCAACAAGTCAAAAGCCTATACAAGTACTCAATGTATTAGATGACTATTACAAGCGCTATAATTCAAACGTTCACCGTGGCGTGCATACATTAGGTTCATTAGCCACTGATGGTTATGAAAGTGCACGCGAAACCGTGCGCCGTTTTATAAATGCGCACTATTTTGAAGAGGTTGTCTTTACACGTGGTACAACGGCATCTATCAACATGATTGCACACAGTTACGGCGACGCACATGTTGAAGCTGGTGATGAAATTGTAGTAACTGAAATGGAACATCATGCCAACATTGTGCCATGGCAACAATTGGCTAAACGTAAACAAGCGACACTTAAATTTATTCCGATGACCGCAGAAGGCGAATTACGTGTAGAAGATATTAAAGCGACAATTACCGATAAAACTAAAATTGTAGCGATTACACATGTATCCAATGTGTTAGGAACAATTAATGATGTGAAAATGATTGCTAAAATTGCGCATGAACACGGTGCGATAATTAGCGTTGATGGTGCACAATCAGCACCGCATATGCCAATTGATGTTCAAGATTTAGACTGTGATTTCTTTAGCTTTAGTGGTCACAAAATGCTAGGGCCAACAGGCATTGGTGTGTTATATGGTAAACGTGACTTATTAAATGACATGGAGCCTGTAGAATTTGGCGGCGATATGATTGATTTTGTTAGCAAGTATGATGCGACATGGGCAGACTTACCGACAAAATTTGAAGCAGGTACACCGCTCATTGCCCAAGCAATAGGCCTTGCAGAAGCCATTCGCTACATTGAAAATATTGGCTTTGAAGCGATCCATCGGCATGAGAGAGCGTTGACTGAATATGCATATGAGCAAATGTCAGCGATTGAAGGTATTGACATATATGGTCCGCCTAAAGATCGTCGTGCAGGTGTTATTACGTTTAACTTAAAAGACGTACATCCACATGATGTAGCAACAGCAGTTGATACAGAAGGTGTTGCTGTTCGTGCAGGCCATCATTGTGCACAACCCTTGATGTCATGGTTAAACGTATCTTCTACAGCACGTGCAAGCTTTTATATTTATAATACGCAACAAGATGTCGATCAATTAGTCAACGCATTGAAACAAACGAAGGAGTTTTTCTCGTATGAATTTTAATAATTTAGATCAATTATATCGATCTGTGATTATGGATCATTATAAAAACCCTAGAAATAAAGGCGTCTTAGACAACGGTTCAATGACTGTAGACATGAATAACCCAACCTGTGGTGATCGTATTCGACTTACATTTGATATTGAAGATGGCATCATTCATGATGCGAAATTTGAAGGTGAAGGCTGTTCTATTTCAATGTCCAGCGCATCTATGATGACGGAAGCAGTAAAAGGTCACTCATTGGCAGAAGCTATGCAAATGAGTCAAGAATTTACAAAGATGATGCTTGGTGAAGACTACGAAATTACTGAAGATATGGGTGATATTGAGGCGCTACAAGGCGTTTCTCAATTCCCAGCGCGTATCAAATGTGCCACTTTAGCATGGAAAGCGCTTGAAAAAGGTACGGTTCAAAAAGAAGGCAAAGCGGAAGGTTCTACTGAAGAAGACTAGCAGAGTGTGACAATTGAGAGGTCACACTTTTGATACAAAAAGTAACTTGTTACAATGGCAGTAGACTTTTCATAACATTAAAAATCTCACGCACGTCGTTTAAATATATTTTTAAGGAGTGATTGAAATGGCTAAAAAAGCACCTGATGTTGGGGATTATAAATATGGATTCCACGACGAAGATGTGTCCATTTTCAGATCAGAACGCGGTTTAACAGAAAATATCGTGACTGAAATTTCAAAAATGAAGGAAGAGCCTCAATGGATGCTCGACTTTAGATTAAAAGCACTTAAATTATTTTATAAAATGCCAATGCCTCAATGGGGCGGTGACTTGTCAGAATTAAACTTTGATGACATCACATATTACGTTAAACCTTCAGAACATACAGAACGTTCATGGGATGAAGTGCCAGAAGAAATTAAACGTACATTTGATAAATTAGGTATTCCAGAAGCAGAACAAAAATATTTAGCAGGTGTATCTGCACAATATGAATCAGAAGTGGTTTACCATAATATGGAAAAAGAACTTGAAGAAAAAGGCATTATCTTTAAAGATACAGATAGTGCGTTAAGAGAAAATGAAGATTTATTCCGTGAGTACTTTGCGTCAGTCATTCCAGCAGCAGATAATAAATTCGCTGCATTAAACTCAGCCGTGTGGTCAGGTGGTTCATTTATTTACGTACCTAAAAACGTTAAACTTGATACACCGCTGCAAGCTTATTTCCGTATAAACTCTGAAAATATGGGGCAATTTGAGCGTACATTAATCATTGCTGATGAAGGTGCTTCCGTAAATTATGTAGAAGGCTGTACAGCACCTGTATATACGACAAGTTCGTTACACTCAGCTGTCGTTGAAATCATTGTGCACAAAGATGCACATGTCCGTTATACAACGATTCAAAACTGGGCTAACAACGTCTACAACCTAGTAACCAAACGTACATTTGTGTATGAAAACGGTAATATGGAATGGGTTGATGGAAACCTAGGTTCTAAATTAACAATGAAATATCCAAACTGTGTACTGTTAGGAGAAGGTGCTAAAGGTAGCACACTATCCATTGCCTTTGCCGGTAAAGGACAAGTTCAAGATGCAGGTGCGAAAATGATTCACAAAGCACCAAACACATCATCAACTATTGTGTCAAAATCTATTTCTAAAAATGGTGGTAAAGTCATCTATCGTGGTATCGTTCATTTTGGACGTAAAGCAAAAGGTGCGCGTTCTAACATTGAATGTGATACGTTAATCTTAGATAACGAGTCAACATCAGACACAATTCCTTACAATGAAGTGTTTAATGACAATATTTCCTTAGAACATGAAGCAAAAGTGTCTAAAGTATCTGAAGAACAATTATTCTATCTCATGAGTCGTGGTATTTCCGAAGAAGAAGCCACTGAAATGATTGTTATGGGCTTCATTGAACCATTTACGAAAGAATTACCAATGGAATATGCCGTTGAAATGAACCGTTTAATCAAATTTGAAATGGAAGGTTCTATCGGTTAATTATCAATTAAAATCAATGATCATATACAGCCATCAATGGATTGTTTGCGTACAATGCCATTGGTGGCTTTTTTGTCCATTCAAAAAATGATAATAAGTAAACAAATTTACAAATAACTGTTTAAAAATATTATTATATAATTCATATTTACTTTTTTACCCAAGAGTGGAATAATATGAGTTGTAGAACGGGTTGTGTAGCAGTTGTAAGTGATTCATGTTGTAGACACAATCGGTTTGGCTTTATGACTTAGGGAGGTTAGATGGGATGGAACAGCCACAATAGTCCAGGCTTGCTTGACATTCCATAGATTTTAGATTTTACATATTCGCTCCTTGAGGAATAATAAAATTTTTAGGCAGTCCTCTTATTATTTTTGGAGATTTTTATTAAAAAGTATCATTAATGCCGAGAAATAACAGATTTTTCAAATATGTAAGAAAAAGGAGGAACATCATGAGAAAAATATTCATCGGTATGCTGGTTGCGGTGATTATTGTTGTCAGTGGTTGTAGTAAAGATAGTCATAATGATAAGCAAGCAGATAATAAACAACAAAGCACCAATAAGCAGAAAAATAATAAATACCAAAGCAAGATAGATGAAATATTATCAATTCAGCAAAAAACACATCAAGATATGGTGAAAAGTAGTGATAAAGTAAATCCAGAGTTTAAGAAAGAACGTGTGAATCGTTATGTTTATAACGATGGCAAGTTAATAATTATTAGTTATCCATTGTACAAAGGAAACAATAAGTTATTTTATGCAGCTTATGAATATAAAAATGACAAAATATACTATAAGCGTGGTTTTAACGCGAAAGCCTATGTTGAGCAGCATAAACCAGACTATAAAGATATTAAAGTTAAATAATAAAGGAGATTGTTATGACTAAAGCAATTAAAGTAACATCATTGATTGGCATAATTTTACAAGCTATCATTAGCGTTATATTATTACTCTTATTTTTAGCATCCGTAGCAGGCTTGTTACACCCTGAATTCAAAACAACGGTGAATGGTGAAGTGAAAATATACAGTCCGGAAGAAGCACAATCTATTTTTAATGGTATCTTTGGGGTGCTATTTATTATTAGTATTATTTCATTAGCCTTAGGACTTGTAGGATTAAAATTTATGTCTAAAAAAATGGCAATGAGTGCTACATTCTATATTATAGGCGCTATTTTAAGCTTTAATTTCATTACATTTGTGTCATGGATTGCATGTGGTGTATTAATCATCCAAAGAAAAAAAGAACTCAAAAATCCATTATCAGATGAACACCAATCAGTAGATTAATCGGTATTATTCATATTTAGAGCCGGTTAACGGTCTTTCAAAAATTTAGCCAGTAATGCATTGTCATTGTACAATTGTATTGCTGGCTTTTTGAGTTTAATAGAGCAAGTAATAAATAAGTGTTTAAAATTATTATTATATAATTCATATTTACTTTTTTACGTCACAATGAAATAATAAAAATCATAATACTGTTGACCGTGTAGCATGGTTGTGTTATCAACAGTTGTGCGCTACAAACTATTAACATACATAAAATCAAGCATAAGGGAGAACATGATGATTAAAACAATAAAAGTAACATCGCTGATTGGACTTATTCTAGAAGCATTTTTATCATTTCTATTTTTACTTTTTTTCGTAGGGTCAGTTTCAGGCATTTCTCATTCCGAGATTAGGACTACGATAAATGAGCAAACAACAACAAAAAGCACTGAAATGTCATCATTAATCTTTAATTGGATTTTTGGTGTGCTGATGGTTGCAAGTTTTATTTCATTTATTATAGGGTTTACAGCGTTAAAGTTAATGACGAAAAAAACGACGATGAGTGCAGTGTTCTATATCATTGGTGGTGTGGTCAGTCTTAATTTAATCACGATTGTTGCTTGGATGATTTGTGGCATATTAATTTTTAAAAATAAAGCAGCAGTTAAAGAGGCAGTTATTGAGAAAAATAAAATAGGCAATAGCTGGTGGATTATTTTAGCTGTTGCCGGCATTTTTAGTTTACTGAGTATACATGGATTTATTATAACCATAGGTGCATTTGGCATCTTAGCTTTGAATATTGTATGGTTAACCGTATATAAGCCAAAGAACAACGGTCAAGCTTTCGAAAGTACGGCTAAACCAACCATCTATTTATCTATCATCGGTCTATTTATTATGTCAGTTTTAATGAATATACTATTTTATATAGTATTGTATGATGATTTCTTTGATATTGGGTTGAAATTATATGGCGATAACTTTAATTTTTTAGGAAAAACACTATTTTTCATTAGTATCCTTCTATTTGCATTAGGTACAATATTCGCCTTTCAAATACAACAAGCACGTTTACAACAACAAAACAGCAAACAGTGATATATACGAAAACACCTTATTTTTTAAAAGTACGTTGATGTAAAACTACATATAAATACGACGTATTTTGGCGAGACTCTTGAGGGAACAGGACAAGCTGAAGACAGGGGCCCCAACAAAGAGAAATGCGAAAAGCATTTCTCTTTGTTGGGGTGGCTGAAGCTGTCCCCTAAGAAAGCGAGCCAACAATACGAAGTATTGAATAAAAAGAAGCACTCAGATGAGTTGAATTCAATTCATCTGAGTGTTATTTTTCTGAGATTTATGTCCCAGGTGTTTGCTCTCTAATGTATATAGTTGTAGGACCCGGCTTCCATAGATGATATTGTACGTGTAGATGTAATGTATGGGGCGATCCAGTTCATTTCTGAAATAAAGACACTGCCGTCAGCGTTAACGCGTTCAACAAAAGCAACATGTCCATATGGGCCATTACCAGTCTGTAGAATCGCACCTTTTTCAGGTTTGTGATCGACTTTAAAGCCGTCACCTGAAGCTTGACCAGCCCAATTGCGCGCATCTCCCCAAAATGTGCTAATCGTGTGGCCAGCTTGTGCACGTTTATCGAAGACATACCACGTACATTGACCTGCCGTATAGAGATTGTTCTTACTTGTAAATAATGGGTTTGAAATAATCTTACCATTGCCTAAAGCAAGTGGTTTACCATCGACTGTCATCGCCTTGTCGTTAAATTCACTTAACTTCAACTCATCATAAAGACCGTCGACATTAATGCTTGTAATCATACCGGAGTCATCTTTTTTATATACTTTATCAAAATCTGCTTGTTCATTTTGCGATTCTGCTGCTAATGATGCATCAGCTGCATATTGACGTGTCGCAATAGATGGTGCTGGTTGACTTTGTTCTGGTGCTTTGACAGGACCGACATTTTGTTGCACGCCTAATGGAGATTGAGATGTGCTTCCTGGTGCTTGGCTTGTTCTTTGACCTTGATTGGCACCAGCTTGGCCATGTGCATGACTTTGTGATGTATGATTATCATTAGAACCACGTTGCTGTTGGCCATAAGTATAGGTAAACGTGCCATCATTTGAATTGACATTAAATGAGGCATTTGGATGTGCCTTTTTAGCTTCTTGTAGTGAAGTGTATGTTGCTGCATATGTCAGTTGGCTATTAACGATTGTAAATAATAATAAAGAAGACATTGTCGTAACTAGTGTTTTTTTCATACGGGTACATTAATCCTTTTTAATTATTGATATAAATTTAGTATACATAAAAAAGACTTACAAATGAATAGTAATAGGCAAATTAAATTTCCGCAATATATTTTACGTAAAATTTTAGTAAAAGTGTATACATGAACCTATTTTTTTTATATTATTTAATAAGATACGATTTTTCATAATCTATCTGTAATAGAAGTAACCAATTAAATTTTTTAGGAGGTTTCGTATTATGGCATTGATTAAAATGAGCCCAGAAGAAATAAGAGCTAAGTCACAATCTTATGGAAATGGTGCTGAGCAAATCCATCAAATTCTTTCTGATTTAACTAGAGCACAAGGTGAAATTGCTGCAAACTGGGAAGGTCAAGCATTTAATCGCTTTGAAGAGCAATTCCAACAATTAAGTCCAAAAGTTGACAAATTTGCTCAATTGTTAGAAGAGATTAAACAACAATTAAACAGCACAGCTGATGCTGTTCAAGAACAAGACCAACAATTATCTAATAATTTCGGTTTACAGTAATAGTTATATATAGGTTGAGACATTTAATCGTGTCTCAGCCTGTTTTATCATTAATAAGTGTGGATTGAAAGGACAAAAAAATGAAAAAAGAATACTGGATCTATACTCTTATCTCAATTTTAATCGTCGCGATTGCCATTATAGGATTTTTTGTTTTTGTACATTTTAAATATGGTGACCAATCAGGACAAAGTCATAAGAGTGAAACAAAAAATTATGAAGATATACATATAGCGATTGTCAATGAAGACCAATCGACAACATATAACGGTAAGAAGATTACGCTAGGGGATACATTTGTTAAGAAATTATCGAGTCAAACGAACTATAATTTTGAGACGGTTACGCGTAATATTGCTGAAAATGGCTTAAAAGATGGTAAATATCAAGTCATGATCATTATCCCTGAAAACTTTTCTAAATTATCGATGCAATTAGACAAAAAGAAACCAGCCAATATGGCGATTCAATATAAAACAGCAGTTGGACAAAAAGAAGAAGTTGCGAAGAAAACTGAAAAAATCGTCGCAAGTATTTTAAATGATTTCAACAAAGATTTAATTAAAATCTATTTAACAAGTATTATCGACAATTTGCATAACGCTCAGAAAAATGTTGGCGCAATTATGACACGTGAACAAAATGTTAATCAAAACTTTGCCAATTATTTGTTGAATCCGCTCAACGATTTTCCAGAATTATTTACTGATACATTAGTCAATTCTATTAATGCGAACAATGATATTACGAAATGGTTACAAGGTTACAATAACTCTTTATTAAGTGCGAAGCCAGAAGCGTTTAGCATTCAATCTGATAATGATGTGTCATCTATCGTCGGCAAACAAGCAGAATATTTCAATGCGCATCAGTCTTTATTAGAGGATACACTTGATGATATGAAATCACGAGATAAAGATGTGAATATCTCAGATTATATTAATCAATTGAAACAAGTTGATAGTAAGTTAGACCAACAACATGAAGCGCAACAACGTACGAAAGATGACTACCAAAAATCATATCAAGACGCTTTAAATAAAGTGAAAGATGAAGTGAAAGCACAAGAATCACCATTTACGGAAGATATGATTAGAGACTATCGTCAAAAATTGACTGCCTCATTACAAGAACAATTGAAGAATAATCAAGATTTAAACGATATCGTGGATCAAATGAAACAAGACCAACAAAAAATACAAGATACGATGGCTAATCAATTGAGAAACGCTATTGAAAACGACCAGTCTGGTCAAGATGAATTTTATATTAGAAAGTTAACAAATAAAGATATCGCAGACGCTGGATTATCTGAGAAAGCTACTAAAGAATACCAAGAAATTTTAAAAGAAGTAAATCAATATAGAACAAGCTACAATGTGAAGCATCTTGATAATCCAATTAAACAAGAAGATTATCACGGTGAAATTAGTGCCACAGATACATCGAAATTAGAAACTGAAGGTACGACGTTTGAACGTCAAGAGGATATCAAATCTAAAGATATTAACCATTTAACAGTATCAACAGATCCTAACTTTGATTTTAGCGGTGATATTTATATCAACGGTAAGAAATACGATATTAAAGATCAAAATGTCAAACTGGATACGACAGTTAAAACATACCATGTTAAAGTCAAAGGTGTGGCCAAACTTAAAGCTGATGCACAACATAAAGAAGATTTCCTTAAAAATAAAACGATGAAGCTACAATTGTTATTCGGCCAAGCCGATAATGATAAAGATGAACCAAAAGCGAATGTCGTTGATTTATCTATCAACAATCATTTAGATGGCAAATTAATCAGTGGCGATTTAAATCAACAACTCCGTTCACTTGATCAATTCAAATCTAAATATGACATCTATAAAGACGTTGCAATCGATCCAAATGATATCAAGATTGATAATAAAGCAATTGTCGATATGATGGTTAATCAAGTTATTAAAGATATGGAAAGCTTTAAAAATGATAAATCAGCATTACTAAATCAATTAGATCAATTAAATCAACAGTCTGATAAATTTATTGATGATGTCATCAATAATCAAGACCAAGTTGCACAGAATAAAAAAGACATCAGCACGTTACTTGATGATTTATCAAAAGCTGAAAAATTATTAAGTGATGAACCTGAAACACCAAAAATCAATGAAGAAAAAGGTAAAGAATTTACAACGATATCAACCGATTTAGATAAACAAATTAGTGATTTATCTGAGCGTAGTACGAAGTTACTTTCAGATAGTCAAAATTCTAAATCAACTGCTGATGACATTAGTGGTGAATTAAACAAACTTGATGACAATGTTGGCAAGCTTCATGCTAGCGGACGTGCATTAGGTGTTAGAGCTAACAACTTAAATGAAGTGATGAATAAAAACGATAAAGAAAATCGTCTCTTCGCTAAAGACTTTGAAAACGTCTTGAAAAACTCTAAAGAAGGCGATCGTCAAAACGAAGTGTTAAAAGACTTTATGAGTAATCCAATTCAGAAGAAAAATCTGGAAAATGTGTTAGCAAATAGCGACAATCACAACACATTCTCACCAACAATTCTAGTATTGCTCATGTACTTAGTTTCATTAATGACGGCATACCTATTCTATAGTTATGAACGCCATAAAGGCCAAGTGAACTTTGTTAAAGATGAATTTAGCAAACATAATCACTGGTGGAATAAAGGTATTGGTGCAGGTATTGTTACTATTGCTGGCTTAGCAGAAGGTCTCATTATCGGTTTGATTGCCATGAATCAATATGAAGTTATGGCAGGATACCGTGCGAAGTTTGTCGGTTTAATTATCTTGACAATGATTGTCTTTGTACTCCTCAATACGTACTTATTGAGACAATTAAAATCCATCGGTATGTTTATCATCATTGTCATACTTGCCTTATACTTTATTGACATGAATCACAATAACGCAATACTTGCAGCGATTTCACCATTATCACATATAGATAAAGTGTTCTATAACTACTTGAATGCAGAACATCCAGTTGGCATGGCAATGTTAATCCTTGCAGTACTTGCCATTATTGGATTCATCTTAAATATGTTTATTAAGCACTTTAAGAAAGAGAGGCTCATTTAATGCTCATTGAAGGCTTAACCATGATGACGCTATTAACTGCCAATCCACATCAAGGTGATTTAGATATAAGAGTCGATGATGAAGATCAACAAAATGTGAATAAAGATATCAAAGAATACGATACAACGCTCTTTGATGATGAAAGTAAAAAAATAAATCAACGCATTAAAGAACAACAACAGAATAAAGATTCAAATATAAAAAATAATTTGTTTCAAAAACAAGCGGGCAATAAGTCCCGCTTGGATGAAACAAAGCATGTATTGTTTTCAAACAAGAATTTGAACAAAACAGCGGAGAGTGATAAAAGCCCTTATTTACAAGACAAACAAAAGAAAAATTTCTTTCCATATATCTTGTTAAGTATAGGGGCTTTTTTAACTATAGGATTTATGGTATTTACCATCCAGCGAGGGAGAAGGGTTAAACGATGAGCCAGCATAAAAAAGTGACATTTGATTTTTCAAACTATCAACACGGAAGCTTTGATTTAGCAGTTCCCATATTTATTCCTATCAAACAGCTAATACCACTGATTATAGAAAGTTTAGATTTAGAAATATATGATTATAAAAATCAAATAAAAGTGACCACTAAGGATCGCTTATTACTAGAAAATGACCGACTCGTGGACGGCAAAATTGCAGATGGAGATATTCTGAAAATATTGTAGGGAGAATCAAAAGATGGCAAAAAACAAAGCTGAAGAACGAAATGAGCAAGACGTAATTAAAGAAACAAAGCATGAACGCGAAGATATGCGAGAGATTCCTAAATCCTCGATTAAAGATGAACATTATCATTTGATGTATTTATTAGAACAGCAAGACAATGCATTTTTAAATGCGAGGCTGACTGAATTAAGAGATAGTTATCAAATTCATTATGATTTGTCACAACATCACACGCCATTTTCAGAAATAAAGACCTTCCCTAAAAATGAAAAAATGCGTTATTTGTTAAACATTGCCAAGCTCGAAGATGTGCTGAAAACACGTTACACCTTCATCTTATCGCCACAAGAATTATTCTTTACGAAAGATGGATTACCATTATTAAAGACACGTGGTTTGAAAAATATTGTCGAACCCCTTGCCTTATCGGATGAAGAGTTTCTTACGCGTTACAAAGCACTGATTATCACGGCATTTAATGACAAAGTCACATTCGATTCTTTAGTAGAAGGTAATCTTGAATTACATAAAGGCACACCGTTTGAAAAGAAAATCATTGATATTGCGACGTTAGATGAATTAAAAGCCTTTTTAGTTGAACAATTTGATAAACAACAATCAGATTATCGTCGTAACTTCTCATATGTGAAGAGAAGAAACTTTACGATTTTCAAAGCTATTGCCATTACAATGAGCGTAATTGGTGTTATTTTACTAGCAATACTTGCTTATCTGTACTTTTCAGTAATGAAAAATAATGCTCAGATTGAAAAAGGTTATAAATCATATGTGAAATCGAATTACACACAAGTGCTCAATGATTACGATGATTTAAATGGTAAAAATTTAGACAAAGAAGCGTTATACATCTATGCAAAAAGCTATGTTGAAACAAATAAACAAGGCTTGGAAAAAGATAAAAAAGAGAACTTATTAAACAATATTACACCAAATTCGAATAAAGATTATTTACTTTATTGGATGGAATTAGGTCAAGGTGACTATGACGAAGCACTTAATATTGCCACCTATTTAGATGATAACGATATTACTAAATTAGCTTTAATCAATAAATTAAATTCAATCAAAAATAATGCTAATTTATCAAACGATAAACGTTCAGAAGAAACGAAAAAATATAACGATAAATTACAAGATATTTTAGAAAAAGAAAAACAAGCTAAAGAAGAATCTTCCAAAGAAAAAGAAGAAGCAGCTAAGAAAAAAGATGAAAAAATAAAACAACAAGAAGAAAATGAGAAGAAACAAAAAGAACAAGCGCAAAAAGATAAACAAAAACGTCAAGAAGCAGAACGGAAAAAATAGTATAGGATTGAGGGCAGAATGATGCATAAATTGATAATACAATATAATGACCAATTAAAAATGCTAAATCTCCAAGATGATAAAACTTATACTATCAGTTCGGATGACAAAGCAGATATCACGCTAAAGCATTTGCCAGAGGCCATTCATATTGAACAAAATGAATTTGGCGCTTGGCAAGCCAATCATACGACCTTGTTTAAAACATTGGTGCGTAAAGTTGCAGATGGAGAAGTGACATTAAAACTTTATGGTCAAGAACATTTACATTCATTCATGTATCCATCACTTAAAGAAGTGATGACGATAGGTAACCATGCATACGATGACTTAAAGATAAGTGGCGCGACCAATGTCATTATTTTAAAGGATATTCATCGCATTAAAGAACAACACTATATTAAAATCATTCATGATAACGCAGCTGAAGTCTTTATCAATTACGATAAACAACATAATAAAGTGGATAGAGCTTATGTCGGTGATCACTTGTTTATTGACGACATGTGGATTGAAATTAGAGAAGATGGTATCAACATCTTGTCACATGATGATATTGAGACGGAACTTATTCGCAGAAATAGCGATAAGTTTGAAAATTATACGATAGAATCAAATGATTACCATCGTTCACCGAGAATTATTCATCGTGAACCGACAGATACCATTAAGATAGAGCGCCCACCTCAACCAATTCAGAAGAATAACTCTATGATTTGGCGCTCCATCATTCCGCCATTAGTGATGATTGCCTTGACGGTTGTAATCTTTTTAGTACGACCTTTAGGTGTCTATATTTTAATGATGATTGGTATGAGTACAGTAACCATCATCTTCGGTATTACGACATACTTTTCAGAAAAGAAAAAGTATAAGGAAGAAGTTAAGAAGCGGGAGAAAGACTATAAAGCCTATTTGGATGAAAAATCAACAGCGATTAACCATGCCATTAAAGATCAACGCTTTAGCTTGAACTTTCACTATCCAACGTTGGCAGAAATTAAAGAGATTGTTGACAGCAAAGCACCAAGAATTTATGAAAAATCACCACAACATCACGATTATCTTTACTATAAATTAGGGATTGCAGATATTCAAAAGTCGTTCAAAGTGGATTACTCGGAGGAAGAATTTAATCAGCGCCGTGACGAACTGTTTGACGATGCGAAACGCCTGTATGAATTCTATGAAAATGTCGAACAAGCACCATTAACTAACGACTTAACCCATGGGCCTATTGCCTACATTGGGACACGCCGTCTAATCTTAGAAGAACTTGAAAAAATGATGCTGCAACTCGCGACATTCCATAGCTATCATGATCTAGAATTCTTATTAGTGACGCGTGAAGATGAATATAAGAAGTTGAATTGGTCACGTTGGTTACCACATACAACATTAAAAGCGCTGAACATTAGAGGTTTCGTCTATAATCAACGTACACGCGACCAAATATTGACATCCATTTACAGCATGATTAAAGAGCGCATTCAAACCGTCAGAGAACGTAGTAGAAGCAATGAACAAATTATTTTCAAACCGAATTTAGTATTTATTATTACGGATATGTCATTAATTATTGATCACGTTATTCTTGAATACGTCAACCAAGATTTATCAGATTATGGTATTTCACTTATCTTTGTTGAAGACGTGATTGAAAGTTTACCAGAACATGTAGAAACGATTATCGATATCAAATCTCACACAGAAGGCGAACTCATCATGAAAGAAAAAGAATTAGTGAAAACGCCATTTGTACCTGAAAGTATGGAAGGTATTGATAAAGAATATATCGCACGACGCATTGCCAACTTAAATCATGTTGAGCATATGAAAAATGCCATTCCAGACAGTATTACATTTCTACAAATGTATCAAGTCAAGGATGTGGATCAACTCAATATTGTACAGCGTTGGCAACAAAATGAAACATTTAAGACGATGGCAGTGCCCCTCGGTGTACGTGGGCAAGATGACATTCTAGAGCTGAACCTACATGAAAAAGCACACGGGCCACATGGTTTAATTGCAGGTACAACAGGGTCAGGTAAGTCAGAAATCATCCAATCTTACATTCTGTCACTCGCAGTGAACTTCCACCCACATGAAGTGGCGTTCTTATTAATTGACTACAAAGGTGGGGGAATGGCGAACCTATTTAAAAACTTAAAACATCTTGTGGGAACGATTACCAACTTAGATGGAGACGAAGCCATGCGTGCACTAGAGTCCATCAAAGCCGAATTGCGCAAACGTCAACGTTTATTTGGGGAGTTTGATGTTAACCACATTAACCAATATCACAAGTTATTTAAAGAAGGCGTTGCGACAGAACCGATGCCGCATTTATTCCTGATTTCCGATGAATTTGCGGAATTAAAATCAGAACAACCAGATTTCATGAAAGAATTAGTATCAACTGCACGTATTGGACGGTCATTAGGGATACACTTAATCTTGGCTACACAAAAGCCATCCGGTGTGGTTGACGATCAAATATGGTCGAACTCTAAATTCAAATTAGCCTTAAAAGTACAAGACCGTCAAGATAGTAACGAAATATTAAAGACACCAGACGCTGCAGATATTACGTTGCCAGGTCGTGCATACTTACAAGTAGGGAATAACGAAATTTATGAACTATTCCAATCCGCATGGAGCGGTGCAGTGTATGACACTGAAGAAAATGTTATCGAGACAGAAGATAAAACGATTTATGCTATCAATGAATATGGTCAGCTCCAAGCCATCAATAAAGACTTAAGTGGTTTAACCGATGCTGAAGCGCAACCAACACAAACTGAACTCGAAGCAGTCATTGCCCATATTGAAGAAATTACAGAACGCTTAAACATTACAGAAGTGAAACGGCCATGGTTACCACCTTTACCAGAAAATGTATATCAAGATGAGTTAATGACGACAGACTTTAAAGCACTATGGAGTGATCAACCAGGTGATGTCGAATTAACACTTGGTTTAAAAGACGTGCCAGAAGAACAATTCCAAGGGCCATTAACCCTAAAATTAAAAGCGTCAGGACATATTGCCTTAATCGGAAGTCCAGGATACGGACGCACGACATTCTTACACAACATTATTTTCGATATTGCACGTCATTTTAGACCAGATCAAGCCCATATGTATTTATTCGATTTCGGTACAAACGGCTTAATGCCAGTATCCGATATCCCACATGTGGCGGACTTATTCACGATAGACCAAGAAGATAAAATCACAAAAGCCTTAAAACGCATTAACGAACTCGTATCAGAACGTAAACGCTTATTAAGCCAACAACGCGTCGTTAATATCGAACAATATAAACGCGAAACACAAGACAATGTACCAAACATCTTTATCATGATTGATAACTACGACGCCGTTAAAGAATCACCATTAATGGAAGCCTATGAAGATATGATGATGAAAGTCACACGTGAAGGTTTAGCGTTAGGCATTTACATTATCCTAACAGGTTCACGTTCAAGTGCGATTAAATCCGCAATCTTCACCAACATTAAGACACGCGTTGCTCTATATCTATTCGATAACAATGAATTAACCAACATCATTGGTTCATATAAAAAAGGCGTTAAAGACATGAAAGGTCGTGCAGCCATCAATGATGATAACTTTACCCAATTCCAAATTGCACAGCCATTCAAACTAGCAGAAGGTGAAACGTACAATAACCGCATCAAAGATGAAATCGCTCAAATGAACGAACACTATGTTGGCGATTATCCAAGTCATATTCCAATGATGCCAGAAAAAGTATATTTTGATAAACAGTTGAATACATTTGACTTTAATAAGATAATATTAGAAGAAAAGATAATACCAATGGGATTAGAATTTGATGAAGTACAGCCAATCGGTTTCAATCTCCAAAAATCTAATATATTTACTTCGGTTAAGCCAGTTGATATTGATAACGGTTTTAATATATTAGAAAAGCAATTAAAAATTGTTTCAAAGGAATATGAAATTGCTATATTAGACACAACAGGTAGATTGAAAAATTCTGAATACGAAAATTATTTATACTGTCAAGAAAAAAAGGATATAATTGCTTTTAAAAATGAATTAGTTAACTTTATAAAGAACATTGAACCACAAAAAAAATGGATTGTAATCATTTCTAACTTCAAAGAATTTATAAATGTTGCAGCACCTACAAATAATGAAATAGAATCAATATTTTTAGATGGACCAAAAAATAATGTGTATCCTATAGTTTTTGGACTTTATCAAGAAACTATTGGGGGTATAAGCTCACAAGCTAGATTATTAAAAGAGATTGTAAATAATGCATTTGTCGGTATGAGCATTAGCGAACAAGATTTGATAAAAGTACGCTATAACTCTAACGAAAAAATTCTTAAGCGTAATGAAATGTATTATATTTGTGACTACGAGTATAAAAGAATTAAATTATTTGAATAGGGAGGCAAAATAATGAAATTTGACTTGAATAGCAAAAATGGAATAGCTGATGAAGATAATATTTTGACTAGCTTTATTATCGGTACTGGCGTTGGGCATTCAATAGTGAAATTTGAAGATGAAAGAGAAATCTTTTTTTCAAATGCAACTACAATCGTATTCGCACAATATATGAAAGACGTGTTAGCAAAGAAAAATATAAAAATAGACATTAATAATTACATGAATAGTACAGTTTTATCCTTCGAATATGATATAAAAAACGGGTCAAATGAAGGCTATATAAGTACTTTTAATGAAATAGTCGAGAAATTATTAGATATTAATATAGATAATGATAGTTTTGATGCAGCAATTGATAATGCAAAAAAAGATATGGAATCCAATTTCAAAATAAATGAGTATAGAGCTACAATGAAATTTATGGAAATGTTTAGTGATTACTATAATTTCAATTTGAAAAGTTTGATTAATGATATATGGAACTTTGATGTTAAAGATTTACTAACATTTAAAAAAGAAATGATCTTTTACGAAAACTGCATCATTAACATTAATAAAGATATAGATAATAAAGAGAAACTGTTGAATTTTAGTAAGCTAAACCATAAATTTTCATATTTAGTAAATGAAAATGATGAAAATGATGTTACGATTGAAGAAGAAGCAAGACATGCTAGTAATTATATAGGATATCATTTCAATCACCTCATTAAAAATGATTTCAATTACAATTACGCAAATGTATTAATTTTGGGGTATCATATATTTAATTCAAATTTTCAAGTTCAAATTTCAAGAAAAGAAATAGGTATATTAGGACAAGCAGATCTTAGACAAAATGATGAAAAATCAGTATCAGATATTACTGATGATAAAGTTATCAAATACAAAGAAATATTGATTAATAGTATTAATAACATGTATCACAGTGGTAGTGAAGAATTTAATTCAATTTTAGCCAAATTATTTGGAGATAATTTGAGTATTTCAAAAATTTTGGATTACTTAAAAAATATCACTCTCAATGATTTTAAAGAATTCTTTGAGAATATGCATCTGAATGTATTTGAAATTAACTTTAAGGAGGCGTAATAAATGGGAAAAGAGATTTATTTAGATCCAATAGAATTTCAGGATCAACTATCTAGTTTTGGTGAGGGTTCAGAAGAAATTAGTGGCGTGAATATTTCAGAAATAAAGGATGCCAAAAAGGAAACAAAACTTGATAGCATAGACAAACTAGATGGTTTAATTGATGAGTTATCTAATGCCATGAAAAAATACGCCCAAATGATAAGTACAGATAAAGATGCTATGGATAAGATAGCTGCAACGATTCAAAAAAATGACCAAGAAAATGCAGATAAAATATCGAATAAACATTGAGGTGAAAAAATATGACACGTTTAATTAATTCGGAATTAGAAGACTATTTAGAGAATACAAGTGACATGAAAAGTCAATTAAATGAAGCATTATATAATCATTACACTCAATGTAATACTTTATCTAAAACAGGGAGCATTAAGGGAGATGCTGGGGATAGTATTAAAAAATATGTTAGTTCAGCACATATTGGTACAATTTCGAGAGCTATAAACGTAATCTCTAATTTTGAAACAGCAGTGCAAAAATTAAAAGATTTAGGACATGAATGTGATAGTGATTCAAATGCTAAAATTGATTCAGATACTTTAGATGATACAAAAAAAGATGTTGATGATAAGAAAAAAGAATTTATTGATATAACTAGTGATTCTTCAAGTTTATTATCTGATGCATCAGAATTTATTGATACAGTTCCTTTAGGTAAAGATAAAGTTGAAAGTGGTTATGATGACAGTGAAAAAAATATAAATGATACTAATACCAAACTTGAAAACATGGATAAAGAAGGTCAAAGTTCTCTATCTTCAATTACAAGTGAAATACAGGGATTAGTTACACAAATTAATAAATTGAGTAGTGAATACCATGATAAAAATGGAATTATTGCTTCGAAGATTAATTCAATTACAAAAGAGCCTTGGTATAAGAGCGAAGTAAATTCTGGTGAGTTTAAAAAGATGAAAGCTGAAAGTCCTGTAGAATATGCTGAAGGAGATAAAGTTAACTATAGAAAGCAATTATATTCTAAAGACGGTAAGACTGTCGGTACTATACAAGAGGGAAATATACATGGTAAAACACACACTACTAAGGATTCATATAGTGCAGATGGAGAAATATCAGGTTTAAACGCTAATGTTAAAGCAAAAGATAAATATTCTGAAAGTCAAGCAGAAGCTAGTTTTGCTAGTGCCAAAGGGAATATTGATGTTGATAGTAAACACATTAAGGCAAATGCACAAGCACAACTTTTTGATGCTGGTCTTGAAACTAAAATGGGTACAGATGATTATAATTTTCATGGCAAAGCAAATGCAGAAGCGCTATCAGCAAGTGCGGGATTGACTACTGGAATAGATGGAGTTGGACTTGAAGCAGAAGCTGTATTAGCAAAAGCAGAAGTCGATGGTGGATTTACTATTGGTGGGATTAACTTTGATGTTGGAGGTAGTGTTGGTGCACAAGCTGGAGGTAAGGTTGAAGCAGGCGCAAGAGGAATTGAAGTAGATGCTAAATTCTTATTCGGAGCTAAAATTAAAATAACTTGGTAGGCAGGTGTATGATATGTCAAAAACACAATTAATTGCTGAAAAAAATAGTAAAACTAGAGAATCTGCTGCAACAAAAGCAAAGATTGCTGACTTAAATGCTAAAATTGAAAAAGCTAAAAGAATCAAAAGTAAACTTGAAAATCTAAAAAAAGATGTAACAGTACATAAATATAGCGCATCTTTTATACTTAAAGAATATAATTATTGGAAAGGTGATAATAACTCAAAGTGGGTTGACAAAAGTAAATCCGATTTAATAGATGGTTCATTAAGGGACTGTATAAATAATATAGATGATAATATAGATAGATTAATTGATAAAATAACTGAAATGGAAAATGAAGTTAACGATTTAGAAGGAACTCTATCTTGGTTAAAAAATGCAATAAATTCATTAATAGCAGCCATTGAAAAAATAGCTAATTGATTAATAGGAGATAAAAAGCAACTAATAAATTTTTAAAACTTACTTTACAGTTTTACACTTATTGTTTATTATAAAAATAATAAAGCGATAATTATATCTTCACTTTTTATATTAAATTATAATTATTAATTTTTTGAAATTAAATGTAACATTATGTTATATTTTGTTGAAATTTTTAGTAAAAGTGAATGAATTATTTTGATAATAGGTAAAACGATATTGGCTATTTTATTATGTATGAGAAATAGTCAATATAGCTAAATTTCTAAAAAAGATAAAGAATGGAGAAATTTATGAAAAAAATAATTGTAGGAGTGCTGATTATAATGATGACTATAATAAACGGTTGTAGCAAAGAGGATGATAACAATAATGACAACCAATATCAAAATAAAATAAACCAAATTTTAAATATTCAACAAAAGACACATCAAGATATGGCAAAACAAAGTGATAAAGTAAATCCTAAATTTAATAAAGATGAAGTAAATCGCTATGTTTATAATAATGGTAAAATGATTATTATTAGCTATCCGTTGTATAAAGAAAATAAAAAGTTATTCTATGCTGCTTATGAGTTTAAAAATGACAAAATTTACTATAAACAAGGGTTTAATGCGAAAGAATATGTCAACCAAAATGAAGCAGATTTTAAAGATATAAAAAATGAACAATAAAGGTGAATACTATGATTAAAACAATTAAAGTGACATCCCTTATCGGACTTATTTTGGAAGGATTTTTATCGTTAATGTTCGCTCTTTTTTTTGCAACGTCAATTTCAGGTTTGTCTCATTCAGAGATTCAAACCACAGTTAATGGTGAAACAACGATGCAAAGTGCTGAAACGTCATCATTAATCTATAATTGGATTTTGGGTGTACTTATGGTTGTAAGTATCATTTCATTTATTATTGGTATTATAGCTTTAAAAATAATGACTAAAAAAACCACGATGAGTGCAGTGCTTTATATTATTGGTGGTTTTGTAAGCCTTAATTTGATTGCGATTTTTGCATGGACACTTTGTGGCGTATTGTTGTTAAAAAATAAAGAAGCACTTAAAGGAATAGTCATTGAGAAAAATAAGATAGGTAATGCATGGTGGATTATTTTAGCAGTTGCCGGTATTCTAGGTTTGTTGAGTGTAAATGGATTTGTTATAGGTATAGGTGCATTTGGTATTTTGGCAATGAATATTGCATGGATAACAGTTTATACACCAAAGAGAAATAGTCAAATATTTGAAAATACTGCTAAACCAACAATGTATGCATCAATCATAGGTGTTTTTATAATGGCAGTTTTAATGAACATACTTGACTATGTGGCATTTGGTGATGGAAAATCAGATATAGGAATTAAATTATATGGTAATACATTTAATATAATAAATATGCCAATGCTTATATTGAGTTTGTTATTTTTTGCGATTGGAACATATTATGTTTTGCAAGTTCAGCGAAAGCGATTAAATAGTAAATAATGAAAACAACAAAAATTTTAAAATGTGTTATATTGGTTTTATGTTAAATAGGACTAGTAAGGCTAATTTGAGAGATTAGACAATTTTGTTTAATCTCTTTTTTAAAAGCTTAATTATATTTACTGGCATCTAAATTATATTGAATACTATAATCATCTGTTTTATATTAATATTGACATGATAATCAAGCATAAAAAATCTGGCATTGAGCAATCTAAACGTATTCCAAATAAATAGGAGTGATTAAAATGAGTATTGAAACAAAGTTAAATACAATACAATAAAATAGCGAACCACGTAAGTGATATGATTCCTGGCCCATGGGAGAAAGTAAATTTAGTTGCATATATGGAAGGGTATGCTAGTGAAGTGTTTTTCTTTTTTACAGTTCCACAGAAGGATGAACTTTATTATTCAGAACATATACCAAAAGATTTTGGTGTGTCTAAGAAAGAATATGTAGACAGGTTTTTTAGATTATGTGATTTATTTGATGATTTAAGCGCTATTTTTGTTAAATATGGTCAAGAACAATTTGGCACGTGTGAATTTGATTTTACAATTGGAGGTAAGTTAAATGTATCTTTTGAATACACAGATTGGGATGCATCAAAATTTGGACCTGGTGGAAAATTTGATTATTACCGATATAAAAAGTTTGGTATTTTGCCTGAAATGGAATACGCAATTAAAAGAATGCATGAAGTTGAACAATATGTAAAAGAAAGCCAAGAGAAATAATAAAATTAGATAAATTAATAAAAGGAGATTAGACAAACACTATCTGTTTAATCTCCTTTTTCAATGGGCTCTACGTCAAATATTAATGTATAATAATCATTTGTTATTTAAAATATTTTTCTATAAAAAGACTTCAATTACCTGTTCCAAAGCTATAACAAGATTAAATAAAGTGAGTTCTGCTACATATATTGTGTTAAAATTATATAAAAAGTAAAGGTGAATACTGTGATTAAAACAATTAAAGTAACATCTCTTATCGGACTTATTTTGGAAGGATTTCTATCGTTAATGTTCGCTCTTTTTTTCGCAACGTCAATTTCCGGTTTGTCTCAATCTGAGATTCAAACTACAGTTAATGGTGAAACAACAATGCAAAGTGCTGAAACGTCATCATTAATCTATAATTGGATTTTGGGTGTACTTATGGTTGTAAGTATCATTTCATTTATTATTGGTATTATAGCTTTAAAAATAATGACTAAAAAAACCACGATGAGTGCAGTGCTTTATATTATTGGTGGTTTTGTAAGTCTTAACTTGATTGCGATTTTTGCATGGACATTTTGTGGCGTATTGTTGTTAAAAAATAAAGAAGTACTTAAAGGAATAGTCATTGAGAAAAATAATATAGGTAATGCATGGTGGATTATTTTAGCTATAGCTGGTGTTCTAGGTTTGTTGAGTGTTCATGGGTATTTAATTGGATTTGGCGCACTAATCATTTTAGTTTTGAATATTATTTGGTTAACTGTGTATACGCCAAAGAATAATACTCAAGCTTTCGAAAGTACGGCTAAACCAACGATATACGCATCTATCATAGGTATTTTTGTAATACTTGTTTTAATGAACATACTTGACTACGTGGTGTTGGATGATGGAAATTCAGATATAGGAATAAAATTATATGGTAATACATTTAATATAATAAATATGCCAATGCTTATATTGAGTTTGATATTATTTGCGATTGGTACATATTTTGTTTTTCAAATACAGCGTAATCGGCTAAAAAGTCAAAAAATGAAATAGAATATCTATAAGTTAATGAATTATTAAAGTATTCTTAACCAAATAGGTAAAAATGGAAACCAGTTGGAAATTATAGTCAGAATGGACAGGGGCGATATACAATGAAATTTGAAGAGAAATTAGGAGAACAATACAATAAAATAGCGAATCATGTGAGTGATATGATTCCAGGCCCATGGGAGAAAGTAAATTTAGTTGCATATATGAAAGAAAGTAGTAGTGAGGTTTTCTTCTTTTACAATATTCCAAATAATGAAAAGTTATTTTATGCTTTAGAGATACCAGAGGATTTTGATGTTTCTGAGAGGGAATTTATGAAAAGGTTAATGGAATTGAATAGAATGTTTAGAAAATTAAGAAATAAATTTATTGAAAATCAACAAGAACCTTTTGGCACATGTGAATTTGACTTTACCATTGAAAGTAAGTTAAAAGTATCTTTTGAATATATAGATTGGGAAGCATCAGAATTTGGACCAAGTGAAAAATTTGATTATTATCGATATAAAAAATTTGGTATATTACCTAAATTTCAATATGAAATTGATGATCTTCATGCGGTCGAAAAGTATGTAAAAGAAAGTCAAGAAAAATAAAATTAGATAAAAGAATTTATAAAAAGAAGATTAGACAAATAGTCCTTGTTTAATCTCTTTTTTTAAGTTTAATTCTAATTATTGTTATCTAGATGATATTATAAGTGTTATTTTTATTAATATTGCTATGCCAGTTAAATTTAAAAACCTAAAATAAACGTATTAAATATAAATAGCAGTGGGTATAAATGAGTTTTAAATCAAAGTTAAATGACGGAGGCGCTGTAAAATAATAAATATAGATAGAATAAATCAACGATGATTATATTTTTTTTACTAAATAGTATATGTCAATTTTAGAAATTAATATATAATCAATATTGTATATAGTCATTTCAAAAGCATAACTATTAGTTAAAATGAGAATTAAACTGTTTTTACAATTTAAAGCTTAAAAGAAAATATACGTCAATATGGTTTAGAGATTTATTTAATAAATATAAAGAACTACAAAAATCAAACGCCGACTGTAAAATAGCTATTTCAATTTATAAATAAAAGAGGATGGTGTTTCAAAGAATAAAAGTATATTTGAAATTACCAGGTTGGAAATATATGAAAATTATTGAAGTCATGCAAGACGGATTAAGATAAAATGAAATATGGTACATCATCCAGAACACTACTTTAATCATTTGATATCTGAATACTAAAAATTATCGCAAAAATATTTACATAATGAATGGGAGGATGTGACTAATCATGAATTTTGAAGCGCGATTAGATGAATTATATATTGAAATTACTAATCATATCAGTGACATGATTCCAGAAAGATGGGAAAACGTGTGTCTAAATGCGTTTATTGGGGACAATAAGAGGTATGTGTACTTCCATTATATGGTCCCAGGTGAAGATGATCCTCAACTGTCAATGGATATTACCTGGAGTTTTGATGTATCAGAAGAAGTATTTAATCAGCAGTTTGAAACGTTATGTGAATTATTAATGAAGTTGCGGCATCTGTTTGTTGTAAATGGCAGACCGCCATTTGGTACATGTGTTATTGAGTTTAATCATAAGGGACAAAAGCAAGCTGTATATGAAAATACAGATTGGGATGTGGTAGATTTTAGATCTAAACATATGAAAAACTATTATTTTTATAAGAATTTTGGTCACTTACCAAAACAAAAATATGACATTGAACAAATGTATGCCATTCATAGGTATGCCAAAACAATTGACGATAAAAATGAAATTGTAACTATGGAATTTAAAGAAAAGATAAATTATTTATATCGATATATTGGACAGCATATCATGAATATGATTCCAGTATCGTGGGAGAATGTATATGCAGTTGCATATATGACTGATGGCGGAGGATCAGTGTACTTTTATTATACTATACCTGATAGTGATGAACTGTTTTATTCAATGGATATTCCTAAGAATTGTCATACGTCAAATGATGAATTCAGTCATCAAACCGATGGATTATATGATTTGTTTGAAGAATTACGTTATGAATTTATTAGAAATAAACACAAAGCCTGGAGTACATGTGAATTTGATTTTACGATTAAAGGTAAATTAAACGTATTGTATCAATTTATAGATTGGGATGCTACAGAATTTGGATCAAGTGCTTATTTTAATTATTATCGTTATAAAAAATTTGGTATATTACCTAAATTTGACTATGAGCTTAAAGAACTGTATGCACTCGAGCGTTATATGAAAGAATATCAAAAACGGCAGGATACATCAATTTAGATAAAAGTCAGCAAAGCATGTTATAAACAATTTGATATAGTCAGGAGAAATGTTTTGGTTATTTTAGGTTTGATTTCAATTATTTTACTTATTATTTTAGCGATTTTTGCAAGTATGTTAAAAGCTCAAAGAATCTCAATTTTCGGTTATTTTGTCGATATTGTTATCTTAGCACTACTGATGACAATTTACTTTGTTGGTGGAGGTTTAAATCATAGTGGGTTGATTGCATATGTGGTGTTTCTGCATATAAGTTCATTGATATATATTTATTTGGCACTGAAAAATTACTTTATCAAATTAAATAAACATAAATATAATTATGCTAAGAAAAATCAATTTAATGACAAAATCGCAAAGGATAAAGCTTATGATTTTCGCTTTACTCGCAGACAAGCTGTATATCATTTTCTTATTGCCATCGCCTTGATTGCTATTGCTAAACTAAGACTTACACCAGAAATAGAGCAAGATGTTTTATTATTTGAGTTTGGTTACGCATACCGTTTCATTATAATTGGGCTTGCAGTTATAGTTCTTACGTTCCTCATTGAGTGCTATCGTATGGAAAAATATGGCGCAAATTTAGTTAGAATAATTGTGCCACTAGGTGTTGCATTATGGGCAGTTATCTCCATGTTGTTGCTAGTAAAAGACGTATGGATAATTGTATTATTAGCCATTGTTGTTTTTGGTTTTTATTACGTACTTTGTAGTACAGCAGAGATGTGGTTTAATCATTCTATTATTTTACCGATAATTTTATATAGTATAAGTGGCACTTTATTTGTCATTCCATTTCTATTTATGCAGCACAATCAGAAATTAATCAACAATAGTTTATTTATACTCATACTTGGCATTCTTATATATGGATTGGTAGTGATAAATGCATTATGGAAGAGACCACTACGACATCAATTAAAGATATTAATGAAATATAATAATACGTTGATATCAGCTAAAATTTATAATCAAACTAAAAAGCGTATGACTAGTTTGAGATTATCAAAATATAAATTTTACATTGCTATGGTAGCATTAATCATATTATTTACTGCAACTAAAATACTAGTCACACCGGCTATGAAAGATATCGCGGGCATAGATATTGTAGCATTAATGATGCTATTATTTTTTATAACTGTGGTATTTTTGGTAATAGACATTATTTCATGGCTGAAAAGAAAACAATTTGTCTTCATCACTATAAAACCTTTATTTGTTTTTGGATTATACATCCTTTTATTCATATGGTTGCCTTAATTATCAAGCGTTAATATGAAATGCTCGAAGTAAAGATAATGATACTTTTTTGATTGCGTATGTTGTAACAGATATTTTGTTTTGGATTAAAAATAAAAAAATTATATTCATTTCGATTAATTCACGATTTCTTATGGTATTATTAATTGTGTTAGCTTGGTGTTTATTTTAAAAGAAAAAGATAATATCAATCTAAATAAAAAAGATTAAGGGGTAAACAAATGAAAAGAATTATTACTGTGTTATTACTGTTTGCGATTGTGTTAGCGGGTTGTGGTAAAGGAGATAAGTACGACAAAGATATCGATAAGGTTTATAAAAAGCAAGAAGAAACAAATAAAATGTTACCAGCATTTGGCTTAAAAGTAGATAAAAAAGTAGATAGAAATGATAGTAATACATATGTTTATAAAGACGGAAAAGTATTTGTGATTGGTGTACAACTTAGTAAAAAAGTTGAAGAATTAAATTACTTTACTTATAAAATGAAAAACGGCAAACCAGAATTAGATATGGATGAAAACCCACTTAAATACAAGAAAAGCCATAAAGCAGATTATGAAGAAGAAAATGTAGAAGTAAAAGAAAAATAGCGACATACTTGTATTATTTGTGCGAAAATATTATAAAATAATTATATAACATTATATTGTTTTATTTATAAAGAGGAGTATTGATATGGAAGAAACCGGGAAGGCATTAAAAATATGGACATGGGTATTTATGGTCTTATCTCTAGTAGTTTTTCTATTTGGTATCGGTTCAATCATCTGTAGCTATAAATATAAACAATATAATGAAGAAAAAGGCGCCAAATTATTACAAACCGCAATTATTGTAACCGTTGTTACAACTACTATGACAATTTGTAAATTCTTTGTTTAATGAACAATACATTTTAGTTCGATTTCAATAATAATTATAAGGGATTAGGCAAATAGCACTTGTTTAATCCCTATTTTTAAAAAATACAATATATGGCATAACGTTTAATTGCATGGGAAACATACAAAAAATTTAGTATTTATTTAATGAATATCAAGCACTAATTGGTATAACTATAGCTAAGATTAGTTGACAGTTTTAAAGTAATATCAATGTTTGAAAAAGGAGAGTGCCCATGAAACCTAAAGAAATGCAAGTTATGTGTATATACAATATAAGGAAATCATATTTAATCACCTTTGCTTTTAGTTAATCAAATGGTTAGGAATTAACACTATAATACTTTCAACTATTGGATTAATATACTTTTCATTGATTATTCCTGTTGACTCTGAAGAAAATAGAACAATTTGGCTAGGGATATTATTTATAAACCTCATTATGTATTTGAACCAGAACGAATTGGTAGGTCACTAACAATATTTTACACTAATGACGACAATGTACAGCGTGTAAGATATAGATATAAAGTCCATGGAGAAAATCATGACCACACAGTAGTTAAACATGGCTCGGATTTTAAACTAGAAGAATAATGTCATTACTATTTTTTATCTTTAGAGCTTAATTGAGAACTAACTAGCTTAAAAAGACATCATTTATAGAGGAGAGATGGATAGTGGAAAAGGAAATAACTAAAGAGGAAATTGCTCATAATATAAAAAATCCATACATTACCCCTGTTGCAATATTAATGAATATACTAGCACTTGTTCTATATTCAATTATGTTTTTTCCTCAGCATTTATTATACAAATTGCCTAAGTATATTTATATATTCTTATTATTTTGGTTGATTATTAATGTCATTTCATATGTGCAAGAAAAATCCAAAAAGGTTAAAACAGATAAGGGAACATTAATAAGATATATTATTATCAGTACATTATGTGGTTATAGTGTATCAATAGCTATTGCTTCAGTATATGTTTTTGGTGCAACAGTTAATGGAGATGATGTTTTTGACTATTGGCTGATGATTATTATAGCTAATGTTATTTCACTTATTGGCTTTAATATTTTTGTAATAAGTGAATTTGGTTTAATTCAGTCATTATCGGGTTCTGCGGGTAATATCATTGGCATTGTTGTAGCTTTAGGTGGCATGGGTATTTTGATTTATTTAAGTCGTATTGTGCCTTACACAGCTGAAGAAAATAACTTTATATGGATATCAATTTTGGTAATTTTAATGGTTGACTTGTTAATAGGTCGTTCTTACTTCAATTTAATGAAATATCAGATTATTGAGGAAGAAGGATTGGAGTAAAATTAATGGAACTAGTAATGCTGGTAATGCCTTTTTCTGTAAAGATTGTTTTCACTTTTACGTATTAACTTACAAAGGAGGAATATTAAATGGAAGATGAAGTAATAACTAAAGAGGAAATTGCACATAACATAAAAAATCCGTACATTACGCCAGTTGCTATTTTTATGTTTATATTCTCATTAACCTTTTATTGTATTTTATTTTTTAGCGCCCATTTATTATACAAATTGCCTATATATATGTATATATTTTTGGTGTTTTGGGTTGTTATAAATATCATTTCATATTTACAAGAAAAATCAAAAAAGGTTAAAACAAATAAAGCGGCATTAATAAGATATATTATTATCAGTACATTGTGTGGTTATAGTTTATCAATTTCATGTTCCTCAGTGTATGTATTTGGTGCTACTACAAATGGATATGATGTATTTGATTATTGGCTGATAATTATTATAGCTAATATTATTTCGCTTATTGGTTTTAATATTTTTGTAATAAGTGAATTTGGTTTAATTCAGTCTTTATCGGGTTCTGCGGGTAATATAATGGGCATTGTTGTAGCTTTATGTGGCTTTGGTATTTTGATTTATTTAAGTCGCATTGTGCCTTATACAGCTGAAGAAAATGATTTTATATGGATGTCTATTATCGTCATTTTAATGATTAACTTGTTAATAGGTCGTTCTTACTTTAATTTGATGAGATATCAAGTGTTAGAGGAACTTGAATTAGAAGAGCAACATCATACTAGCAAGTAAATAACTTATATTTTAAATAAGAAGGTGAATACCTATGATTATAATTATTACAGTGGGTCTGTTCATTCTAAGTTGTGCAGCATATTTTATTGTTAGAGAATGCTTAGATTTACTTAAAAGGAAGAAATATGTGAAAGCTGCATTATTATTTATAGGTTATATGGTAGTGTATGAAACATATGTTTACTTTGATAACATTGGTATGGTTGAGATGGATAATGTGACAAGTATTGTGTTTTGGTTGTTCTTACTAAGCAGCTATTTATCAGCGCATTATTCTATATTAAAACCCAACAGAATAAGATTGGAAGAGGTCAAAAATACGGCAAGAATATTACATAAATATGATAAAGAAAAAGCTGAAAGTTTAAGCACTGATCTAAAATACGGAAAAGATATTGCACGTGCAGGTGCTATATGTTCATCTATTTTTATTATGTCAATAGCGATGAAAGTTAAACAAACCACCGAACGCACGAATGATGATTTACGTTATTTTGTAGAACGCTCACTTAATGACACAATGTCAATTGCATTTGCAATCACTTCTATTGTATTTGTCTTGATTTTTATTTATTTTATCATAGACATCTATTTTTGGGTGAATCGTGGCATCTTTCATGGCTATGTGGTTCGACCCATTATTATGTTTGGGTGGATGATAATCTTCGCAATTGTTATAGCTCAATATCGATAAAGATATATACTTAATGTTGCTTAATTTGTTAAAAAGTAGAAGCTACTATTAATAGGAGGGATGATGGCATGGAAGAGACTTATCAAGCATTGAGAAAACCAGCAACTCAAGCTATGAATATGTTGGCTTTAGGCTCAATTCTTTTTAGTTCTATACAATATTTTGTTGGTCTCACTTTAGCAGCAACAGCTAATTATTTAATTATAGCAACTTCTATAGAACTTTTAATAATTTTTTGTGGCTTGTTGCAGTTATTCTTCCCTAAAATTCCTAGTGATCGAAAAAAGATAAAAAAGAGAGCCCTGATATTTATGATAGTGGGCATACTTTCTACATATAGCAGTTATTTATCTTTTTATAATATTTACTTTTTTATCGAGGGTAATACTCAAGAAATTAGAATATATTGGATATTAGGAACCGTTATAGCCATTATTTGTTTTTCTGCACATATTTTAAGTTTAATTTTTATGACGATTACGCCGAGTTTTATTAAAGATAAGACGCTCTTAATTCTGTTTTTAAAATTTGTTGCGATCTTATTATATGTTCAAAAGGCAATAGAGTTTTTTATTATACCTGATCATCAAGGTAATAGATTTTTAATGATTGGATTGCTATTATTGATTCCATTAATGAACTATATTTGTACATATTTTTATTTGTTATTTGGTGAGATATTAACGAGTAAAGAAATGGGTTACAGGATTGAAAGCAAGTAATCCAGTGAAAATAAGCATCGGTTAGCAACTTATGGTGAATTTAGCTATGAGTTTAAAAATGATTTGAACTTATCGAGTCTCATTATAGACTGTGTCACCCAAAATATATGATTATTTCATAATAAATTTGAATTTACTTTATTCAGTTTGTAATAACATAATTTAAATTAAAACTTATAATGTGTTATTCGCACGTCATCGTCGCTAACACTTATAAGTTTTTTGTATATTGGCTAAGGGAACTTATGCGTTTATGGTGTTTAATTGTTGGGAATATTTTATATAATATAACATTTTTATTCATTGCAGAGGAGCATGTTGTATGATTATTGCAATTATTTGTTTAGTTGTGTTGTCGTTCTTCTTTTCTATTGGTGAAACCACTTTAAGTACGGTGCATCGGACGAAATTTCAAACTGAAGGCGAGCAAGATGATAAAAAAGCATATCGTATTGCACGATTTTTAGCGCATCCAAGTGAAGCGATGACGGCGTTACTCATTGGTCGTACGATAAGTATGACGCTGTTGACTGTGCTAGTAGCAGCGGTATCTTATCATGCACAATGGTACTTAGGCCTCACGCTTACAATATATGCTGTATTTGTTATTTTATTTGCAGAAGTGATACCTAAATCTATTGCTGCAAATTTCGCTAATCGCATTATGCGTATGATTTTTCCTGTTGTACGTGTGTTTGTCACAATCTTGCGTCCAATCACTTTATTATTGGATGCGATAACGAAAGGGTTGAATCGACTTATTGCGAATGGAAGTGAACCAGAAGCGCAATGGTCTAAAGCGGAGATTCAAATGATGTTTGCAGTGGCTCAGCGTGATGGGGCATTGAATGAAATTGAAAGTGAACGTTTAAAAGGGGTTATGGCGTTTAGTAATTTAAAGATTAAAGATGTTAATACGACGCCAAGAGTAAACGTCACTGCTTTTTCAAACATCACACCTTATGATGAAGTTTATCAAACGGTCATGAATGAACCTTATACGCGTTATCCAGTATATGATGAAGATATTGATCATATTATAGGCGTGTTTCATTCGAAATACTTACTGTCTTGGAGCAAAGATCCGAGTCATACTATTGATGAATATATTGCTGAACCACTGTTTGTCAATGAACACAATCGTGCAGAATGGGTGTTGAGAAAAATGACGATAAGTCGAAAACATTTAGCGATTGTGCTTGATGAATATGGTGGTACAGATGGTATTGTTTCGCATGAAGATTTAATTGAAGAAATGTTAGGCATGGATATTGAAGATGAAATGGATAAAGAAGAACAAGAAAAGTTACAACAACAACGTTTAAAACATCAGCACCTGCATCAACAATTTCAAAGACGACGGTAAATTTGGAGGATACAAGATGAAGCAGTTGACAACGCAATTCACAAAATATTTGAACGTTCACTATCCTATCATTCAAGCAGGCATGGCTGGCAGTACTACACCCGAATTAGTGGCTGCCGTGAGTCATCAAGGTGGGCTTGGCACGATTGGTGCAGGCTACTTTGATACTACGCGATTAGAACAAGAAATCCAAGCAGTTCAGGCATTAACTTCGGAACCATTTGCAGTGAATTTATTTATTCCGAGTGATTATCAGTATTCAGAGGCTGAGGTGGCACAAATGAATGCTTGGCTGAAACCTTATCGTCGTGCACTTCAACTAGAAGAACCCACTGTAAATATTACTGAGGAACAACGTTTTAATGCTGCGATTGATTTAGTGCTTCAATACCATGTGCCTGTATGTAGCTTTACATTTGGCATACCGAATCAAGAAATCATTGAACGACTAAAAGCAGCACAAATTGTGACGATGGGTACTGCAACATCAGTAGATGAGGCAATCGCAATTGAACAAGCAGGTATAGATATCGTAATTGCCCAAGGTAGCGAAGCAGGAGGACATCGTAGTAGCTTTTTACCTACAACTCAAGGGCAACAATCAATGATTGGTACAATGGCACTTGTACCACAAATCGTTGATCACGTAGATATTCCTGTTATTGCTGCAGGTGGCATTATGGATGGCCGTGGCATTTTGGCAAGCTTGATTTTAGGTGCCTCTGGCGTACAAATGGGCACAGCTTTTTTAACGTTGCAAGAAAGTGGTGCACGCCCAGTATTAAAGCAAGCCATTCTGAATAGTAAAGAGACGGATACGGTCGTGACAAATGTATTTAGTGGCAAATATGCGCGCGGTATTAATAACAATTTTATTCAATCCTTTAAGAATTATAATGGTAAAATCCCTGATTATCCAATTCAAAATCAGTTGACAACATCGATACGTCAACATTCAGCACAAAAGCATAACGATGCATGGACGCACTTATGGAGTGGACAAGCACCACGACTGGCTATAGATAGTCATGTAGCTGGACTTTTTGATAAATTGTTGACAGAGATAGAAGCATTACGTTGCCAATTTTAAATCGTTTATCATTGATAAATCTAAGTTGATATAATGAAGTAATAAATTCGATTGTGGTATGATTGTACTGGTGATGAATATGATTAACATTGGCTTAACTGGTTGGGGTGACCATGAGACGTTATATGAAGATATTGGACGCCAAGCTGATAAACTTCAAACGTATGCAGGTCATTTTCCAATTGTTGAATTGGACGCCTCTTATTATGCGATTCAACCTGAAAGAAATATATTAAAGTGGATTAAAGAGACACCAGAGACGTTTAAATTTGTTGTCAAAATACATCAAGCGTTGACGTTACATGCGGATTATAAAGATGTTGCGACATCGCGCAAAGCGTTGTTTGAGCAATTTAAAGCAATGATTGAACCCCTGCAAACACATGATAAATTAGCGTTGGTGTTAGTTCAATTTCCGCCTTGGTTTGATTGCTCGATGGAAAATGTAACTTATTTACGGTATGTACGCCAACAATTATTAGATATTCCTGTATGCATTGAATTTCGTCATCAATCATGGTTTGATGCGGTACATAAGGAACAGACATTACAATTTCTTGTCGACCATCAATTTATTCATGCGGTTTGTGATGAACCACAGGTGAAAATGGGTTCGATTCCAATGGTTAATCGTATTACTCATGATATCGCCTTTGTACGTTATCATGGGCGCAACACTCAAGGCTGGACTAAAAAGGATATGACAGACCAAGAATGGCGAGATGTGCGGTATTTATATGATTATAATCAACAAGAATTGCAAGACCTCGCGCATAAAGTTGAAATATTAGCGCAAAAAGCTAAGACAGTATATGTCGTGTTTAATAATAATTCTGGGGGTCATGCGGCTAAAAATGCCAAAACATATCAACAGATGCTTGGAATAGATTATATAGGTTTGGCACCACAACAACTAAAATTATTTTAAGAGGCGAAATCAATGGTATTAACTTTTATTTTTCTTATTTTAATTGGCCTACTTTCTGCTGTTATTGGTTCATTAGTAGGTATTGGCGGCGGTATCATCATTGTACCTACGCTTGTTTATTTAGGTGTGGAACATCATCTTTTACATGGCATTACGCCTCAAATTGCTATTGGGACGTCATCCGTGATACTCATTGTAACAGGATTATCGTCATCTCTAGGCTATTTGAAAACGAAACAAGTCGATATTAAAAATGGCTCTATTTTCCTATTTGGCTTATTGCCTGGGTCATTAGCGGGTTCGTTGCTTAGTCGCTATTTAACATTAGAGTCATTCAATTTATATTTTGGTATTTTTATGATTCTTGTATCCATTATATTGATGGTACGTCATAAAATAAAACCAATTAAACTATTTGATAAGCCACAATATCGTAAGTCTTATACGGATTCGGAAGGTGTAACTTATCATTATAGTGTTCCACCGCTTGTGGCTTTTGTCGCAACCTTATCTATTGGTGTGTTAACAGGATTGTTTGGCATTGGCGGCGGTGCATTAATGACGCCATTAATGCTGATTATCTTTAGATTTCCACCACATGTTGCTGTCGGCACAAGTATGATGATGATTTTCTTTTCTAGTGTGATGAGCTCAATTGGTCACATTTTTCAAGGACATGTGGCTTGGGGTTATTCTATTATTTTAATTATCTCAAGTTATATTGGTGCACAAATTGGAGTGAAGATCAATCATTCTATTAAGTCTGAAACGGTAGTCATGTTGCTTAGAACTGTCATGTTATTCATGGGGATTTATCTTATTTTTAAATCATTGATGTAAATTACAAAGGGGGTAGTACTGTGAAGTTGACGATTTATCATACGAATGATATACATAGTCATTTGCACGAATATGCACGCATTCAAGCTTATTTACAGACACATCGCCCAGCGCTTCAACATCCTTCTCTTTATATAGATATTGGGGATCATGTCGATTTATCTGCCCCTGTGACAGAAGCAACATTAGGGAAAAAGAATGTTGCGTTATTAAACGAGGCACAATGTGATATTGCAACCATTGGTAATAATGAAGGGATGACGATTTCGCATGAAGCTTTGAATACATTATATGATGATGCGCATTTTAAGGTGATTTGTACGAATGTTCTTGACGAACATGGACAATTGCCTAACCATATCGCAACTTCATATATTCAAAACATCGAAGGGACACGGATTCTTTTTGTTGCTGCAACCGCACCATTTACACCATTTTATCGTGCGCTAGATTGGATTGTGACAGATCCACTTGAAGCGATTAAAGATGAGATTCAATCACGTCAAGGACAATATGATGTCTTAATTGTGATGAGTCATGTTGGTGTCTTTTTTGATGAACAATTATGTCAAGAAATACCAGATATTGATGTTATTTTCGGGAGCCATACGCATCACTATTTTGAACATGGTGAAATAAATAATGGTGTGCTGATGGCTGCCGCTGGAAAATATGGTCACTATTTAGGTGAAGTTACGCTAACCATTGAACAACATCAAGTCATTGCGAAAGAAGCAATGCTACATCCCCTCGACACATTGCCCACTGTCGAAACACACTTTGATGAGGAAGGTAAGGCACTGCTAAATGAACCTGTGATTCACCATCCAGTTCACTTAGAAAATAAAACAGATGTCATTACCCAAACAACCTATCTTCTCGCTGAAAGTGTCTTTGAATTTACAAATGCAGATTGTGCGATCATCAATGCGGGATTGATTGTTCAAGGTATTCAGGCTGACCAAGTGACTGAGTACGATATTCACCGTATGCTACCACATCCTATTAATTTAGTAAGGGTAAAAGTCACAGGTACAGAATTGAAAAATGTGATTATAAAAAGTCAAAAGCAAGAATATTTACATGAGCATGCACAAGGTTTAGGCTTTAGAGGAGACATCTTTGGCGGTTATATTTTATATAATTTGGGTTTTATAGAATCAGAAGCACGTTATTTTATCAATGGAGAAGACATTGATGATGAGCAATACTATACGTTGGGAACGGTTGATATGTACACGTTTGGCCGTTACTTCCCGATGCTAAAAGGATTGCCAACAGAATATTTAATGCCAGAATTTTTACGCGATATATTTAAAGAAAAGTTATTAAATTATTAAATTTATTGCGTATTACGTTTTAATTTAGGGTAAATTTAGTTATAATGAATGAAGATTGATTATTCAGGAGGGTAAGCGTTGTTATGGCTACAAGAAATGAAGAAATTTTACGTAAACCAGATTGGTTGAAAATTAAGCTTAACACGAATGAGAACTACACTGGCCTCAAAAAAATGATGCGAGAAAAGAATCTACACACCGTTTGCGAAGAAGCAAAGTGTCCAAATATACATGAATGCTGGGGAGCAAGACGTACGGCAACGTTTATGATTTTAGGTGCGGTATGTACAAGAGCATGCCGTTTCTGTGCGGTTAAGACGGGATTACCTAATGAATTAGACTTAAATGAGCCAGAACGTGTGGCAGAATCGGTTGAACTGATGAATTTAAAACACGTGGTTATTACAGCAGTAGCACGTGATGACTTAAGAGATGCGGGTTCAAATGTTTATGCTGAAACAGTGCGCAAAGTACGTGAACGAAATCCATTCACAACGATTGAAATCTTACCATCTGATATGGGTGGGGATTATGAAGCGTTAGAAACATTAATGGCATCACGACCAGATATTTTAAATCACAATATCGAAACAGTACGCCGTTTAACACCAAGAGTACGTGCACGTGCAACATATGACCGTACACTCGAATTCTTACGTCGTTCAAAAGAATTACAACCAGATATTCCTACGAAATCAAGTATTATGGTAGGTTTAGGTGAAACGACTGAAGAATTATTACAAGCTATGGATGATTTACGTGCGAATGACGTAGACATTTTGACAATTGGTCAATATTTACAACCATCTCGTAAGCATTTAAAAGTTCAAAAATATTATACACCTCTAGAATTTGGTAAGTTACGTAAAGCAGCTATGGATAAAGGATTCAAACACTGTGAAGCTGGACCAATGGTACGTAGCTCATATCACGCAGATGAACAAGTTAATGAAGCGGCTAAAGAACGTCATCGCTTAGGAGAAAAGCAGTTAAATCATCAACAATAATCGAATAGACTGTGGAAAGTGAGTTGGCAGAAGTATTATGTGAGCCACTATCAGCTATGGTCATTCTTATCAATAAAAGGGCTTAGTTTGTACGAGAGTGATTAACTGTCGTATTTGCTAAGTCTTTATTATCATATAAAGGTGAGTCATTTATGATTAAAGTAAACCAGCAATATTTTGAAATCATTGAGGACTATCGTGACTGCTTTGATGAAGAATTATTTGCTGCTAAATATGCAGATATTCTCGATAAATATGACTTTGTTGTCGGAGATTTTGGTTACGAACTGTTAAGACTCAAAGGATTTTATAAAGATAGTAACAAAAAGGCTGAAATTTCAAAACGATTTTCAAGTATTCAAGATTATATCTTAGAATATTGTAATTTTGGCTGCCCATATTTTGTTCTACAGCGTCTTTCAGAAGACGAGGTTAAAACTCGATTAGGTGAGCCAGACACACAAATTAACAGCGAAGACAAACTACACGATGTCAAAATAGCGCCATCCATACCAGCAGAATCTCAACAAATAGAAACCAATAAAGATTAATTGGCACAGACAACATAGCATCAACAGAGTAACTTTCAAAACGAAAGTCCACAAGTAAAGCGAGAAAACAAAGTTAACATCAACTTTTGTTTCCTCGCTTTTTTCATGCTTTGATAACATGTTTATGACACAGCATTGAATCATGAACATGTTATTGTATGACTTCATTTAAATATTCGGTTATTTCAGTGGCTTCTGCATCAGAAACACCAAGAATATAGGCGATATAACCATCTTCTTCAAGGTCATCTGTGCCGATAATTCCAAATTTATTGGTCTGCATATTCAAAACTAATGTCTTTCCATAATGACGGTCTGTTTGAACTAACATCAAATCATAGCGACTATGTTCACCGACAAAGCCTACAAATTGCACTTGACTTTGTTCTTCATCGTCATATAAATACATATCTATCATAAAGTGGTGCTCCTTTATTTAAGGTTATTTATTTAGTATAACTACAAATGAAGTGTTCTGCAAAATTATGATATGATAAAGACATTAAGAGGTGACTAAGCATGTATTTTGTAGACAAAGAAAAATTAACACAGAAATTAAATTATTTAAGGCAGTTAACGCAAGATTATCAAGATCATAAAGATAATCCTTATGCTTTTGAGCGCATTGCACAAATGCTAATTGAAGCATCTGTTGATATTGGTAATATGATTATCGATGCTTTTATTTTAAGAGATCCTGGTAATTACAAGGATGTAATTGATATATTAGCACTTGAGGGTGTGATTACATCTGAAACACAAGCTGCAATCAATCAAACAATCGAAGTGCGTAAGCAATTTGCACATGATTATATTACTTTACAACATGATACACTTGAACCTCTGTTTGATGATGCACTACCGTATTATGACAACTTTATATATGAAGTATCATTATTTTTAGAACAGGAAAGTGTACCAGTGACAGCTTTTGGAAAAGGAGACAATTAACAATGAAACACTATAAAGGATATTTGATAGATTTAGATGGGACGATGTACAAAGGTACAGAGGAAGTTGACGGAGCAGCACAATTTATTGATTATTTAAATCAGCAAGGCATTCCTCATTTATATGTAACGAATAACTCGACCAAGACACCTGAAGAAGTAACAGCTAAATTACGCGAGATGCATATTGATGCTAAACCTGAGGAGATTGTGACTTCAGCATTAGCTACGGCAAACTTTATTGCCAATGAAAAAGCAAATGCCTCTGTATATATGATTGGTGGTAGTGGTTTGAAAGCAGCATTACTAGACCGTCGTTTAACATTAAGACGAGATAAACATGTCGATTATGTAGTGATAGGATTAGATGAACAGGTTACCTACGATAAACTAGCGATTGCAACACTTGCTGTACGTGAGGGTGCTACATTTATTTCAACTAATCCGGATGTTTCTATTCCTAAAGAAAGTGGTTTATTACCTGGTAATGGTGCTATTACAAGTGTCGTTAGCGTCTCTACTGGGCAACAACCACAATTTATTGGTAAACCAGAACCAGTTATAATGGATATTGCACTTGATATACTTAAATTAGATAAAGCAGATGTTGCCATGGTCGGGGACTTATATGATACAGATATTATGTCTGGCATCAATGTTGGCGTGGATACAATTCATGTTCAAACGGGTGTAACCTCATTTGCTGAAATTCAAGAAAAAGATGTTCCGCCAACTTATTCGGTAAAAGATTTAAATGAAGTGATTCGACAATTACAACAATAGTCAGGGACACTTAAAGGAGGCTGAATGATGGCTAAAATACTTGTTACCAGAAAAATCCCAGACCACTTTGTCCAGCAATTAGAACAATTTGGGGAAGTAGAGATGTGGGATAATGCACTTGTACCAATGCCTAGAGCACAGTTTTTAACAGCTATTAAAGATGCAACAGCGTGTTTCATTACGCTCAGTGAACAAATTGATCACGAGGTTATCGCACAAGCGCCACAGTTGCGTATCGTTGCAAATATGGCAGTTGGCTATGATAATATCGATATTTCACTAGCAAAGTCACGCGATATTGTGGTAACCAATACACCAGATGTACTTACAGAAACGACAGCAGAATTAGGGTTTACCTTGATGCTTAGTGTTGCGCGACGTATTGTTGAAGCAGAAAAATATGTTCAAGATGGTCGATGGACTAGCTGGGGTCCTTACTTATTATCTGGTAAAGATGTGTACGGTTCGACTGTTGGTATTTTTGGCATGGGTGCCATTGGTCAAGCATTTGCAAGGCGTTTAAGTGGCTTTAATACGCGTACGCTATATCATAATCGTTCAAGAAGAGAAGATGTTGAGCGTGAATTAAAAGTCACATATGCTGATTTTGACACATTATTAGAAGAAAGTGATTTTGTCATATGTACAGCACCAATGACAGCGGAAACGAAGAACAAATTTAATGCTGAGGCATTTCAAGCGATGAAACAAGATGCAATCTTTATCAACATTGGTCGAGGTGCAATAGTAGATGAAGACGCACTTGTATTTGCACTTGAACAAGGTGATATCGCAGGATGCGGCTTAGATGTTTTACGTGAAGAACCTATTAATGAGAAACATCCATTATTATCTATGCCGAATGCCGTCATTTTACCGCATATTGGCAGTGCATCAGTGAAGACGAGAAATCGTATGATTCAATTATGCGTTGATAATATCGTGGCTGTTTTACAACAACAGGCGCCATTAACACCGGTTACTAGCCATTAAATTATGATACAAGCAGAGCTTTTACATGTTGTTATTTAATAGCATGTAGAAGTTTTTTGCGTATATAACAAAATTGTTATGTCATATGTAATTGTGTGTTTCGTTAATAAGACGTAAAATAAAATATGTTCTACAAATAGTGTAGTGCAAGTCTTTGCAATAGTGTTTTTAAAGATAACATTGCAGGCTTGTCAAAAAATAGATATAATAAGTTGTAAAAATAATATATAAATCTGAAACTAATTATACTTATTATAAAAAGTGGCGCAGCAAAAGATAAGCTGTGCATCTTAATTTTGAATGAGTGAGGTGCGATATGAAAGCCCAACAAAAAGAAACTTCAGAAACATTTAAAAAACTTAAACCATATTTATTAACATTGCTTTATTTAGCTATATTCATAGCATTGTATTTAATTTATGGTACTGGCGATACACAGAATAACTTCATTTATAATGAATTTTAATGAGGGAGAATATAACATATGAACGATATCATTTCTAAATTAATCGATATTGAGCAAGCGCAGCCGAATCAAGTTGCTGTAAGACATATGAATGACGAATTAACTTATAAGGAATTACTTGAGGAATCAAGTAAACTAGCACATCAATTACAAGGCAGTCAACAACCAATGATTTTATACGGCCATATGTCTCCGTACATGATTGTTGGTATGCTTGGTGCTATCAAAGCAGGTTGCGGCTACGTTCCGATTGATACATCGGTGCCAGCTGAACGTGTAAACATGATTATTGATAAAGTTGAACCACAGTTCATCTTTAATACCGTTGATGAACCATTAACATATGATGGGGCGAAGACGATTACGACTCAAGATGTCAAAGAATCAAACAATCCAATCGTATTCGATAGTCAAATGACTGAAACAGATACGGTATATACTATCTTTACTTCCGGTTCAACTGGTGAGCCTAAAGGTGTTCAAATTCAATACGCAAGCTTGATTGAATTTGCTGAATGGATGGTATCGTTACATCAAGAAGATGGTGGCCAAGAATGGTTAAACCAAGCACCATTTTCATTTGATTTATCAGTGATGGCAATCTATCCATGTTTAACATCTGGTGGCACACTAAATCTTGTAGATAAAGATATGATTAAAAAGCCTAAGTTATTAAATGACATGTTAGTGGCTACACCAATTAACACTTGGGTATCTACACCATCATTTATTGAAATGTGCTTATTATTGCCGACATTGAATGAAAATGATTACCCAAGCTTAAATCATTTCTTCTTCTGTGGTGAAATTTTGGCACATAGAACAGCTAAGGCTTTAGTTGATAGATATCCACACGCTGTGATTTACAACACATATGGTCCGACTGAAGCAACTGTAGCTGTTACAAGTATTCAAATCACACCTGATGTATTAGCGCAATATAATCCACTTCCAGTAGGTGTTGCACGTCCAGGTACGACGTTATCTATAACTGATGAAGACGAACTTGTTATTAAAGGTAACAGCGTGAGCCTAGGTTATTTAAAAAATAAAGCTAAAACAGATGCTGCATTTAAATATGATGATGGCATTCGCCATTATTATACAGGGGATAAAGCCAAAGAAGACAACGGCCTATGGTTCATTCAAGGACGTATTGATTTCCAAATTAAAATGAATGGTTACCGTATGGAACTTGAAGAGATTGAAGCACAATTACGCCAATCTGATCGAGTGAGAGAAGCTGTTGTAGTGCCAGTATACCGCAATGATAAAGTTGTTCACTTAATTGGTGCTGTTGTTCCAACGCAACACGTTGAAGATGATATGGCTATGACTCACGCATTGAAATCCGAATTGAAATCTCGTTTACCCGAGTATATGATACCGAGAAAATTCGTTTGGATGGATCATTTACCACTTACTTCAAATGGTAAATTAGATCGTAAAGTTATTGCGGAGGTTGTAAACGGATGATTCCATATGGTACGTTTACGTTCTTTTTAATTGCATTTATTGTACTCTTACCAGTGATTATACTCGGATTTTTAGGTAAGCGTAGTTATATATACAACGGCATTAGTACAGCCATTATGATTGTCATTATCTTTGCTTCAGATAAGTATCATTTCTTTGGTACGAAATATATTAGCGTCCAGTTAATATGTTTTATTGTGTATTTAATTTATCAAACAGCGCTGATTATGTTTTACTTTAAATCGAGACAGAAAAATAATACATTTGCGAAATTTACTGTAATTATGGTTCTGTCTATCTTGCCATTAGCAGTGGTTAAAATATTGCAAAGCTCTTGGCTAGGTGGTCATCAAATTCATTTCCATGAACATAAATTAATTGAATTTGTAGGGTTCTTAGGTATTTCTTATGTAACTTTTAAAAGTGTTCAATTAATTATGGAAATTCGAGATGGCTCGATTAAAGAAATAAAAGTTGGCAAGTTAATGCAATTTATTTCATTCTTCCCAACGGTATCATCTGGTCCAATCGACCGTTACAAACGTTACGTGAAAGATGATAAGAAGATTCCAACAGGTGAGCAATATCGTGAGTTGATTTTAAAAGCGATTCATATGATAATGTTAGGGTTCCTATATAAATACATTATTGCGCATTTAATTCAATTCTATGCGATTAATCCATTGATGATGGATTTACATGGATTTACGCATAAATGGCTGTATATGTATGCGTATAGTTTCTATCTGTTCTTTGACTTTGCTGGTTACAGTTTATTTGCGGTAGCAGTCAGCTATATCTATGGCATTATGACACCGCCAAACTTTAAACAACCATTTAAAGCTAAAAATATAAAAGACTTCTGGAATAGATGGCATATGTCGCTATCATTCTGGTTTAGAGATTGCATTTACATGCGTGCACTGTTCTACATGTCAAAGAAAAAATTATTAAAAAGTCAATTTGCCATGTCTAATGTAGCCTTTTTCCTAAACTTCTTTATCATGGGTGTCTGGCACGGTTTAGAATTATTCTATATCGTCTATGGTATCTATCATGGTTTAATGTTTATTGGTTACGGCTATTATGAACGCTGGCGCAAGAAACATCCTGCACGTTGGCAAAATGGATTTACAACTGCCTTAAGCATTGTTATCACTTTCCATTTTGTAGCATTTGGATTTTTAATTTTCTCAGGAAAACTGATATAAAAGGAGTAATTAATTATGGAATTTAAAGAACAAGTATTAGATGTATTAGCTGAAGTTGCTGAAAATGATATCGTCAAAGAAAACCCTGATGTAGAAATTTTCGAAGAGGGGATTATTGATTCATTCCAAACTGTAGGACTGTTATTAGAAATTCAAAACAAATTAGGTATTGAAGTTTCAATTATGGATTTTGATCGTGATGAGTGGGCGACACCAAATAAAATTGTGGAAGCATTAGAAGAATTACGATGAAATTAAAGCCGTTTTTACCGATTTTAATTAGCGGTGTGATATTTATCATCTTTGTCTTAATGCCGTCAAGCTGGTTTACGGGATTGGTGACAAATAAAACACTGGCAAATAATAGACTTGCTTCAACGGATCAAGTGCTTAAAGGTACGCTCATTCAAAACAAATTATTTAAATCAAACGATTATTACCCAATTTATGGTTCAAGTGAACTCAACAAAGAAGATCCATTTAATCCAGGTATTGCACTTAATGGTCGTAAAGGGACTAAACCTGCATATTTACTTGGAACTGGTGGTTCAACAGACTTGATTAACGCTGTTGAGTTAGCAGCACAATACGATCAACTAAAAGGTAAAAAAATTAGTTTAATTATTTCACCGCAATGGTTCACTGATCATGGTTTAACAAATAAGAACTATGATGGACGTATGTCTGCGAACCAAATCGATCAATTGTTCAAGCAATCTAAAATGCCAGCTGAGTTGAAACAACGCTACGCGAAACGGTTATTACAATTTAAGCATGCTAAAAATAAAGCATTTTTAAAACAACTAGCAAAACACCCAAATCAAGATCATGGCAATTATATTTCTCAATTCAAAGGTGAGCAAATCAAAAAGATTGAAGCCATCAAATTATACTTTGGTTTCGACAAATCACCGTTGTCACATGTTGAACCAGTGACATCACCGAATGCTTCTTGGAACGAGATGAATCGCAAAGCGACAAAAATTGCAATCGATCATTCGAAATCCAATAAATATGGCATTAAAGATGAATATTGGAAACTAATTAAGGAAAATAGACGTAAAGTAAGACGTGATTGGGAGTTTAATATTAATTCTCCAGAATTTAACGACTTAAAATTACTTGTAGATACGATGCGTGAAGCAGGTGCAGATGTTCAATACGTCAGCATCCCTGCCAATGGCAAATGGTACGATCATATCGGTATTCCACATGAACGTCGTCAACCTGTTTACAACAAAATTCGTGAAACAGTAATTAATAATGGTGGTCAATTGTATGATATGACGGACAAAGAATATGCGAAACATTACATTACTGATGCCGTTCATATAGGCTGGAAAGGCTGGGTCGACATGGATAGACAAATCGACAAGCATATGAGAGCACCTTACAAAGCACCACATAAACCGCATCACGATGATCAAGATCGTCAATAAATATAAGTAAGATGTATTGAATATAACAATAGCACAAAGACGGTTTTTAATTTCAAATCGTCTTTGTGCTATTTATTTTGGGATATATGTTCCATGTTGTCATTTTTTAGAGATTTATATCTCAGTATTTTGGTTCTTGAATGTTATACATTTTATCTCTGTGACTACAAATGAAAAAACTAGAGCGCGTAGGAGCTCTAGTGATGTATATATTATAGATATCTAGAATACTTGTTCCACTTCAATTACACCTGGAACTTCTTCATGTAATGCTCGTTCAATACCTGCTTTTAATGTAATTGTTGAACTTGGGCACGTGCCGCAAGCACCATGTAGTTGTAATTTAACAATACCGTCTTCTACATCGACTAATGTACAGTCGCCGCCATCACGTAAGAGAAACGGACGTAAACGTTCAATAACTTCAGCTACTTGATCAAACATTGTTGCATTCTCAGTTGGCATGAGAGATGACTCCTTTCAAGTATATTACTTCATATTTAGATTGTTATTCTATTATAATGGATAGTGAAAGAAAAATCTATCAACTCAACGGGGGATTTTTTATATGACAAAGGTGAGTGTTGTCGTTTATGGGGCAGATGTGGTATGCGCAAGTTGTGTCAATGCGCCAACATCTAAAAATACGTATGAATGGTTACAACCATTATTAAAAAGAAAATATCCGCAAATTGACTTTCAATTCACATATATCGATTTTGAACACCAAACAGAAAATTTAACGGATCATGATGTGCAATTTATTGAACAATTGCAAGAGGATGAATTATTTTATCCTCTTGTGACGATGAATGATGCGTATGTAGCTGATGGCTATATACAAACAAAACAAGTCACAAATTTTGTAGATAATCATATTATGGATACAAAATAATATGTAGGGAGCGGGACAGCATTCATTATGAATCCTTAGTCTCGCTCCCGTATGGTTGACAGGATTGAAAATACGTTGATATCAAGCATTTTCAATCCTGTCAGTTACTGTCAATATAGAGTTCGTAACCTAAAATATAATGATGTCCAAGACTTTATATTGAACCGTTTATTAACCATTATGGTATTTGTAGAGCCATAAGACACCTGATTTTAAAATAGCAGCAAGACGTCCGGTCACGGTACGATCCATGATATAGGCGAAACCTTGCTTTTCACCTAAAGAACCAAGGAAACCTTGTACTTTTAATTCTGGCATTTTATCTGGAAGCGCTTCGTTTGCCCATTGTTTTTTTAAGACATCGGCTATTTGATCGCCTTGAAGTTCTGCAAGTTGTGCACTTGGTGCGTGAGGTAAATCTGCACAGTCACCAACTACAAATACATTCGTATATGTAGGAATTTGATGATATTGATTTACAATCACGCGACCACTGCGATTAATATCTATCGGTAAATTTCTGACAATCTCAACAGGTTGGATACCAGCCGTCCATACTACTAAGTCGACGTCTTCAGGCTGTCCATTGTTATATATTTTACCGGGTTCAACACCATCAATTGTCGAATTTGGAACCACCGTTACATCGTGCTTTTTGAACCAAGTTGCAATATAATTGCTTAGTTTTTCCGGGAAATTTCTTAAAATACGTTCTCCACGGTCATATAAGATAATCTGAATGTCTTTTCGACTTTCTCTCAATTCGCTTGCTAACTCAATCCCACTTAAGCCTGCACCAACGATACCAACTTTGGAACCAGCAGGCAGTTCGCTGATTTTATGAAATGTTTCACGAGCTTTAGATAATGTTTGGATACTATACGTATAGTCGTCAGCGCCAGGAACATTATGATATTTATCTTCACAGCCAAGTCCAATCACTAATTCATCGTAATCGACTTTTGTTTGACCGACCGAAATGATTTGGTCATCTAAGTTAATATCTGTAATTTCTCCATAAATGGTATTAATCCGCTCTGATTCTGGAAAATTCATGCGAACATCTGTATCAGACTTTGTGCCGGCTGCCAATGCATAAAATTCTGGCTTAAGGCCATGATAAGGCATGCGGTCGACTAACGTTAATGTGTAGTCAGCCGGTAATGCATTTGGTAAAATGTGCGACATAATACGCATATTACCGTAGCCGCCACCTAGTAATACTAAATTTTTCATAAATATACCCCTTTGATATGAAATCATTGTCACACATCACTCATATTTTCTTAAACTGATGTTATATTAATTGAGTGAAAAACTGTGTCAACTGCATTTACGATAACAAAACATCAATTTCCCCAAAAAATTGAAGTATTTTTATTTATGTGCTTATTATATCTTGTTTTTTTGATGACTACAAACAAATTTACGACTGGGCACAATCATATTGTAAACGTTTTATTGGAGTGCATATAAAAATCAAGATAATGAGCTGACCGTATGCATATAGAAAGTATATTTGCTATAATAATATGACTAAAATGATTGAGAGGGTGTACTATGAATCCAATCGTGGAATTTTGTATTTCCAATATGGCACGTGGTGGACAATATGTATACGATCAACTTGAAGAGGACCCTGATGTCGATGTGTTAGAATATGGTTGTCTACAAAATTGTGGTATCTGTTCATCCGGGTTGTATGCATTGGTTAATGGTGATATTGTTGAAGGTGAAACGCCAACTGAGTTATTAAATAATATATATAAACATATAGAAGAAACATGGATTTTTTAGGAGGTCATGATGATGAGTACTGTAACTTTAACAGAAGCTGCTGCTTATGAAGTCAAAGATATGTTGAAAAGTAATGATATGGAAGACGGTTATTTAAAAATTAAAGTTAATGGTGGTGGATGTACTGGTTTAACGTATGGTATGTCTGCAGAAGAAACAGCAGGGGATAACGACGAAGTGTTAGAGTTCTATGGTTTAAAAGTACTCGTAGATAAAGATGATGCGCCGGTGTTAAAAGGGACAACAATCGATTTTAAACAGTCACTCATGGGTGGTGGTTTCCAAATCGATAATCCTAATGCGATTGCATCTTGTGGCTGTGGCAGTTCATTTAAAACAGCCAAAGTTTCAGGTACACCAGAAGAATGTTAATCACGTGTAGTTAAATATAAATTGAATTAAATATGTTAGAAAACCTTATGAGTCTCTCATAGGGTTTTTTTGTTTTCCCAAAAAAGAGTATAAAAAATAAAAATTATATAGAATTTTTTGGGAAACAATAAATTTTGCGTTAAATATCAATCAACATTGATAATCATTATCAATTAATGTAAGATAAAAGTGTAAATATCATTTTAAATCATAAAATAACTATAGGAGGAAAAAGGTATTTGGCAAATTATCTAATAAATCATGAAAAAGATAGAGATGAAGCGTTGATATTATTTCCCTTCGCAGGTGGGGGGGCGAATATTTATCGACATTGGAGTGATTATTTTCCGGCAACCAATGTAATGCGAGTGCTTTATCCAGGCAGAGAAAGTCGGTTTAGCGAAACGCCCATTTCCGAAATTAGTGAGTTAGTTCAAGAAATTTATGATGAATTAGTCCAAACATTTAATTTTGAACAAGACTATTATTTATTTGGCCATAGTATGGGAACTAAAATTGTTTATGAACTTGCATTAAAAATTAAACATAGCGGTTTAAATAATCCTAAGGCAGTGATTATTTCAGCGGGTAGAGCACCGTGTTTTAAAGAACCTGATCCTATATATCATCTTGATGATGCAGGTTTTAAACAGGGCTTGCAAGACTATGGTGGTACACCTAAAGAAGTATTAGAAAATGATGATTTAATCAAAATGTTTTTACCGATGCTAAGAGCCGACTTTGTCATTGATGAAGAATACCAAGATATGAATAAAGAACCCTTAGATAGTCCTATCTTGGCGTTGATGGGTACCTCAGATGAACAAATGACGCTAGAAGAGTTACTAGAATGGGAGCAATACACAACCAAATCATTTAGATGGGAATATGTAGAGGGTGGACATATGTTTATTAACGGTAATTCCGAAGAAGCCATCAATAAGATAAAGGCATATTTAAATGAAATATAAAATATATGAGCTAAATGATAACATGCACAATTTATCACAACGCATCATGCAACATTTGTTAAATGGTTATTCGGTGATTGTTATTGGTAGGACTGACAGAGTTAACAAGTGCGGTAATCAATCCAGTTTTTTAACAAAATCACAGCTTGCTAAACTAAAAAATTTAAAAAGAAAAAGCGACAAAGTGAATTATATTTATAGTCATGCACTTGTGAATTTGTTTTATCAATATCTATTGACGTGTGAGTTAACTGACTTGGTCTATCAATACACAAGCTACAAAAAGCCTTATATAGAAAATGCTTATAATATTCGCTTTAATATTTCGCATACTGAAGGTTGCTGCGTGGTTGCGTTTTCAATGGTTGATATTGGTGTAGATGTTGAAAATATAACAAGACAAATTGACTTCAAAGATATTATTGACTGTTATTTTAATGTGCACGAAGCGTTATATATTAGCGATAATCCGTATCATTTCTTTCAGTGTTGGGTTGCCAAGGAAGCATATTTAAAATGTATTGGTACAGGTTTGATGGAAGGATTGGATTATGTAGAAGTTCAAAAACGTTCAGGCAATCATTTTATAATATACAACAATAAAGATACAACAAAATCCATTGTGAGAATGGAAGATATAGATTCAAAATTTATTTTAGGTATTTCAATGATGGAGGTTCCAAAATGAAAAGGACAAAGAGAGAACAACTAGAAATATTTTATGATGAACAAGTTTGGGATCATCAAACACTAGATGAATTTATCCAAGAAAAAGTAAGACAGTACCCAGAAAAGATTGCACTTATAGATCGTGAGTTTGAATTTACATATCAAGAAATGTATGACGAAATAAATCATTTTGCGTATAAATTTTATCAGGATGGCATTAAACCGGACGATAAAGTGTTAATCCAGTTACCAAACTGCTTCGAATTTATTTTCGTCTTATTCGCATTATTTAAAATAGGAGCGATACCTGTATTAGCTTTAGCGACACATCGAAAAGTTGAGATCAAAGGTGTTTTGGAAGCGTCTGGTGCGGTAGCATATATAGCTAAAGATAAGTATTTAGGCTTTTCATATTCACAGCTGATTAATGAAATAGAAGGTGAACTAGGTTGTCAGATTAATCAATATATTCTTGGAAATTCCAAGCAATATAAAAATTTTTATTCCGCAAATCGTAATGATTATGAATATCGATATTCAGAGGAATTAATTAAGCCATCTTATAATAATACTGCATTATTGTTACTTTCAGGCGGTACGACAGGTATACCTAAACTTATACCTCGTAGACATTGTGACTATATTTATGTTGCCAAACAATGTGCACAAAGATGTGGCTTAGATGAACATTCGACTTACTTAGTTGCTTTGCCTATCGCACATAATTTTCCTTTAGGTTGTCCAGGAATCATTGGAACATTAGCGGTCGGTGGCACAATAGTGATTTGTAGTGTTACGAGCCCTGATGAAATTTTCCCGTTGATAGATGAACAAGATATTACTCATTTAGCGCTTGTACCATCATTGGCGAAAATGTGTCTAGATTATCAAAAAGACAACGATGAAGATGATATCAGTTCTCTCAAATTAATTCAGGTGGGAGGTGCATTATTAGATTCATTTACTGCGCAAAAAATTGAAGAACAATTTGAGTGTAAATTACAACAAGTATACGGTATTGCAGAAGGATTAATTTGTATGACTGATAAGCAAGATGGCAATGAAGTCACTTATCACACACAAGGGACACCTATTTCTGAATATGACGAAATTAAAATATTAGATGATAGTGGAAAAGAAGTGCAGCAAGGTGAATATGGCGAGCTTTACGTCAGAGGCCCCTATACAATATATAACTATGAACATGCGCCACACATAAAATGTGTAGATGATGACATGTATTTTATGACAGGAGATAAAGTGAAGCAACAACCTGATGGAAACTTTAAAGTTGTTGGACGTATCAAAGAGATGATTAATAAATCAGGTGAGAAAATTTTACCTAATGAATTAGAAGATGTCATTTTAGGCCATCCTAATGTTGACGAAGTCAAAGTAATAGGAGTACCAGATGAGGTTGTAGGTGAGAAAATTTGTGTCTGCATTAAAGAGGATACAAATATCAATCTTAATGAACTGAGAAATTATCTACAACAACAAGGTATAGCAAATTTTAAATTGCCCGATTTAATAAAAAAAGTACCCGTATGGCCTTTAACTACATTTGGGAAAATTGATGTTAATAGATTAAAAGAATGAGTTAAATAAGACATGGAGGTTTATAGTAATGGAAGTGCTTTTTTCGAAAGATAAAATAAAACAGCTTATTAAGTCTTGGTTAACTGAAAAAACAAATCTTACACACATTGATGCGCACGAAAATCTTATTAATTTAGGCGTTCATTCAATAGATATCATGGCATTAGTCAGTAAATTGCGACGAGAAGGTTTAAGGATAAAATTTTCTCAATTAATAGAAAAACCTACATTTAGCCAGTGGATGTTACTTGTTGACAACAGTAAATTTAAAAAGAAAAAAAGTACTGTTCATCATTCAATAGAAGCGGTTGATAACTATCAGCCATTTCCATTAACAGATGTACAAAGTGCGTATTTCATTGGTAGAGAACAGGATCAAGTGTTGGGTGGCGTTGGCTGTCATGCATACTTTGAAATTATAGGGCATCAAGTGGATATAGAAAAATTAAATCAAGCATGGAATGAGCTACAACGTATTCACCCTATGTTACGCTGCCGATTTATTGATAACCATCAACAACAATTTCTGAAAGAACCAATCAAAAAACGCATCGATATAATCGAATTAGATAACTTAGATGAAACGCAACTATCAGTGGAATTAGCAAAATATAGAACAGAACTATCCCACAAAAAATTAGATGTTTATCGTGGAGAAGTGGCAAGCTTAACTGCTTTTATATTGCCACAGCAAAAGGTGCAAATAAGTTTAAATATCGATTTATTGGTAGCAGATGTTTTAAGTATCAGTATGATCATAAAACAATTAGCGCATTTATATCATGGTCATACTGTAAGTGAAGAACAAATCACGTTTAAGACATATTTGGAACAAAAGCAGATAGATGATGAACAAGTAGAACAAGATAAAACATTTTGGTCACACAAAATAGATGAATTGCAGTTGAATCCTATTCAATTACCCATTTTAAAAAAGCCAGAATTGGTAGAACAGGTAAAAGTATCAAGACATAAAAGAATAATTGAAAATAAGGTATGGGAAAAAATTAAAGAGAACGCAAAGCGATTTGACACAACGCCATCTATTGTTTTACTTACATGCTATATGTTGACACTAGAGAAATGGAGCAATCAAGAAGGCTTTTATGTCAATATTCCGTTGTTTAATAGAGAAAGTGATACAAAAGATGTAACGCATATAGTAGCAGATTTTACAAATCTGTTATTAGTTGAACATATACCTCATAAAAATGAACGCTTTGCGAATACGTTACAAAGAGTAAAGCAAACGTTTATTGAGAATGTATCCCATTCTGATTATAGCGGTGTACAAGTACAACGTGATGTTTCAAAAAAATATGGAGAAAGTATAAATATCGCCCCAGTCGTATTCGCATGTAATATTGATTATGAACTTGAAAACGATGAGACAAGACAAACATTTGGAGAAATATCGTATATGGTTTCTCAAACACCAGGCGTGTGGTTAGATTTTCAATCTTATCTTGTTAAAGGCGACTTGCATTTATGCTGGGACAAGGTGGATGATTTGCTAACAGATACAACGGTTGATGCGATGTTAGATGACTATCGTCGTTTGCTCGCATCATTAACAGATGTTGATAATTGGAATAAGACGAACGACATATTAAGCGAATATGTGGAAGACATACAGCTATCAGACTTGAAACAACCTAATGCAATGCTATATGAAGGTTTCGTGCGAAATTATCAGCAGACACCAGACAATATTGCATTAATAGCTTCAGATGATGGTAAACGTATGACTTACGGTGAATTGTTTGACAAAGCCATGTCCGTTAAACAGATGTTAGAAGATATTGGCGTAAAGCCCCATGATTATGTGGGGATAACATTACCTAGAGGAATCGACCAAGTGGTGTCAATTCTCGGTGTGTTATTTGCCGGCGCTGCTTATGTACCGATTGGTATTCAGCAACCTAGTGATCGGAGAGACAAGATTTATAAGCAGGTAGGGATAGATGTCATTATTAGCAATACCAAATATATTGAGTCATGTTCATTAAGAAGTAGTCATAAAAAAATGATTGATGTTAATTTAACTACAAAGCCAAAAGATTGCAAGATTAAGTCTGTTAGTGCAAATAGCTCTGCATATGTCATTATGACGTCGGGTTCAACAGGTGTACCTAAGGGTGTTGAAATTACCCATAATAATGCAATGAATACAATACTTGATATTAATTGTAAGTATCATATCACCAATGAAGATACATTATTGATGGTGTCATCAATAGACTTTGATTTATCTGTTTACGACATATTTGGGATATTAGATGCAGGTGGCACGCTAATCCTCACAACCGAAGAGAATTTTAAAGATGCTAATAAATGGCTAGAAATCATTCATAAATATAATGTGACAGTTTGGGATTCTGTTCCTATTCTGTTTGATATGCTTGTTACCATGGCAGAAGGTAAAAATGAACATCTTCCTTTAAGTAAAGTATTACTGTCAGGAGATTGGATAGATTTAAACTTGCCACAGCGGTTTTACGAACGTTCAATGTCAGATAGTTTAGTCGTTGCGATGGGCGGTGCAACGGAAGCATCCATTTGGTCTAACCATATCGATGTTCCACATCAACTTCCTATTGACTGGATTTCGATACCATATGGAACAGCACTCAAAGGGCAAATGTATAAAGTAGTAGATAAATTTGATAGAGTATGCCCTAATAATGTAGTTGGAGAATTACATATTGGTGGACTTGGCGTGGCTAAAGGTTATATTGGTGACCAACAGCTAACTGAAGAAAAATTCTACTATGATAACAATCATGTTAAGTGGTATCGAACAGGTGACCAAGGTCGTATTTGGAATGATGGCACGATTGAATTTTTAGGTAGAATTGATAATCAAGTAAAAATCAAAGGGCATAGAATTGAAATCGGTGAAATTGAAAAAGCAATCTCAAACGCTATAGACATCAGTAAAGTGAAGGTTATTAAAACTAATAATGCACTTTCAGCATTTATTATTCCTAAAAGTCATACAACCATCTTAAATGATGAAAATGGTATTAAAGATATACCTCAAACATTATCTAGAATGAATAACATGATCTATCACGTATTAATGAAAATGTTTGAGAATTTAAATGCATTAGATAGCTTAAATTATCGTTCGTTTGAGACTATTTTAACAACATTAAACGTTCATAAAAAGTACGAGTCTATAGTGAACAAATGGCTAAATAGACTTATAGCTAAAGGCTATATTAATGAACAAGATGGCAAATACAAGCGTACATCTAAAGTAGATAATGCTTATCAATACCCTGATGAAAACAAATCCATCATCAAATTTTTAAATAAATTAGAAAAATATTTACCTAAACTGATTACTGGAGAACTGAATCCTATTGAGCTGTTCTATCAGCAAGAACCAGAGTTAGCACCATCTAAACTTGCAGAACTAATGCCTTGGAATATGGCGATACAAGACTATTTGTTCAAAACTATCCAAGAATTAAACAATCAATCGATAAATGTCTTAGAGTTTGAGACAAGAAACAGCGCATTAAGCAGTGACCTTGTGCATCAAATCAATCATAAAGGCAAAGATTACCATTATTTAGATGAATCAAAATTATTAAATCGGGAGTATATTGATCATGACATTGGAATCGAAGTAAAAAACGACTTTGAGCAGCTAAAAGATCACCATTATGATGTGATTATTGCTGTTAACGCGCTTCATAGAAGTTTTAATATACAACAGCAGTTGATGAAACTTAAATCTAAGTTGAAACCAGATGGACATATAATTATTGTTGAACCTAATCTAAGTTTATTTATTGAACAAATTACGGTTGATATATTAAATGCTTATATTGGTGATTATAAGGGGAAATTAACTAGACGAGATTGGCAAAACATGTTTACTGAAAATAACTTTGATTGTCAGCGTATACAACAAGTTGGTAATGATAGGGTTTATGCTAATATTTATTGCATTTCTCCAACTGATATAACATCTGAATATATTACATCTCAACTGACGCATGTTATACCGAATTATATGATTCCAGCGCATATTTATTTCTTAAATGTATTTCCATTAAATAAAAATGGTAAAATTGATCAGAAAAAATTAAGTCAGTTAGCTCGTAAACAAAGAAACAGTGATTCCAGCGTTAAAGCTGACAACTTAACTCATATGGAACAAAAGATACTAAATATATGGCGTGCAGAGTTTAACGATAACACTATTAACAGCGATTCAAATTTTTATAACATTGGTGGCGATTCACTAATTGCTACACATATAGCTAAAGAAATAGAAACCGCATTTCATATAAATTTTACTATTAAAGATGCCATGGAAAACACAACAATCAAAGCGCAGGCTGCACAAGTTGAGAAGAATAAGAACCAAGCGCATACAGATGAAACCATCGAATTTCAAACTAATCCAGCAAAAGAAAATAAATCGTTTTCCTTAACTGATGTTCAATATTCTTACTTCATAGGCAGGAAAAAAGAATTAAGCCACCATAATGTATCGACGCATTGCTATTTCGAAATTAATGCTACGAATATTGAATTAGAACGACTAGAAAGAGCATGGAACAAGCTAATCCATAGCCACGGCATGATGCGAGCAATAATTACTGATGATGGCTTACAGCAAATATTAAGCGAAGTGCCATATTATAAATTTAAAACGAACCATCTTGAAAATAAAAATTCACAACAGCAACAAAGTTCGTTGTTGGAAATTAGAAATAGATTGTCTCATCAAGTATTAGATATCAATCAATGGCCCATTTTTAATATTGAAGTATCTATTTTATCTGACAGAGAAGTTAGACTGCATATTAGTTTCGACAATTTGATCTTTGATGGTTGGAGTATGTTTACATTGCTAAGTCAATGGAATCAGCTGTATCTTAACAAAGATATAAGCCAACAACTTACAGCGTTAAACTTTAGAGATTATGTATGCTACCTAAATCAACTTAAACAAACAGAGCAATACACCAAAGATAGAGACTATTGGTTAAAACGAGTCGGACACTTTTTAACAGCACCAGAAATACCAACAATGGCTGTATCAAATGATGATGCAAATCAGTTTACAAGAAGAACATATCATGTTGATAAACAAAGTTGGCAAAAGTTAAAAGAAATAGCTAAAGGCATAGAGTTGACGCCAACCTCACTCTTGATCGGTATATATGCTGAAGCGATTAGGAAAGTCAGTCATAACGATAATTTTTCACTTAATATTACACAATTTAATAGGTTGCCAGTACATCCTAATATTGAACATGTCATAGGTGATTTCACTACATTAACTTTATTAGAAATTAAACATTATGGCAGCACAACATTGTTAGATCGCTTTAAATATGTTCAGAAACAGCTCGTCAAAGATTTAGAACATCATCTGTATTCCGGTGTTGAATTTCAACGAGATTTAAGAAAATATTGTGAAATTAATGACTATATACTCATGCCGTTTGTATTTACAAGTGGTCTAGGTATACATGCACTTAATAGCCAAAACTTACTAGGAGAAATTGTTTACAATATTAGTCAAACGCCTCAGGTTTGGTTAGACAATCAAGTGATTGAACGAGATGGTGGTTTAGACATTTATTGGGATAGTGTAGATCACCGCATAGGTACAGACAACCTTGATAAAATGTTTGATTATTTTATTAAGATGATACTTGAGATTGCGCATAATAAAAATGTTCTAAATCATGAATTAAACGAAAGTGATAGATATGAAGATACTTATTTTACAAAAATAGATTCCGTTTTAGAAAATGATAATCAACTCGAAGTAAGTAGTTTCATAGACGATGTTAAAGATATTTTAACGGATATTGTTAAACAAGAGGTTTCTAACAGTAATAGCAGATTTTTTGAAATTGGTGGTGATTCTCTTAAAGCGATAGAACTTACCAATAAAATTAGAAACCAATTTAACGTTGAACTCGAACTATCCTTTATATTTACAAATCCTACTGTCGCTGATATTGCAGCTAAAATAGAAGGCTCACAACATATTAATCGTGATGAAGGGGTGTTGTAAATATGAAAAATTGTATTATATGTGGCAGTAGATTTGGTCAATTTTATATAGAGGCGATACGTAAACATGATGATATAAATATTTGTGGGTTGTTAGCAAATGGTAGTCAACGCTCTGTCGACTGTGCTGAATTTTATCAGTTAAATTTATATACGCATATCGATGAGATTCCGAGTCATATTGATTTTGCATGTGTAGCAATTAAATCAGAAGTTCAAGGTGGTCAAGGCAATATTATTGCCAAAAAGCTATTACAAAAAGGGATAGATGTCATATTTGAACAACCTATTTCTGAGAGGGAATATGCGGAGTTATATGGGGTCGCTCGAAAAAATCAACGTTATTTTGCAATTTGCAATTTATATAGTAGATTGCCATCAGTACAAAATTTTATCGAAAATTATCAAATCATAAAAAAGGAACAAGATGTTAAATATATCAATTTCGAATTTGCAACACAGTTATCTTATCCAGTGGCAGAAATACTATGTAAATTATTACCAGCGTTTGTAAATGAGCCCCTCCCTGAAAAATTAAATAATGATGGACCGTATCATTTACTTTCGACTAATTTAAATGGTATTCAATTAAATTTAAGTGCGTACAATGAAGTTCGTGATGATATTGACCAATTTATGCGACAGTTATTCAATATAAAAATAGGATTTCAAGGTGGCGAACTAGCATTAACCGATCCGCACGGTAATGTGCAGTGGAGAGAATATATTCATTTTCCAAAAGAACACTTGTTGCCTTATAAATTAAAAGATCATCCACCACTTGGCATGCAAAAAAATAACATAGAAACGATATATTCAAGCTATGAACAAACACAGCAATTAATATTTACAGAACTTTGGACTCGGATGATTTTTGAAGAAATAAATTTATATTTAAACCAAGAATATTACAGTAAAAAATGCTTTAATTCCAAGGCACAGAGCCACATCAATCATGCCATGGCTTGGAAAAAACTTATGCAAGCATTTGGTTATCCACAAAAGACAGAAAATGATTTTTATGCGTACTTTGATGTCAGTCAGTTCAAATATGACATTGCGTCTGATGATGATATAAGTGGTCAACTGCTTAGATTAGAACGTGTATGTGCGCTCACCATGCTTTATGTATTAGGTAAGTATTTAGATAAGAAACAGTCTTATATGTTAGATGACATATTTGAAAGATTAGAAGTACATCCTAACAATAAAGACATTATGAGCAGATGGTTGAATTATTTAGTAGATCATTTTTATGTAATTAAAACTATGGATGATGCATATATTTTTGATTATCAAACGCTTACTAAAGATAACGTGCAACATGAATGGGATCATCTTGAGCAGCAATGGATAACATCTATTATGCCAAAGAAAATCTTCCAATATTTTAAAGCACACTTTGAGCATATTGAAGCTATCGTTAGAGGAGATAAACCAGTTAATTTAATTTTATTTGAACATGGAGATATTGACATTGCCAATGCGTTGTATCGCCATACAGCGATTGCACGCTATATTAACACACAAATTGCTTTATACGTTCAAACATGCGCAGAACATAGAAGGCTCAATATATTAGAATTAGGCGCTGGTACAGGTGCAACTACGACGTGCATTTTGAAACAAATCGGGCAGATATTTACGGGGTCGTATCTCTTTACGGATATTTCGCAGTATTTTATCTCGTTGGCAAAAAAACAATTTGTTGATAAAACCTTTATGCGATATCAACTTCTAAATATAGATAACCTTCATCATAGCAAATTAAATGCTTATCAGCCTATAGACATTGTGATCGCAGTGGGTGTTATTAATAACGCGAAGAACTTGAACAGATTACTTAAGGCTGTGCATCAGATTTTAACTAAAGGAGGCAAACTTATCATCGGTGAAGCTTATGGTGAATCGGCACCTATGTTAATTTCTCAAGCATTTATGATGACTGAGCCAACTGATATTAGAAAAAGTAAAAATACAACCTTTCTCACGCTAGATGAATGGTATGAACTATTTAATCAGACGGGATTTAAACTATTAGATAAAAAACCACAACAAAGCGATGAATTAGCATCATTTAAGCAAGCATTATTTATTTTAGAAAAGAGGTAATTATGTATAAAATTGGCCACTTACAATATAAAGTGAAAAATCTTGCACAAGCGATGGAAGCGTTCAAACAGCTAGGGTTTGAAATTGAAAGAGGCGGTGAAAAATCTAAAAATGCATTTATTTGGTTCAATGAGGGTCCCTATATTGAACTTATAGAAATGAATCGCACATTAATGCCATTTGCTTATATTTTTAGATGGATTTATGGCCGTGCAATGAAAGCGCGATGGAAAAAATGGTGTTGTAGTCAGCAAGGATTTATAGATTTTGCCATTGAAGCTCAAAAAGCTAGCTTAAGGTCTATTGCGCACTTTTCAAAAAACAAAACAATATTAAATCAATTTGAAATCAAAGGGAGAAAGGTGATTACGTGGTATAGAAAAAATTTAAAAAACGAAAAGATAGCATTTAGTTATTATCCAATTCTACCTGTAACATTACCGTTTGTGGTTTCAGATTATAGTACGCCACAGAGGCCTTCAAGTACAATTCATTCGAATCAATTCACAGAAATTGATAAGGTTATCTTCGTGTGTCAACCACAAGATTATCAATTGATGTGCCAATTGGTTTGTCATGATGACAAACTTCAATTAAAACAAGGAAATATTACAGAAATTGATAAAGTTATTTTGAAAAATAATCAAAATGAAACGTATCAATTATCTAATAAAATTACCTTAGAAAGGATGTGATAAAGGTGAATTTAGAGCAGCAACTCATTGAGTTATATAAGCAAGGTATAACGCTGTGGACGAAAGACGGTCAATTACATTATAAAAGTAAAAATGCAAAAATAAATGAACAAATATTAGTATTTTTGAAGCAAAACAAACAGGATATTTTAAAGCTTTTATTAAAACATAGTGACGTTAATTATTATCAAAGTGCAACACGCTTTCCCTTAAAAGACATTCAAAGTGCCTATCTAATAGGGCAACAAAGCAAATTTGGAGATGTATCAAGTCATGTCTATTTTGAAGTCAAATTTCCTAAATTAGACATAGAGCGAGCTAATCAAGTATGGAATAAACTCATAAAGAAACATCAAGCATTGAGGACGATTATTGACTCATGGGAGACACAAACGATATTGTCAGGTGACTTAGATTATAAATTATTAGTAAATAATGAAAATGGTGACAGTCGTTTAATACGAGAACAACTTCAAGATAAACAATATGATCCAGCAACATGGCCATTATTTGATATAGGTATTACGCAACGACATGAGCAATCCATACTGCACCTATCGTTTGATTTTTTAATTTTAGATTGGACAAGTATTTGGATATTACTTAAAGCGTTTGAAAGTGCCTATTTTAATGAAAATGACGTTATTGATACATCTCAAGACTACGAGCTAAAAGATATATATATGCAAAGCGAATTAACTAAGGCAAGCTCTAAATATTTGGTTGATCAGCAATATTGGTTAAATAAGTTGCCACATTTAGGACAATATCCACAATTACCAATTACTATTGATAATGCCAAAGATTTATTTGTAAGAAATTCATTTGTAGTCAATCGTCAGTCATGGTTAAATTTAAAAACATTTGCACAACAGCATGGATTAACGCCAAATACACTTGTACTAACCGCATTTGCTTGTGTTGTCAATAAGTGGATTGATCAACAGACATTTGTAGTCAATTTAACGACGATGAACCGTAATGAAACATATAAAGATATTGATCATATTGTCGGTGATTTCACCTCTACGAACTTATTATCAATCAATGTTGATGAAAATAGTTCGTTTTTGGAAAACGCTTCAAAGATTCAAGCTACACTATTAGAGGACTTACAGCATAACACTTTTACCGGTGTTGATTTAATTAGAGAGATTAGAAAAACAAATTCAAATCGTCTGTATCCTATTGTTTTTACAAGTTCATTAGGGACTGGAGATATGCACTTTGAGCATTTGAAAATTGGGGATGAAGGCTTAAGTCAATCGCCACAAGTGTTTATGGATTGTCAAATCATGGAAATTAACGGTAAGTTAAACGTTAATATTGATACGAGACAAGGTATTTTTAAAGAAGCATTTATCAATAGGTTTATTATGGATTTAGAACACATGCTCATGAATTATACAACTAGTGAAAGTTTAACTAAGGCACTTAGCTTTTGGTATGACACTGAAAGAAAAACAAGTGCGTATCAGCAAATCATGTCACAACAGCAAGACGTCAAACAAATAGATAATAAAACATCTGATGTTCAAGCAGATTTAGTACCCGAATCTTTAAAGCAAGAAATCATCGACCATTGTCAGTCGATATTACAAGTCAATTCACTATCTTATGATGACAATTTTTATAACTTTGGTGCGGATTCACTAGTATTAGCACGACTTTCTACTCAAGTGGTTGAATCGTGTAAATCACATGATTATGAAATCATCAATTTTGATGGTTTATTACGAAAATTATTAGCCGAACCCACGATTAATATGCTATTCAATGCAATTAATACCAAAATTGCTGAAGTAGAAAATGTGAAGGAGTCGGAAAGTAATCAATCAATCGGGAAGTTGACATTCTTTAAAAAGGAAGGTACGACACTAAAAATACTATTTCATGCTGGTTTAGGAACGATGAATTGCTTGAGTTATTTAATCGATGATTTAAAAGCTATTGATCGCGATGCATTGGCAGGAATTACCATTAACAATCAAGAGCAATATTGTCATATCAATCGTCAAAGTCTTGTTAAAAAAATTAGTGAATCCTATGCTGAAATGATTAGTGAAACGGATTATGAATCGATTCATCTTGTAGGATATTGTTCGGGCGGATTGGTAGCGTTAGAAACTGCTAATATTTTAACACTACAAGGCATTGATGTAGAACATGTGACGTTAATTGATACATCGATATCACCTATATCTCAAATAGATGACATCGTGTCAGAAATGGCATATATACAAAATCATTTTATAACAATCTCTGATGTCATTCCTGATATTGAATACAATAAATTAACTCAGAGTATTAAAGAAATGTATAGCAACATAGAACAAGACAAACAATATCATTTATTAGATTTCCTGGAAAATAAATATGGGGAATCAGATCAATTAGTTACACAATTAAAACATTTTTTTGAACGTAAAACATTTGATGAACGATTTAAGATTTATGCGAATGTAATAGAGGAAACAAATGGAGAAACTATTAATGAAGCATTTTTAATGTCTTCTTATCAAGTTCAAATGGCAAGTTGGGAATCCGCACATATGGTGCCCACGACTTACATTGGGGATGTTACGTATTTAAATGCGCAACAAAAAGAAAATAGTTCTTTATTGCCAGCACAAGATAATGATCAATGGGAACAATATTGCATAGGTAATTTTGAACAAAAAAATATTCCAGGTAATCATTACGATTGCGTAGAAGATAAAGATAATGCCACAGCAATAGCAAATTTAATAGCTCATTAGTAAAGGAGTCATTTTTATGAAACAGTTAAACGTTAAAGATTTAATTACAGTAGGTATTTTTACAGCCATTTATTTGGTCGTCTTTTTTGTTACTTTTATGCTAGGTTATATACCGTTTTTAATTCCATTTTTAGGATTAATTTGTCCAATCGTTTGTGGTATACCGTTTATTTTATATGTGATGAAAATTGAAAAGTTTGGGATGTTAACACTAACTGGATTTATATTAGGGCTAGCTTTTACCATCATGGGAAGTGGACTAATTATGATTCCAGCTGGATTGATTTGTGGATTGCTTGGTGATTTGATTATGAAACAAGGTGATTACAAAGCTTGGAATAATATTGCATGGGGTTATGCGGTCTTTTCATTGTGGATGATGGGCTTTGTGTTGCGTATGTTTTTAGCTAGAGAGGCGTATTTTAAAGAGTTAGAACAATCTTATGGGCATGAATATGTGCAAACATTAGCATCTATAACGCCATTATGGACGTTACCAATTATGTTTGTTTTAACAATCGTTGGTGGGCTCTTAGGTGCTTGGTTAGGTAAGAAAATGTTTAGTAAACATTTTAAAAAGGCGGGGCTTATGTGAGTAAAATAAGTTCTTTATTTAAAGATGATAGAACACGGTTAGCACAATTAGACCCTCGAACTAAGATTTTACTGACAATTACTGTGAGCACTATTCTTATTTCAAGTGGTAGTTCACAAAGTATCTTACGTATTATGATTACGTTATGTTCATTGAGCTTGTTACTTTCTATATATAAATACTTAGCTTTTTTAAAGTTTACAATGTTGTTCGTGATACTGATGCTTTTACAAGCTTATGTTGTGCCGTATACACATGGTATGCTGCAGTTTATCTTGTTGGCTTGCGTAGGCATATTTATGAATATGTTGCCTGGTTTCATTGTAGGTTATTTTACATTATATTCAACTAAAGTGAGCGAATTTATAGCCGCTATGGAAAAAATAAAAATGCCACGCAACGTTATTATTCCAATCACTGTTATTTTTCGCTTTTTTCCAACGATTTCAGAAGAGTATAGGAATATTAATCATGCCATGAAAATGCGCGGTATTACGTTAAGACGACATATTTTTAAAAATTTAGAGTATCGTCTCATTCCACTGATTATATCAGTCGTACAAATTGGCAATGATTTATCCTTTGCTGCAATGACACGTGGCATTGATGCACCACACGCAAGGACAAATATATGTACAGTCAAATTTAAGTGGTTAGATATGGTGTTCTTTATTGTTATGTTGGCATTGTGGGTGAATTATTATAAGGAGAAATTAAGTTGATGATTAAATTTGACAACGTATCTTTTACTTATGCTGAAGCAACACATCCAGCACTAAAGCAGTTATCTTTAGAAATCAAACAAGGTGAAGTTGCTATATTTTGTGGGAAGTCAGGCAGCGGTAAATCAACCATAGCAAAATTGATTAATGGCTTAATACCAAAGGTTCAAACGGGTGATATTGGGGGAGACATTTATCTTAATCAACAATCGATGGCTGAATTATCCATGTATGAAATTTCGACCATGGTAGGCAGCGTATTTCAAAATCCTAAAACACAATTCTATAACGTGGATACAACCAGTGAACTGGCTTTTAACCTGGAAAATCAAGGTGTTCCACCAGCTACAATCATGCAGAAAATTGAACAAACCATGGATTATTTTGAGTTAACACATTTATTACAGCGGAATATCTTTGAGTTGTCTGGAGGCGAAAAGCAGATGATTGCATGTGCTTCCGTGCTAATTAGTAAGCCAGAAATCGTCGTCTTGGATGAGCCTTCTTCCAATTTAGATATGTATAGTATTAAAAAGCTTCAGCAGATGATACGTTATTTGAAGCAACAAGGGAAGACGGTAATCATTATAGATCATCGTCTCGATTATGCGCTTGATTTGGCTGACAATATCTATTATATCGATAGCGGACAATTGCAACAGTGTTTTACGGTGAATGATTTTCGTGCGCTCGAACAACAACAGTATGAAACAATGGGATTAAGATATCAAGCCTGCCCAATAAAAAACGATATGCCTCATAACGATAATCAACCGTCAATACACATTAAAGATTTCAGCTATGGTTACAACAAATGGAGACAAACTAAACAACTAAATATTGCAGATTTCAGCATACCTGAACATGAAATGATTGCCATAATTGGTGATAATGGTAGTGGAAAGTCCACCTTTGCACGTTGTTTTTGTGGTTTAGCAAAGGGATTCAAAGGAAGTGTCTCATGGCAACAATGTCATGCAAAAAGGAAACAATTATTAAAGCATAGCTATATGGTATTTCAAGATGTCAACACACAATTGTTTACAGAAAGTGTTGACCAAGAAATGAAACTACTCAATCAAGATATAGAAGAAACACATGTTAATGCTATTTTGAAACACATGAATTTATTGGCTAAAAAAGAGGCGCATCCACGCTCATTGTCTGGTGGTGAAAAGCAACGTGTTGCAATAGCGACCGCGCTTATCAGCAATAAAGATTTTATTATTTTTGATGAGCCAACGTCAGGTTTAGATTTATATCACATGAAGCAAGTCGCACAGAATATTCAGACGGTCCATGCACAAGGTAAGCGCGTTTTTATTATCACGCATGATTATGCTTTGATTTTAGAATTATGCAGTTATGTCATGCATTTTGCAGCTGGACAAGTCATAGATCATTATCCATTAGATCATACAGGTCATGATAAATTGGCATCATATTTCCAAGTATCATGAGGTAAAAGAAAGGAGTAACAAACATGACAAATCGCTCACATTGGTTCACATCTTTATTGAATTTCGGTAAAGATAGTAAAGGAAAAATTGTGTTATCGGTCTTGTTATCCATCTTGAGTGTGTTTTCAGGTTTAGTTCCATATTGGGCAGTCTATCGAATTATTCTGTATGTGGTAGCTGGGCATAAAGAAATACACAACGTATTATTTTACATTGGCATAGCGCTTTTAGCCTATGTATTACAAGTTATCTTTTTCGGTTGTTCTACCATGCTGTCCCATGTAACAGCTTATGACATATTGTCAACAATTAGAAAACGATTGGCACAGAAACTTATGCGATTACCACTCGGTGTTGTGGAAGCGAAAAAAATCGGTGAACTTAAGAGCATTATGGTAGACAAAGTTGAAACAATCGAATTACCTCTAGCACATATTATTCCTGAAGTCATTGGCAACTTATTATTATCACTCGCGATTTTTGTTTGTATGATTGTCATTGATTGGCGGATGGCATGTGCAATGCTCATTACAATTCCGATATCATTTTTTGCATTTAAAAAGTTAATGTCTGGCTTTAATGATACGTATGCTGCACAAATGGCATCAAATAATTATATGAATAGTTCAATTGTAGAATATATCGAAGGTATTGAGGTAATTAAGACATTTAATCAATCGCAAAAGTCTTATCAAAAATATAAAGATGCCGTCAATGATTATAAGACACATACATTAAATTGGTTTAAACAAACATGGGGTTATATGAATTTAGGTGCCAGCATCTTACCATCAACCTTTTTAGGGGTCTTACCTATGGGGATGTATCTGGTGGCCATACATCAATTAGATCAAGCATCATTTTTCTTATGTTTAGTGTTATCTTTAGGTGTCGTTGCACCAATTAAGAACTTCACTAATTATGTGAATCAATTAAAGTCGATTCAATATGCAATTTCTGAAGTACAAACAATTTTAGATTTAGAAGAATTAAGTCAACCCGAACAATTTCAACAGCCTAAAAATACCAATATTACGTTTAATGATGTCGGTTTTTCTTATACAGGTGAAAGTGAAGACCTTGTTTTTGATCACTTAAACTTTACAATTCCTAGCCAGACCTTTACCGCTATAGTTGGTCCTTCTGGAACTGGGAAATCCACGATTGCTAAATTATTATTGAGATTTTGGGATGTAACCCGTGGTGACATTTTAATAGGAGATGCCAACATTAAAAATATCAGCCCTAAACAATTGAATGATTTAGTCGGTTTTGTTGGTCAAGATAACTTTTTATTAAACTTAACCTTTAAAGAAAATATTAAATTAGGACGTCCTGAAGCATCAGATCAAGATGTTATTGCTGCTGCTAAACAAGCACAATGTCATGATTTTATTCAACAGTTACCTCAAGGCTATGATACATATGTGGGTGCTGTTGGTGATAAATTATCAGGTGGAGAAAAACAACGTGTGACGATTGCACGTATGATTTTGAAAGATGCACCTATCATCGTTCTAGATGAAGCAACAGCTTATGTAGATCCAGACAATGAACAAAAGATTCAAAGTGCTTTAAATGCATTAACACACAATAAAACGTTAATTGTGATTGCACATCGTTTATCAACGATTAAACAAGCAGATCAAATCATAGTGTTAGATCAACATCGTATTGCTGAGCAAGGTACACATGAAGCGTTGCTTAAAAATCAAGGTACATATCACAAAATGTGGACGATTCATAGAGGTGTTAAAGACTGGGGCGTCACGTCGTAGTGATAGACGATAAGGAGGATTCCGATGTTTCAAATAACCAATAAAATTTTAAAATGGACTGCACCCTTCAAAGCTCGAATGATTTTAGGATTTGTCATGTCATTTCTGAATGCAATTTTTATTGCAATGCCTATCTTCTTAGCTGCCAATGTGTTTAATCGCATGTTAACACATCAAGATATTGAAAGTAATGAAATATTTTTGGTGCTTGGTGTCATGATTGTATTAGTGTTGGCACGTTTCATCACTGCGTATGCGAAAAATAGGTTACAAGAGAGTATTGCCTATGAAATGAGTGCTACAGAGAGATTAACCATTGGTGAAAAATTAAAAAATGTGCGTTTAGGATATTTTGAGCGTAATCATTCGAATGAGCTCTCAACAACCGTAACTTCAGATTTAACATTTTTAGAAAACTATGCCATGAAAATGATTGATATAGTGGTGAATGGATATATCCTAATCACGGTACTTATTCTATCATTAGCCGTTGTCTCATGGCAGGTTGCGTTGGTTGCACTTTGCGGTGTCTTGCTATCATTACTGAGTATTTATATCTTAGAAAAAATAAGTCATCGTAATGCACCGAAATATCACTATGCACAAAATCAGCTTGTTGAGAAGGTGTTAGAAGTTGTAAGAGGTATTCAAGTTATTAAAGCTTTTTCTAAAGAAGATACGAGTTTAAATAGCTTCAATCGTGCTGTTGACGATAGTAAGCGTACAAATTCTAAAATAGAACTGCAATATACACCGTTTAATTTACTTCACTTATTAAGTTTAAAAATTGTTTCAGTACTTATTGTGCTTGTCGCAACTTTATTATATTTTAACCATACAATTGAACTACCGATGCTCATTATGATGGCTATATTTTCATTTGTCATCTTTGATAGTGTAGAGCATATTAATAATGCAGCACATGTGTTAGAAATTATTGATGTGACACTGGATGATATCGCCGAGATAAAAACGGCTCCAGAGCTCAATGAAACTGCAACAAACCAAAATATTACCAACTATAATATAGCCTTTGATCATGTAAGCTTTGCCTATGAGCAACAATCCGTCATTAAAGATGTGACATTTAATATTGATGCACAAACGTCAACAGCGATTATTGGACCATCTGGAAGTGGTAAGTCAACACTGTGTCATTTGCTGTTAAGATTTTACGATGTCGATGAAGGTAGTATACGTATTGGTGACGTAGATATTAGAGATATGACACTAAGCACATTGATGTCACATATTAGTGCAGTTTTTCAAAAAGTTTACTTGTTTAATGATACTATCGAAAACAATATTTTATTTGGGAAACCTCATGCGACACAAGAAGAAGTGGTTGAAGCAGCGAAACAGGCCTGTTGTCATGATTTTATCATGTCTTTACCTCAAGGCTATCAAACCGTTGTCAACGAAAAAGGAAATAATCTTTCAGGTGGTGAAAAACAACGCATCTCTATTGCCAGAGCCATTCTAAAAGATGCACCTATCATTATTCTTGATGAAGCAACAGCGAGCATTGATCCTGAAAATGAACATCTGATTCAACAAGCGATTGATGAACTGAGCAAAGGGAAAACGGTTATTACGATTGCACACAAATTAGGAACAATTAAAAATGCAGACCAAATCGTGGTGTTACAACAAGGAGAAATCTGTCAACTTGGTCAGCATGATACACTTGCAAATGAAGCAGGTATGTATCAAGACTTTTTAGCTATTAAAAGTGAATCGGAAGGTTGGAAATTATAAATGGTACAATGTATTGGTATTATCGGAGGCAATGGTGTAATAGGGTATAAGCTTGCGACATTATTAGCAAACCACCAGAATATCAACGTTATTATTACTTCTAGACAACTACAACCTCAACATGAGTTACCACCACATGTTACATTTACAACCGTTCATTTAGAGCGTGAGGATGAAATCATATCATTGATACGTCGATGTGATTTGATTATAAATTGCACTGGAAAGGCAATCAGACAATTATTACGATATTGTCTCACATATCACACGCACTATATCGACGCTTCTGGAGACATTGAGTGGGCAAACAATGAAGCGGAATTGTATAGCCAGCTAAGTAGAGCAAAGCTCAATGCCATTCAATTTGCAGGTGTTAACCCAGGATTAACGGAAGTCCTACTTGATTATACATATCGCCGTAATGAAGTAAAATCCTTAGAAATGTATTTTTCAGGCACAGGACATCTATCTAAATCCGCTGTCTTTGAAATGATGACAACATCTAATCCACCTTATGCATACAATCAAATGTATTTAGTACAAGGAGAGTTAACGCCTACAAATTATATGATGACAACACGTCAGCTTGAGTCAGACGCACCACCATATCATTGCATTCCTATTATTAATCAACACTTTATAAATTATATTAAGCAAACAACGATTAACGAAGCACATTTCTTTAATGCTTTTAAAGACGACAGTATTATCTATAAAATGGCACAAGCGAAATATCACTTTGATCAACATGATATCACTAGTGCCATCACTATATTACGCAATGAATTTGAAGTTGATGCCAATCGCCATGAGCCATTTACATGCATTAGTTTGCTGTTAAATGATAACAAGACAATTTCAATACGGTGGTCACAAGATTGGAATGATGTAACTGCTTTGACATTATATTGGACGGCGATATTGATATTACAAGGGAATGTTAAACAACATGGTTTAACAAACTTATATGAAGCTATAGACGCCGAGACGTTACTAAATATGCTTCAACAAGAAAGCCATTGCTACTTTCATAACTAATGGTTAAAAAATAACAAACTATTAACAACTTTTACTTTAAACCTATATTCGCTTGAAAATGTAAGCTAAAAACTATAGAATTAAACATGGATTGAAGATTTTGTCTTTTTTGTGAACTCAAATGACTTGATCAAGATTATAAAAAGACATTGATACGTATGTATAAAGTCTATAAATTGTTTTTTGCAACACATTCATATTGAATTAACTTATGAATTGTATTATTGTCACATACTTTAGACTACGTAGAAATTAAATCAAATGAAAGCTTAGGTGAATAGTAATGGCTCAAGAACGGAAAAAAATACTTGTATTAGGTGCAGGTTATGCTGGATTACAAACTGTAACAAAATTACAAAAGCATGTTTCAGCTGAAGAAGCAGAAATTACATTGGTGAATAAAAATAAATATCACTATGAATCAACGTGGTTACATGAAGCGTCAGCTGGGACTATTAGCTACGAAGATTTAATATATCCAGTTGAAAGCGTACTTAAAAAAGACAAAGTAAACTTCGTCAATGCTGAAGTGACTAAAATTGACCGCAATGCGAAAAAAGTAGAAACAGATAGCGGTATTTTTAACTACGATATTTTAGTTGTTGCATTAGGCTTTGAAACTGAAACATTTGGTATCAACGGTATGAAAGACTATGCTTTCCAAATTGAAAATGTTGATACTGCCCGTCATTTATCTCGTCACATTGAAGATAAATTTGCCAACTATGCAGCTTCAAAAGAGAAAAATGATAATGACTTAGCTATTTTAGTAGGTGGCGCTGGATTCACCGGTATTGAATTTTTAGGTGAATTAACTGACCGCATTCCTGAATTATGTAATAAGTATGGTGTAAACCAAGAAAAGGTTAGAATTACTTGCGTTGAAGCTGCACCAAAAATGTTACCAATGTTCTCAGACGAGTTAGTTAACTACGCAGTTAAGTATTTAGAAGATCGCGGCGTTGAATTTAAAATCGCTACACCAATCGTTGCTTGTAACGAAAAAGGTTTTGTAGTTAAAATCAATGATCAAGAACAACAATTAGAAGCGGGTACTTCAGTTTGGGCTGCAGGTGTACGCGGTAGTCAATTAATGGAAGCATCATTTGAAGGTGTTAAACGTGGCCGTATCGTGAACAAACAAGATTTAACTATCGAAGGTCATGATGATATCTTTGTGATTGGTGATGTATCTGCGTTTATTCCAGCTGGTGAAGAACGCCCATTACCAACAACTGCTCAAATTGCTATGCAACAAGGTGAGCACGTGGCTAAAAACATTAAACATATCTTAAATGGTGAAGCTACAGTTGACTTTGAATATGTTGACCGCGGAACAGTATGTTCTTTAGGTTCACATGATGGTGTTGGTATTGTATACGGTAGAGACATTGCAGGTAAAAAAGCTGCTTTCATGAAAAAAGTGATCGATACACGTGCAATATTCAAAATCGGTGGCGTAGGTTTAGCATTCAAAAAAGGTAAATTCTAAGATAATGGACTGACGATTAACATAAAAAAAGTTAATAGGACACTTTGACCTACCGTTTAGCCTCTTGCATTGAGCAAGGGGTTTTTTAGTGCCTAAATCAACATATTAACATGATTGATATACCTAATTGGTACTATGTTATGATTTATAAATGATATAGTTAAATTTATAAGGAAAATTTTAAAATTAAATAATTATATAAAAGGAATGATACTATGGTTCAATTAATTTTCAATCAACAACAAGGTACCAAGGACACTTTAATCATAGGATTACCATCACATCTGAATCAATTAGAGCCAATTGATTATGATGGTCTCGATTTGACAGGTTTATTGGAGAGCTATAAGCATCAGCATATTATTAGTGCTAATGTAGGACATATTTCTTCAACAGCATTATATATTAATCAACGTCTAGTAAGATTAATCACAATTGGCTTAGGTAATTTAAAAACGTTAACTTCAGCTGATTATTTATGTGGATTTGGTCAATTATTTCAATATTTACGTAAAGAAATGATTGCAGAAGCCGAGCTACTATTTGAGACATTTCAATCTAAAACAATGTCCAAGCAACACTGCGCGACATTGCTCGGACTACAAAGTGCACGAGCGATTTATCAATTTGATCATTACAAATCAAATAAACGTGTACCATATCATTTAACCATTTATTTGAATAAGATAGATGATGAGATACAGCATACCCTAGAGCAAGGTGTTATTGTCGGTGAAGGCGTGAATGTTGCACGTGACTTCAGTTATATGCCACCTAATTTGTTAACGCCTAAAGTTTTTGCCGATGAAATTACACAACATTTTGAAGATCGTGCTGTTCAGATTGATATAAAAAATGGCACACAATTGTTGTCAGAAGGCTTTGGTTTGTTACACGCAGTAGGCAAGGGTTCTGCACATGAACCGCAACTGATTACATTGACATATCAAGGTACAAATGAGGAGCAAGCACCTATTATGCTTGTAGGTAAGGGTATTACCTATGATTCAGGAGGATATAGCATTAAGTCAAAGGCAGGCATGCAAACAATGAAATTTGATATGTGTGGTGCAGCGAATGTAGTAGGCATGTTGCATGCCATTGAACGCTTACAACTGCCAATAAATGTCGTCGGTATTATTGCGGCAGCTGAAAATATGATTAGCGACAGCTCTATGAAGCCGGATGATATCTATACGGCACTTAGTGGTGAAACAGTTGAAGTACTCAATAGTGATGCAGAAGGTCGATTAGTATTAGGAGATGCGGTCTTTTATGCGAGTCAATTTCAGCCAAGTGCCATTCTTGATTTTGCAACGTTAACAGGTGCAGCGATTGCTGCTTTAGGAGAAGATAAGGCTGCTGTATTTAATTCACAAGCAGATAATCTACTAAAAGAAATTTTAACCGTTGCACAACAATATGAAGAATATGTATTTGAACTACCTATGACTGCGACAGAGCAACGTTTAATTCGTCAGTCAGATGTTGCCGATTTAGTCAATCACACGAATGGCCAAGGCAAAGCTTTATTTGCAGCTGCTTTCATCAGTCATTTTAGCGGAAGCGTGCCGCATTTACATTTTGATATTGCGGGTCCAGCTACCATCGCTCATAAGAACTATAATGGTCCAAAAGGTGCAACAGGGTATTTAATACCAACAATTGTAAAGTGGTTACAACAATTAACATAAAGATTCATGGGGGAACACAGTTCCTGAAATCAACTATATCAAGTTATAAATGATCTGGGGACATCATTATGTTTTAGGCTATGAACTCCATATATTGGCAGTAGTTGACTGGATTGAAAATACGCTGATGCCAAGCTTTTTTCAATCCTAGTCAACCTTGCCGGGGCAGGACTACGAATTCATAATGAATACTGTCCTGCTCTTTTTTAAACAATTTTTTTGCAACTTTATATTGACAGCTGTAATTTGAACTGCTATTATAAACGTCATACAAAAACGCTTTAGTTCGGTAGAGTGATAAAGGATGTGTTTTTATGATTAATGCAGTTGTTATTGCAGTAGTGCTAATGATTGTTTTATGTTTATGTCGACTTAATGTAGTCATTAGTCTTTTTATTAGTGCACTTGTTGGTGGATTGATTTCAGGTATGACTTTAAATAAAGTGGTGGCGGTCTTCGCTAAAAATATTGTAGATGGTGCAGAGGTCGCTTTGAGTTATGCTTTATTAGGTGGTTTTGCTGCTTTAATTTCTTATAGTGGTATTACCGATTATTTAGTTAATAAGATTATACGTGCAATCCACTCAGAGAATAGTCGATTGTCAAGAATTAAGGTTAAAGTCATTATTATAGTGGCACTTTTAGCGATGAGTATTATGAGCCAGAACTTAATTCCAGTTCATATCGCTTTTATTCCAATTGTAATACCACCATTATTAAGTTTATTTAATGACTTGCGCATAGATCGACGTTTGATTGGTTTAGTCATTGGCTTTGGATTATGTTGGCCATATGTATTATTACCTTATGGTTTTGGTCAAATCTTCCACCAAATTATTCAAAGCGGATTTTCAAAAGCACATCATCCTATCGAATTTAATATGATTTGGAAAGCGATGTTAATACCTTCAATGGGCTATATTGCTGGCTTGATACTAGGTATGATTTACTATCGTAAACCCAGAGATTATAAGCGTGAATCATATACAGATAACGAAGCAGGCAATACTGAAATTAAACCATATGTCTTAGGTGTAACTGTTGTAGCTATTTTAGCAACATTTTTAGTTCAAACATTTACAGATTCAATGATTTTTGGTGCGCTTGCAGGGGTGCTTGTATTCTTCATTTCTCGTGTTTATAAATGGACAGAGTTAGATAGTCAATTTGTTGAAGGTATTAAAATTATGTCATTTATAGGTGTAGTTATCTTGTCAGCGAATGGCTTTGCGGGTGTGATGAATGAAACTGGAGATATCCAACACTTGGTAAGTAACTTAACACAAGTGACAAGTGGACATAAGTTATTAAGCATCATCATCATGTATGTCATTGGCTTAATTGTCACATTAGGTATTGGTTCATCGTTTGCAACAATTCCAATCATTGCTACGTTATTTATTCCATTAGGTGCTTCTCTTGGATTGGATACGATGGCATTAATTGCTTTAGTAGGTACCGCTGCTGCATTAGGTGATTCGGGTTCACCTGCGAGTGATTCAACACTGGGACCTACAGCAGGATTAGATATTGATGGACAGCACGATCATATACGAGATACATGTATTCCAAACTTTATCTTTTATAATGTGCCGCTCATTATTTTTGGAACAATTGCAGCTATGGTATTATAAAACAAAAACGGAGTGTCTCATATGACTAATTTATTAGAAACATTGGATATGAAGATTGAGTCCGAACAAGAGGGCAAGGTTGTATTGTCTATGCCAGTGAGTGATAAAGTGAAACAACCTTTTGGATATTTACATGGAGGCGCAAGCCTAGCACTTGGTGAAACAGCCTGTTCACTTGGTGCGGCTAATTTAATTGATAACCAAAAATTCATTCCACTTGGTTTAGAGATGAATGCCAATCATATTAAATCTACACGTGATGGTTATGTCTATGCCACGGCTACAATATTGCACCAAGGTAGTACAACACAAGTTTGGGATATTAAAATTACAGATGACAAAGCACAACTTATTAGTGTTATGCGTGGTACAATCGCAATCAAGTCAATAAAGTAACAAAATTTCCCCTATAAAAGAGGAAGCGTTATTATGCGCTTCCTCTTTTATAGGGTTTTTGAGTTAGACGTTGATATGCCTGATATATGCGTTCTGCGGCATCACGCCCACCCATAATGTTTCTAGCGAATGGGCCTAATTCTAAATCTGCTAATCCACCAGCAACAAATAATTGTGGTAACCACTCTAATTCTGAAGTTATTTGAGGGAATCCACTCATGGTTATAGGTGCTTGTTCTTGTTGAATCAAGTTTTTAACCATAGGCTGTTGAAGCAAAGTAGGCTTAAAACCAGTAGCTAATAAAATATGGTTATATGGATGCTGCTCCTGTTCCGTATAACAATGATGATCCGATATGTGTTTAATAGGTGACTGATGGATGATAAGTCGACCTTCAGATACATATTTTTTAAGGCGTAAATATAATTCATGTGGTAATGAACCCTTATGTCGTTCTTGGTTTATGATAGCCATACGTTTTTGTGATGATTCAATTTGTAAGAACCGGTTCATATTTTTAGGACCGAGCCATCCAGGATCAGCGTCAAAATCATGTATTTCAAATTGCTTATTCATCCATAAATGAATCGTATTATCTGGCTGTAAATCAATTAATTTTAATGTTAAATGTGCAGCAGAAATACCACTACCGACAACATGAGAGGTATGTTGATAAATTGTTTCGTCGATATTAGTTTGAAAAATATGTGTGATATCTGGTTGCTGTTGAAAGATGTCAGGAATGTACGGCTGATGATTGCAACCATTGGCTAATACCACACAATCTGTATTAAAAAGTGTGCCATCTTGTAGTTCAAGCTGCCATTGTGATTGCTGTTTACGTATGTGACTAACCTTGCCTTGGCGATGGCACATATTAAGATTGTAATCATGAATTTGTTGATGTGTATGATCCATAAACATGTCACGTTGAGGACGTTTATATTTACCATAAGTCGCGCCCGTATACTGATGGTATTTCGCAAATTGTTTTAAATGAAATGGATTTGGATGACAATGGTGTACAAACGGAGACCTTAAAAAAGGCATGCGAATACGCTGGCTAAATTGATTAAACTGTTCACATAATGAAGCATATGGGTCAATAATCGTTAAATTTTCAAGTGGTAAGCCATGATGTCTTAACTTAATAGCAATTGTGGTTCCTTGAAGACCGCCACCAATAATTGTCCAATGCATATAATCACTACTTTCTATTATAAAACGCAATAGTTACGATTTATAATAGCATGTTTAACAAAATAAATGCAACAAAAAAGGGGCCGGAACAGAATTCATTATGAATTCGTAGTTCCGCTCCCTAACGTTATAATTTTTTATCTTTTAAATCATCATTAATTTCATCTATTTTAGTGTTCTTAGTGTATGGCGTTTTAATATTATAAGCTGCTTTCATAATCATATGACTTGAAAGGGGACCAGTTATAAAGACAAAGATAATACCTAATAGTAGTTGCATATTTGGATAACCTTTCGTGGCGTAAAAATATAAAAACGTACCAAATAGTAAGAACATGGCACCAAGTGTTGCTGCTTTACCCGCAGCATGTGCGCGTGAGTAGACATCTTCGAGACGAATAATGCCAATGGCTGCAAACGCACTTATCAATGCACCTAAAATAACAAATATTACAGCGATACTATTGATGATCGTCGTTATCACGGTCAATCACCTTACCTTTATCAATAAATTTACTAAATACAGCTGTACCTAAAAATGCAAGTATGGCAACGAGTAAAATTGCTACTAATAAATACTCTGCCCCCATAAAAATACTGTAAAGTGCGATGCAGGCCATTAATTGCAGGCCAATCGCATCTAGTGCAACAATTCTATCAGCGAGAGAGGGGCCTAAAATGACCCTAATAAACATTGCAATCATTGATAAAGCGACAATGATTAAAGCAATCATCATAATGATATGAATCATTCGTTCCCCACCTCTCTAACTACTTTTTCCAATGATGATTTAATACTAGCGACTTCTTCTTCTTTAGTACTAAAGTCAATGGCATGAATATAGATTTTAGTGCGGTCGTCACTAATACCAAGGACGACAGTTCCTGGTGTCAACGTAATAAGGTTAGATAATAAGACGATTTGCCAATCTGTTTTTAAGTCTGTGTTATATACAAAGAATCCAGGATGATTATTGATTTTAGGCCGTAAAATGATCTTTAATACATCAATATTTGCTTTAATTAATTCAATCAAAAAGACTACGGCTAATTTTATAATTTTATATACGCGATATAAATAAAAATGTTGCGGTAATACTTTTGAAAATAAAAATACGAATAGGGCACCAAGAATTAATCCAAGGACGAAATTATTGAGGGTATAGCTACCAGTTAATAAAAGCCAGATAACAGAAAGAATCAAATTAACAATAAATTGAAATGCAATCATCATTTACCCCCCAATACACTTTTAATATAAATACTAGGATCTGTATAAGTCATTGCAGCTTCCTTAACATAAGGATAAAGCACCTCTGCCGATAATCCAAAAACAACTGTAATGGTAACAGCAACAATTGAAATGATTGTAATCGTGGTAATTTGTTGATTTGATGCTATGTTATAGCCATATGCCTCACCGAAGAATCCTTTTAAGAAAATACGCATAACGGAATATAATACGACTAAACTTGATAGTAATACAACGATACCACTGATATAGAAACCTTCTTCAAATGTAGACTTTACAATTAATAACTTACCATAAAAACCACTTAATGGTGGTATACCCGCTAGACTAAGTGCGGCTATAAAGAATGTCCATCCTAAAACAGGATAAGACTTTATTAAACCACCAAATTGATTTAAATCTGTAGTTTTAGTGATTTGATACATTACTCCAATTAATAAAAACAGGGCAGTTTTGACCAACATATCATGTAAAGTGTAATATATTGCGCCCATCATACCAGTTTGTGTCATTAAGGCAACACCCACCAGAATCACGCCTATAGCAATCATAATATTGTAAATAATGATCTTTTTCGTATCATTAAATGCAATCGCACCTACACAGCCAAATATAATTGTTAGTAATGCAAAGAATAAGACAAGATAGTGTGAGAAGCCAACGGTATCTTGGAAAAATAAACTCAAAGTTCTAGCAATCGCGTATACGCCGACTTTAGTTAACAATGCACCAAAAAAAGCAATAATAGCAAATGGAGGTGCATAATATGAACCAGGTAACCATACATACATTGGAAAGGCACCAGCCTTTGTTGCAAAAACAAAGAAGAATAAAATAAAGACAATGCTAACTAATCCGCTTTCAGTGTTTGATAGTTGTGCTAGTTTTTGACTGATATCTGCCATATTTAACGTTCCCACAATAGAATAAAGAATTGCTACTGCGATAACAAAAAATGTAGAAGATACAACGTTAATGAGTAAATATTTAACCGTTTCTCTCAATTGAACTTGCGTACTACCGAGCACGAGTAAGCAATAAGAAGACATTAAAAATACTTCGAAAAAGACAAATAAGTTAAAAATATCTCCGGTAGTAAATGCGCCTATAATACCAGTCAACATAAACATAATAGAGAAGTAATAATAATACGTTTCTCTATGTATGCCAGATGTAGGAATTGAAAATGAAATAATTAGCATTGTAATTACAATGCTGGTAATGATTAACATGGCACTAAATAAATCTAAAGTAAAAACAATGCCATATGGTGCCGACCATGAGCCGAGTTCAACTTTAATTGGACCATGTTGTGCCACATGATTAAAGTTAACAATCGCAGCTACTAACGTTAACACACATCCAATAAGAGCCACATAACGTTTGATAACAGGACGCTTACCTAAGAATACTAGTATAATCGCTGTAATCATTGGCACGATAATGGCTACCACTAATAAATTACTTTCTAGCATCTTCAGGAGCTCCTTTCATACGTTCGACATTATCAGTGCCTAATTCTTTATAACTGCGAAATGCAAGCACTAAGAAAAAGGCTGTTGTTGCAAAGGCGATGACAATCGCCGTTAAAATTAAAGCATGTGGTATAGGGTCAACATAATGAGAGATACCTTTTTCATAAATAGGCATTTCACCATTTTTTAAACCACCCATTGTGATTAAAAAGAGATTTGAGGCATGTGTGATAATTGTTGTTCCCATAATAATGCGAATAAGACTTTTAGATAAGATGAGATAGACACTGATGGCAGTTAATATGCCACAGACAATAATCATGATAATTTCCATTAGTCATTCTCTCCAATCGTTATAATAATCGTCATTACGGTACCAACTACGGCACATAACACACCAAAGTCAAAGAACATAGGTGTATTCATATGCATAGGTGCAAGCAATGGTAAGGGAACATTAAATTCAGTATGTGTAAAGAAATTTTCGCCATATAACCAACTTGCAATAGGTGTTGTTACACAAAAGACAAGACCTATACCAATCAAAATTTTAAAATCCCAAGGGAAGATACGACGCATTGTTTTGATATCAAAAGCAATGGTAATAATTACTAAAGCGCTTGAGATTAATAAACCACCGACAAAGCCACCACCAGGTGTATAATGACCTGCTAAAAATAATGTGACAGCAAAAAGTGAAATTAACAAAGCGATAATGACAGCAGCATACTGTAACATTAAATTATTTTTCTGTCTGTTCATAACGCTTCACCTCACTTGAATTGGCTTTATGCTTGTTTTTTAATTTAATCATTGTATATACGCCTAAACCTGCAATACCAAGTACAGACGATTCAAATAAAGTGTCCATACCACGGAAATCGACGAGGATGACGTTGACCATGTTTTTACCATGAGCTAGATCATACACATGCGCTTTATAGTACTCAGCTATTGAAGTGAAATGGCGATTACCATAGGCAATCAAACCTAAAATGATAACAACAAGTCCTACGCCAGCAGATATCAAAGCATTCGTTACTTTAAATGATCGCGTCTCGTTATAACGGTTTAAGTTAGGCAAATAATAGAAACATAGTAAAAATAATGCAGTTGAGATTGACTCAACAACAAATTGAGTTAAAGCTAAATCAGGTGCTTTAAAGAAGACAAATAGTACCGATACGGCATAGCCAATGACACTCAACATGATAATACTAAAGAGTCTAGACTTAGCTAAGACGACCATAAACGCAGCAACAACAAGCAATACAATAATAGCTGCTTCAAAGATTCTAATACGATTTACGTCTTTAAAGTCAAAGTGGAAAGGCACACTTGACAGTGTAGCGATAGTGATGACTAATAAAGCACTGAAGATAATAACTAAATGATTACGTGAGAAACCATCTACATAACTACTTGTCATTGCCTTAGAATAGTTAGGTAAAAGCATGCCCGAACGATTATACCAATAATTGAACGTTAGCCGTTGAGGGTGAGCTTGCAATAGTTTAACCCAGTAAGTAAACGTTAAAATAAAGACAATTCCTAAAGCATAAATCACTAACGTAGAGATGAAAGCTAGGGTCAGACCGTGAAATAGTTCAAATTCTGCTACTACATTTGATGACTGACTGATTGCTTGTGCTGCAGGTGCAACAAGTGCTTGTGATGTCCATCCAGGGAATAAACCAAGGGCAATCACTAGAATCGCTAAAATAGTAGGTGACACAAGCATGAGAATTGGTGCTTCATGTGCTTGTTTTGGCAAACGATCTGGACGATGTTTGCCAAAAAAGATGTGCATGACAAATTTAATAGCGTAGACAAAGGTAAAGATACTTCCAGCAATAGCCATGATTGGGAAAATCATACCTAATGTGTTTAAGCTAAAAATATTTGCATGTGTTACCGAAAGCATAGCATCTATAAATGATTCTTTTGACAAGAAACCATTAAACGGTGGAATGCCTGCCATACTTAATGCTGAAATAATCGTAAGCGTAAAGGTCATCGGCATGATAGTCAATAAACCACCTAGCTTATTGATATCACGCGTACCAGTTTCGTGATCAATCGCTCCTGTCACCATAAATAAGGCACCTTTAAATGTCGCATGATTAATTAAATGGAACATTGCTGCAGTATAAGCTGCAATATAGAGCTGGCTATCAGCGCCTTCGAAATGATAGCTTACTGCGCCAATACCCAGCATTGACATAATCATGCCTAACTGAGAGACGGTTGAAAATGCAAGAATACCCTTTAAATCAGTTTGTTTAGTTGCATTTAAAGAAGCCCAAAATAGAGTGATTAGACCGACGAGTGTCACGGTCCAAATCCAACCTTGAGATACAGCAAACAATGGTGTCATACGCGCCACTAGATATAATCCTGCTTTAACCATGGTTGCAGAATGTAAGTAAGCACTTACTGGTGTTGGCGCCTCCATAGCATCTGGTAACCAAATATAAAAAGGTACCTGTGCAGATTTGGTGAAAGCTCCAATTAAAACTAAAACCATCGCAAGATTAAATATTGGGCTATTTTGAATTTCAATGGTATTTTCAAATAATTGCTTAATACTAAAACTATTTCCAGCAATACCTAATAGAATAAAACCACCGAGTAAAGATAAGCCGCCTAATACTGTAATGATTAGTGACTTTTGTGCACCATAAATGGAAGCTTGACGTGTTCTCCAAAAGGAAATCAGTAAGAAACTGGAAAAAGACGTTAGCTCCCAGAATAAGTACAACATAATCATATTATCTGAGATGACAACACCTAACATCGCACCCATAAATAATAATAAATAACAGTAAAAGTTTCCAAGTTGTTCTTGCTTACTTAAGTATCCAATCGAATAAAGTACGACTAAACTACCAATCCCTGTAATTAATAAGCTAAACAATAAACCTAAGCCATCTATATAAAGGTCAAAGTTCATTCCGATATGAGGAATCCAGTTTAAAGTTCTCATTATCGTATTACCTGACGTCGTAATTGGTATGTAGGTTAAAAAATAAATAAATAAGACGATAGGGACAGGTAATACAAACCATCCTAAATGGATACGTGGTACGAATCGATATAGGATTGGAATAATGAGTGCAAATATTAACGGTAATATAACCGCAATATGTAACCAACTCATTATATTGTCCTCCTTTAAAAATTTGTTTATGTTATTCATTATACATGAATCATATTGTTCTGAAAAACGTGACAATCACTACTATGCTTACATTTATCGAGACTTTTAAATAAGAAGAAACACGTTTTTTTAGTAAAAATTTTGTTTATATTGAAGGGTATAATCCTCTTTTATGCGTGACAAATTTTCTAATGCGCGCTGTGCATAATCATCATTTTGTTCTTTAAGTGAATCTTCTAATGCGGAGAGTGCTTGTTGCAATGATGTTTTATAAGACATACGTTCAACATTAAATTCCCGTAATTGTGATTGCTTAGCATAACGCTTTTCAAAGTGGCTTAGCGCTTTACGCTCGTGAAAGAACACGCCTTCTGTAGCTTTGGGATGATGTAAATCACCTTGTTTTGGATGTTTAATCACTTGCTCAATTTGAACAAGAACCTCATCACCATGCTGTTCTACAATGGAGACGCCATAAGTCCCAGTTTTATGTGAAAATCGATGTAACATGTTATATGACTTCCTTTCAAATATGTTAGTATATATGTATATCATCATAACATGAATGGAGAATTGAAATGGCTAACTATCCACAGTTAAATAAAGAAATACAAGATAATGAAATTAAAGTAATCATGCATACAAATAAAGGTGACATGACGTTTAAATTATTCCCAGATATTGCTCCAAAAACAGTTGAAAATTTTGTGACACATGCGAAAAATGGCTATTATGATGGTGTTACATTCCACCGTGTGATTAATGACTTTATGATTCAAGGTGGTGACCCTACAGCAACTGGTATGGGTGGAGAAAGCATATATGGAAGTGCTTTTGAAGATGAATTTTCATTAGAAGCATTTAACTTATATGGCGCTTTGTCAATGGCCAATGCTGGTCCAAATACAAATGGGTCACAATTTTTTGTTGTACAAATGAAAGACATCCCAGAATCAATGATTAGTCAACTTGTTGATGGTGGCTGGCCTGAAGAAATCGCTCAAGCTTATAAAGAAAATGGCGGTACACCATGGTTGGATCAAAAGCATACGGTTTTCGGACAACTCATTGAAGGAGACACTACATTAGAAGATATCGCTAATACTAAAGTAGGTCCTCAAGATAAACCTGTACATGATGTTGTTATTGAAGGTATCGATGTAGCAGAATAAGAACTAAGAACGCGATATAATCACGACCAACAAGGATTTAAATATTTAGCTGTATGAGTTGTTGCTTTTTGGGATTTAATAGGTAGCCCAAGCACTACTTTTATAAATAGAATATATGATTTAACAAGAATTAAAACCATGTAGATTGATTGTTATCAGTTGCATGGTTTTTAATTAGTCTATAAACTACATGATTTCTCTGTTCCTAACAATATTATTAGTCCACATTATCGTTTTGTGCTATTATTATGTTAAGTAAAATAGATATAAGGGGTTATCACGTTGAATAATCACTATAGAGCAGGTCAACATATTAAGGTACGTGTGACTGGTATTCAACCTTATGGCGCATTTGTTGAGACCCCTGACCATACTGAAGGACTTATTCATATTTCAGAGATTATGGATGACTATGTCCACAATTTAAAGAAATTTCTGTCAGAGGGACAGGTAGTTAAAGCTAAAATTTTATCAATTGATGATGAAGGAAAGCTTAATTTGTCCCTTAAAGATAATGATTACTTTAAAAACTATGAACGTAAAAAAGAAAAACAATCCGTTTTGGATGAAATAAGAGAGACAGAAAAGTATGGGTTTCAAACGCTTGAAGAACGCCTACCGGTCTGGATTAAACAGTCAAAACGTGCGATGCATAACAATTGAATGACTGTGAACACGTCAAACTAACGTTGCTGATTAAAAGGAACGTTAGTTTTTTTATATAAAAATTCACAAATGATTGATATTTAGTTTTTCGGGAAGAAAAAAAGTGGATGTCAACATGTATTAACAAGCAAATAATTAGAACTAAAGTTGTTCACATGCTATAGTTTGTGCAAAATTAAGGAGGAAAATTTGCAATGAATAAAAAATATGCGAAGTTATTTGAGAAAGTTAAACTACCGAACGGTGTTGAACTAAAAAATCGATTTGTTTTGGCACCTATGACACACAATACTTCAAATGATGATGGTACAATTTCTGAAAGTGAAATAACATTTAGTGAAACGCGTTCTAAAGATGTTGGTCTAGCGATTAATGCAGCAAGTAATGTTAATGATCTTGGTAAAGCGTTTCCAGGTCAACCTTCAGTCGCACATGATTCCGATATCGATGGTTTAAAGCGTTTAGCAAAAGTGATGAAAAAACACGGCGCAAAGGCGTTAGTTCAAATACATCACGGTGGTGCACAGTCATTGCCAAACTTGACTCCTAATGGTGATGTTGTAGCTCCTAGTCCAATTTCAATGAAAAGTTTTGGAGAGCAGCAAGAACATCACGCGCGAGAGATAACACCAGAAGAAATTGAACAAACGATTAAAGATTTTGGTGAAGCAACACGTCGTGTGATTGAAGCGGGATTTGATGGCGTTGAGATTCACGGAGCTAACCATTATCTTATTCATCAATTTGTTTCTCCATACTATAATAGACGCAATGATGAATGGGCAGATTCAATGAAATTTCCACTAGCTGTCGTTCAAGAAGTACTTCAAGCAAAGCAAAAATATGCAAGTGATGACTTTATTGTTGGATATCGTTTATCACCAGAAGAACAAGAATCGCCAGGAATTACAATGGAAATCACTCAGCAATTGGTTGAACTTTTGGCAGAACAACCTATTGATTACATTCATATATCAACAATGCATGTACATGGTGAAACACGAGAAGGTAAATACGCTGGTCAAGAACGCTTACCACTCATCCATAGATGGATAGATGGTCGCATGCCATTGATTGGAATAGGCTCTATATTCACGGCTGACCAAGCATTAGATGCAGTTGAAACAGCAGATATCGAATTAGTGGCTTTAGGACGTGAACTTGCACTCGATTATCAATTTATTTCAAAAATCGAAAAAGGCAAAGAGCAAGATATTATTTCTACATTTGATTCAACACGACAAGATCATTATGAATTACCACCGAACTTGTGGAAAAAATTTAATAATGGCTTTTATCCACTACCAAGAACAGATGAGAATTAGAGGTCATTAACACGAGCTAGCGGGACTAAAAGAAACACACAGTACATGTCTCTATTATATTCTGTACCAAATATTGGCAGTAGTTGACTGGATTGAAAATACGCTTATACTCAGCTTTATTCAATCCTAGTCAACCTTACCGGGGCGGACTACGAATTCATAATGAATTATGTTCTGCTCCTTTTTATTGGAGTGTCGTCTTAAATTGGGCTTGTATTTTGTTGGTGGGTTGTGGCATTATAAATGTAAGGGCTTACAAAACAACTCTTTTATTTATATAAAGGAGTTGTTTTGATTTATTTGTATGATGTAAAATTGATTAAATTATTGTGACACAATGTTTAATTCGGCAATCAAACATTGGGATATAAAGTTTTGATATGATGTTTATACAAATTGCTAGGCATACTGTAATGGTAGTACTAAAGGCTGTTCAAAAAATTGTAACATTTAGTATGAAACCCCTTTAAAAACATAAGACATATTGTTACAATGTTTATGAAAGCGAAATCATTAGTTAAAAAGAGGCGAAGAGGATCATGACTGAGACTAATAATTTAGTAACTTCTACACAAAGTATTATTAAAGAGGCATTACATAAATTAGGTTTTGATGATGGTATGTACGATTTAATTAAAGAACCATTAAGATTTTTAGAAGTGCGTATTCCAGTAAGAATGGACGACGGAACTGTAAAAACATTTACTGGTTATCGTGCACAACATAATGATGCAGTTGGGCCAACAAAAGGTGGCGTAAGATTTCATCCTGAAGTAGATGAAGAGGAAGTAAAAGCTTTATCTATGTGGATGACCTTAAAATGTGGCATTGTCAACTTACCATACGGCGGTGGTAAAGGTGGTATTGTGTGTGATCCACGTGAGATGAGTATTCATGAAGTTGAAAGATTATCTCGTGGCTATGTAAGAGCAATTTCACAATTTGTGGGACCGACTAAAGATATTCCAGCACCTGATGTATTTACAAATTCACAAATTATGGCATGGATGATGGACGAATATAGCGCATTAGATAAATTCAATTCACCTGGTTTCATTACAGGAAAACCAATTGTCTTAGGCGGTTCACAAGGTCGTGATCGTTCTACTGCCTTGGGTGTTGTTATAGCTATTGAACAAGCAGCTAAACGAAGAGGACGTCAAATCGAAGGATCTAAAGTAGTGATTCAAGGCTTTGGAAACGCAGGTAGCTTTTTAGCAAAATTCCTATACGATATGGGTGCTAAAATTGTAGGTATATCTGATGCATATGGCGCATTACACGATCCTAATGGACTAGATATTGATTACTTATTAGATCGTCGAGATAGTTTCGGTACTGTAACAAATTTATTTGAAGATACGATTTCGAATAAAGAGCTATTTGAAATAGATTGTGATATTTTAGTTCCAGCAGCAATCTCAAATCAAATTACTGAAGATAACGCACATGATATTAAAGCTGATATTGTTGTTGAGGCAGCTAATGGACCAACGACACCTGAAGCAACACGTATTCTAACAGAAAGAGGTATTTTACTAGTACCAGATGTGCTTGCAAGTGCTGGTGGCGTAACGGTATCATACTTTGAATGGGTGCAAAATAACCAAGGCTACTATTGGTCAGAAGAAGAAGTTAATGAAAAATTACGTGAAAAATTAGTTGAAGCCTTTGATACAATATATGAATTATCTCAAAATAGAAGAATTGATATGAGATTAGCAGCATATATTGTCGGTATTAAGCGTACTGCCGAAGCTGCTCGTTATCGTGGTTGGGCATAAAATACAATAATAATTTTTAGGGTCTAGGATATTAAGTTCTTAAACAATGTAAAAAAGACAATTTCTATCAAATAATTTTAATAGAAATTGTCTTTTCTCTTATGTATTAGATAATATACAGATCGTTATCATTTTAGGGTGATAAGATGTAGCCCTACGATGGTGTTCGAATTATAAATTAATTTTGGTTTGATATCATTGCTTTCCTTATTATTATTCAGCAAACGTCATAAAAATCGTAAAGAAAATTAATTATATTTTACAGAAAGGTCGGGCGTCTGTCCGTCCTTTTTTATAATTGATTGAAAATTTGCAGAAAAAATAAAATATTTGTAAAGTAAAGTTAACCTATTATTAAAGGAGAAAGCCTATGAATATAGAAAGTAAAATTCAAGACTTAGTTGATCAAGTCAACAATTTCTATCCTGAATTTGATAAAATATTTGTGAGTTTGGGCAAACCCAATATTAAAGCGCAAGTCAAATTATTAAAAAATAAGCGTAATCTTGAACGTGATGTTATGAAGCGATGCCAAAAATTTAAGAAACAAGCAGGTAGTTACCCGCAATGGATAAAATTGGATATCGTTACTGATACACAAACCATTCGTTTTGATAATGTAGCTGAAGAATTGATAACTACTCGTAGAAATTATATTGATTTTGGTATTGCAATGGATAATTATTGGAATTTAACTTTTTTACCAGAAGAAATTAATGCCAATGCATTTGTTAGACCTAAAAAAGGTACGAACACTTTATTTTTATCCGAAGAAAATATTAATAATTATCTTAAAAAATATACGACACATAAAAAAGGTTTTAGCTATGAATTTTACAAAGATAAAAATGTAACGAAGTTTTATACACAAGGGTTTATATATGATGGTGAAGGTATTTATCAATTACATGGAAGAGGATATCAAAAAAACTTACGTATAGTTAATAATTTACATACAGAAATTGATAAGTTAATAGATAAGAGTTCTGACTTTTTACAAAATATGTTAATGCCGAATGGACGCTATATTTATGGTTATTTTCCACATTTTGATAAAACGATTAATTTTTATAACGTACTTAGACACGCTTCCTCAACGTATGCATTAATTGAAGGTTTAGCATATCAACAGAAAGATATTACATCAACAGAGAAAGCAATTGACTATATTATTGATTATTGTTTATGCAAAGATAACTCAGGAGCAATGTTTGTTTTTGATGGTACGAATGATATCAATGAAATTAAATTAGGTCAAAATGCGTCATTTATTTTTGCTGTATGTGAATATTTAAAATATGGACAATTTAATAAACGTTATTTAAATGTAGCGCAGCAAGTTGCTCAAGGTATGTTAAAAATGATTAATCAGACGACAGGCGAAACGGTACATATTTTAAATTATCCAGATTTAACTGTAAAAGAAAAATATCGTATTGTATATTATGATGGAGAAGCAGCACTTGCGCTATTACGGTTATATCAAATCGATCAGCAGCCGCAATGGTTAAAAACGGTAAAAATATTATTTGAGTATTTTATTGCTAATGATTATTGGAAATATCATGACCATTGGTTAGGCTATTGCACAAATGAGTTAGTTCAAATTTCATCGGAAGAAAAGTATTACCGTTTTGGAATTCAAAACGTTAGTTCTCACTTGGATTATATTAAACAGAGGGAAACAACATACCCTACGTTTTTAGAAATGATGATGGCCACATATCATTTAGTTGAAAAGGCTAAAGCTTCGGGATATGATGATTTGGTTGCAGAATGGTTAGACGAAGATAAATTTATTGATACGATCCATACAAGGGCAGATTATGAACGCACGGGTTTCTTTTATCCTGAAATTGCGATGTATTTTAAAAAGCCAGGTCGCATTTTAAATAGTTTCTTTATTAAACATCATGGTTATCGTGTAAGAATTGATGATATAGAACATTATGTGTCAGGGTACGTGCAATATCAGAAAGTATTTAAGGCGTAAGTTTTGTAGGTAAAAAGGAGTATAAGATATGACTCGAAAGGATAATCAAAAGAATGACAATAAAGTTCCTGAAAAACACAGTAAAGATTATGAAGACAACAAATCAAAAATAGATAAAGAAATAGAAGCAGAATTACTGGAGTATTTAAATAGGGATAAAACTAATGAAAAAGAAGAGAAGCAGGAAAAGAAAAAATACAAATCGGCAATGTTTGTTGTTTTACTGATTATTGTTTTACTATACTTATTTAAAATGGGCAAACATTTTATGTATATTGATATTAATGCGCTGCTGCTATATTTTAGTTAATATTATAAGAATGTATATCTCATGCGTTATTGTAATAAGACTTGTTGTGAGAAGGATACCTAACACTTTCGCTAAATTGATTTAATGTGAACTTAGCGAAAGTTTTTTTATAAAAATGATTAGAAATTAATAGCATAGTTATCACAATAAAATATTACTGTAAATAACAAAGTTTAAATACAAACGCATGTCGATTCTTCATAAAATTTTAAAACTTAGCAGATATAATATATTACGTAAAGATAATTAATAATACTTTATTTGAAATCATCACATGTTAAAGGAGAACCATACCAGTGAATAAATTTAAATTATCCATCTACTTACTATCCATTCTTCCAATAGATTATTTTGGTTTAATTATAGATTATCATTATAAAGTGATGTGGGGATATATTCCGCTAGTTATAATATCTATTGCTCTCGGAATGTTTATTAAAAGCTTTAAGAGCTATGTCTCAACATTTATGATTAGAACAATAGGTATAGTAATATCTTTCATTTGTACGCATGTTTTTATGAATTTGTATGAAACATCAGGGTATTTTAAACCGTTCTATGCATCTGGTTATGCCATATTTTTAGGAATAATCAGTCATATCATCATACTGGTAACGATAGCAATTACTTATACAATCACACCAAAAGATGATAAGTCTTAGGCAGTTTTATGGTAAATGTATATTTATGTTACAGCTTAAATTAGTGATTATCTGCAAGTAGGTCGAATAACCAATAGGCTAATTATTATAGAGGTAATTGCACTATTTTTCTATTCAAAATTTAAAAATCGAACTAGTGTTTTATATCACCAGTCCGATTTATTATAGAACCAAAAGAAATCATTATAAAATGAAATCAATTTTTAATGAATGATTTATGATTCATCGAGTAATGCTTGCGCTACTTTAAGTTGATGTTTAACTGCATCAGGTCCCGTAGAACCATAGCTTTGGCGACGTTGTAAGCAATTTGCTGGTTTAAGGTAGTCATAGATATCTGCTTCAATGCGTGCGTCATAAGCCTGGTAGCGTTCTAGTGAGACATCTAGGAGGTAAATACCTTGTTGTATACATTCAAATACTATTTTTCCAACGATTTCATGTGCAGTTCTAAATGGGACGTTTTTAGTAACTAAATAGTCAGCTAACTCTGTTGCATTTGAAAAATCTTGTGTAACTGTTTGTGCTAAGCGTTCTGAATTAACAGTCATAGTTGCAATCATACCTTCAAATATTCTTAATGAACCTTTGATCGTATGCAAAGCATCAAATAATCCTTCTTTATCTTCTTGCATGTCTTTATTGTATGCTAGTGGTAACCCTTTAAGTGTTACAAGCATACTCATCAAGTGACCTGTTGTACGTCCCACTTTGCCACGGATAAGTTCAGCCATATCGGGATTCTTTTTCTGTGGCATGATAGAGGAACCAGTTGAAAATGCATCCGCAAGTGTAATGAACTTTGCTTCATCTGTTGACCAAAAAATAATTTCTTCGGCAAAGCGTGATAAATGAACCATTGTTAATGAAACATTGTGCAATGTTTCTACAATATAATCACGGTCACTAACGGCATCTAAACTATTTTCATAAACGCTAGCAAATCCGAGTAAGTCCTTCGTTTCATGTCTATCAATTGGATATGTTGTACCGCTTAAGGCTGCTGCACCTAATGGTGAGATATCTATACGTTTTAAGCTATCAGTAAAGCGTCCTTTATCACGTTCAAGCATCCAAAAATATGTCATAATATGATGTGCGAAAGATATAGGTTGAGCACGTTGTAAATGCGTGTATCCAGGCATTATCGTATCAACGTGTTGATTGGCAAGCTCAACGATGGTCTGTTGGAAAGATTTAATTAACGTTGTTATATCTAAAACTTGTTGTTTTGTATATAAATGCATATCCGTTGCAACTTGGTCATTGCGACTACGACCAGTGTGCAGTCGACCACCTGCAGCACCTATGCGCTCAATTAATTCATGTTCAATATTTAAATCAATATCTTCCAATGAATGTTTAAATGTTAATTTATGCTGATGAAAATCAGCTTGTATTGCTTTTAGCCCGTCTATAATATCCGCTTTGTCTTGTGTTGAGATGATACCTTGATTTGCTAACATTGTGGCATGTGCAATACTTCCTGCAATATCTTGATCAATTAAGGTTTGGTCAAAATCGATGGACGCATTAAAATCATCTACCCATTCCTCGGGTTGCTGTTGGAAGCGTCCACCCCATGCTTTATTGCTCATTGCTATAGCCTCCATGTAACATGGCGTTGACTTGTGTTGGTAAGCCAAAGATATCAATGAAGCCAACAGCAGCTTCTTGATTGAATGCGTCCTCTTTAGTATAGGTTGCTAATTTTTCATCATAAAGCGTGTAAGGTGATTGTCTGCCATTAACGATGGCATTACCTTTAAATAATTTAATTCTGACATCTCCTTCAACATGTTGCTGTGTTGAATCAATGAATGTTTTTAAGCTGTCTGTCAAAGGTGAGAACCATAACCCGTTGTATGTTTGCTCTGCGAATTGTTTTTCAATGATCGGTTTGAAATGTGCCACATCTTTTGTTAGCGTAATGGTTTCAAGCGCTTTGTGTGCTTTTAAAATGACTTCAGCACCAGGCGTTTCATAAATCTCTCTCGATTTAATACCTACAAGTCTATTTTCTACATGGTCGATACGACCGATGCCATGTTTCCCAGCTAGATCATTCAAAGTTAAGATTAGCTCATCTAAATCATAGGCTTTATCGTTCAATTTAACTGGAATACCTTTTTTAAATGATAGGATAATTTCATCAGCAGTATCTGGTGTCTCTTCAATAGGTGTTGTTAAATCAAATGCATCTTCTGGAGGCGTTGCATAAGGATCTTCTAAAATACCGCATTCATTTGCTCTGCCCCATAAATTTTGATCAATTGAATAAGGAGAATCATGATTGATAGATACAGGAATATTGTGTTTCAATGCATAATCAATTTCTTCTTCACGGCTCCAAGCCCATTCTCGCACGGGTGCAAATGTTTTTAATTTAGGGTTCAAAGCTTTGATCGCTACTTCAAAACGTACTTGATCGTTTCCTTTACCTGTACAGCCATGTGCAATACCAATTGACTGTGTTTGTTCAGCAATTTCTACCAATTTTTTAGCAATGAGTGGTCGTGATAATGCTGATACGAGAGGATAACTATTTTCATACATCAAATTACCTTTAATAGCATAGCTTACATAGTCATCACTAAACTCTTTCGTAGCATTGATAATATGGCATTCAATTGCGCCCATTTCTAAAGCTTTAGAGTGTACAGTATCTAAATCTTTTCCTTTACCGACATCTAAACAACAAGCTACAACATCATATCCTTTATCTATAAGCCATTTAACTGCTACGCTAGTGTCTAATCCACCAGAATAAGCTAACACGATTTTATCTTTCATTATATAGTCACCTCAAATTGTTTTCATAATTATCATTATGACTTTATCATAACAGAAAGGTAATGAAAATAAAACCGTTTTATTACATAATTATACATTTTATAACTTTATCATTTTTCTTTATTAGCCTTATATGTTCACATTTAAAGCTTTTTTGTAATTTCTAAAAAATATGAAAAATGCATAAAAAAGTAATGGTAGATTTTGCTTTAATTTGATATCATTATCATTTTTTAAATAGCTCAAATTTAGTTTTAAGGACTTGAAATTTGAATAAGGTATACAAAGTTAGTAAAATTAAAGTAATCTACCCCACAGGAGGCTTTTTAAATGACGCATATTCAATTAGATTATAGTAAAACGTTAGAATTTTTTGAAAAACATGAACTAGAACAACAACAAGAAATTGTAAAATCAATTCATCGTACAATTCATGAGGGAACAGGTGCGGGTCATGATTTCTTAGGTTGGCTTGATTTACCAGAAAATTATGATAAAGAAGAATTCTCTAGAATTGTTGAAGCGGCAAAACGCATTAAAGCTAATTCTGATGTGCTTGTTGTAATTGGAATTGGAGGATCTTATTTAGGTGCACGTGCTGCAATTGAAATGCTAACCTCATCATTCCGTAATAATACAGAATATCCTGAAATCGTTTTTGTTGGAAATCATTTATCATCCACATACACTCAAGAATTACTCGATTATTTAGCTGATAAAGATTTTTCTGTTAACGTAATTTCTAAATCAGGTACGACTACTGAGCCTGCAGTTGCATTTAGATTATTTAAGCAATTAGTTGAACAACGTTATGGTAAAAAAGAAGCACAAACACGTATTTTTGCTACTACTGATAAAGCAAAGGGTGCGTTGAAACAACTTGCTGATAATGAGGGCTATGAAACATTTGTTGTTCCTGACGATGTTGGCGGACGATATTCTGTACTAACTGCCGTAGGTCTATTGCCTATTGCAGCAGCTGGAATTAATGTTGAAGCAATGATGATAGGTGCAAATAAAGCACGTAAAGAGTTATCATCTGATAATTTAGACGATAATATTGCATATCAATACGCAACGATTCGTAACGTTCTTTATAATAAAGGCTACACAACTGAAATGTTAATTAACTATGAGCCGTCTATGCAATATTTCAACGAGTGGTGGAAACAATTATTTGGTGAATCAGAAGGTAAAGATTTCAAAGGTATTTATCCATCAAGTGCTAACTATACAACTGATTTACACTCTTTAGGACAATATGTACAAGAAGGACGTCGTTTCTTATTTGAAACTGTAGTTAAAGTAAATCATCCTAAACAAGATATCACGATTGAAGAAGATAGCGAGGATTTAGACGGTTTAAACTATTTAGCAGGCAAAACAATGGATGAAGTCAATACTAAAGCATTTGAAGGTACGCTATTAGCACATACAGATGGCGGTGTTCCAAACATTGTCGTTAATGTACCAAGATTAGATGAAGAAACATTTGGCTATTTAGTATATTTCTTCGAATTAGCCTGCGCAATGAGCGGTTATCAACTAGGCGTTAATCCATTCAATCAACCTGGAGTTGAAGCATACAAACAAAACATGTTTGCATTATTAGGTAAACCAGGTTATGAAGATAAAAAAGCTGATTTAGAAGCACGCCTATAATAGGTAATGGTTTATTAAAGTTTGTTGAACCGATATGTGGTAATAGTGCTGCATATCGGTTTTTAGTCTTTCAATAAGGTATTGTAGGCGTTTATTTGCTACAATGTTTTTAAGTAAATAGCAATGTCAGACATTATTTATAGAAGGGATAGGTCACTCATGTTACAACAAATTGAACAATGGTTTGATGCGTTTCGAGATTTGGGCTATTTGGCTGGCTTTCTACTTCTATATTTAAGAGCTATGGTACCCATCTTACCGTTATTTCTTTATATTACAGTTGTTATTCATGCTTATGGATTTACTGTAGGAATTATTATATCTTGGTTGGGAATTGTAGCAGGTACATTTACAGTCTATCTTATTTGCAAACGATTTATTCATTCCAAATTTATGCTTAAAATTCAGCAAAGAACAGCGGTGAAAAGGCTTATTCATTTTATAGATAGACAAGGACCGGTGCCTATATTTATCTTACTATGCTTCCCGTTTACGCCCACTACGTTAGTGAATTTTGTTGCAAGTTTATCCCATATTAAGACTAAATATTACTTTATTATTTTGCTAATCTCTAAATTGATTTCTATATTATTATTAGGCATGATGGGCACAGGAATAACAACATTATTTACGCATCCTATTCGTGGCATATTATTGATTTTAGTTACAGTTGTATTATGGATTGTTGGCAAACAAGTTGAAAAGTATTTTATGGGTCAATCAAAGGAGAAGTGACAAGGTGCAAAAAGTTAGTCAATATATAATAGCTTTTATTGCTGCGATAATTTTTGTTTTCATTTTAAATGTTTTTATTATTCAAGGTGCAGTAGTAAAGCAACAGAACATGGCACCTGTTTTACAAAAAAATGATCGTGTCATTGTTAATAAAGTCAAAGTGACGTTTAACATACTACAACATGGCGATGTCGTTATGTTCCGACAACATGGTGATTTAAAGTTTAGTCGAATTGTCGGTATGGCTGGTGAATCAGTTGAAGTCAAGCAGGGGCAATTATATCGAGATGATAGACAAATTAAAGCACCATATGCTAAAAATATAAAAACAGACTTTCAGTTACGCAATTTACCTCATTCAGAAGGAGATATCATTCCACCTGATAAGTACCTTGTACTATCTGATGATAGTCGATTAAATAAGCAATCTCAGTCATATCAACTTATAGATAAAAAAGACATTATTGGTGATGTTAATTTAACTTATTATCCTTTCCATCATTTTCGTTATAACTATGAACGATAAAGGAGGTGTTTATGTGAAAAAGGAATTGACAGAATGGTTAATAGCTATAGCGGTAGGTATTATTTTAGTCATACTAATCATTAATTTTGTAGCGAAATCATATACCATTAAAGGCGACTCAATGAATCCAACATTAAAAGATGGCGATCATGTTCTGGTCAATATTATCGGCTATAAAGTAGGCACTGTGAAAAAGGGGAATGTCATTGTCTTCCATGCTAACCAAAAGGATGATTATGTTAAACGCGTTATAGGCACACCAGGTGACAAAGTATACTATCGAGATGATCAACTTATTATAAACGGAAAAAAAGTAAAAGAACCTTATCTCGAATACAATATGAAACGTAAGCAAGGAGAGTATATTACTGGATCTTTAGATATAAAAGATTTGGCCGGTGCAAAACATAATTCTAATGTCATACCTCAACATAAATACCTCGTGTTAGGAGACAATCGTGAGGTAAGTAAAGATAGCCGTGCTTTTGGCCTTATCGATGAAAAGCAAATTGTCGGTAAAGTGTCTTTAAGATTTTGGCCATTAACTGATTTTAAATTTAATTTTAACCCTGATATGAGCTAATGATATAGACAAGAGATGATTGCATTTCAATGCGCAACGTCTCTTTTTATTTATCATAAAAAGTATTTTCGATTATCTGCGAACAACCTCATAAAATCACTATATAGAAACGTATGTTCTGTGTTAAAATGAATTTAATAAAGGAGCGTGGCTATATTTATGGAATTTAATACATATATCGGAAGAGCTGGGACCGGCAAATCCTATCAAATGATTAGTGACATTAAATCAGAAATGAAACGCCAACCTCTTGGAGACCCGATTGTACTCATAGCCCCTACTCAAAGTACCTTTCAGTTGGAACAAGCTTTTGTAAGCGACCATGAATTGTATGGAAGTCTTAGAACAGAAGTACTACATTTTGAGCGATTAAGCCATCGTGTGTTTCAAGAAGTAGGTGGCTTATCAGAAGAACGCTTATCTAAATCAGCCATGGAAATGACGATTTATGATATTGTTCAAAATCACCAACAGGAATTAAAGCTTTATCATTCTCAAGCTAAATATTATGGCTTTAGTGAGAAATTAGCAGAACAAATACAAGATTTTAAGAAATATGTTGTAACACCTGAGGATTTGCAATCGCTTGTGACACAACATTCATTACCTACACGCATGCAACATAAATTAGAAGATATTGCATTAATATATAATGCTTTTGAGCGTCAAATTGCTGGACGTTATATCACATCAGAAGATAAGCTGAAGCAATTCATTAATGTTATGCCACAGTCACAATGGTTGAAGCGTGCTGAAATTTATATAGATGGTTTCCATAACTTTTCATCATTAGAGTACGACATTATCAAACATTTAGTGAAGTATGCTAAGAAGGTAACTGTACTTCTAACAACTGATGGAAATACTGATCCATTTAGTCTATTTAGAAAGCCATCTGAAGTATTACAACATTTAGAAGAAATTGCAGCAGAATTAAATATAACTTTAAATCGCAAACATTTTAACCAACAACATCGATTTACTAATCATGATTTGGTGCACTTAGAACAAGAATTTGATGCTTTACAAATTAATCCAATCCAACAACAAGGTCACATTCAAATACTTGAAGCAGCAAGTATACGAGAAGAAGTCAATGAAGTTGCACGACAAATTATTAAAGCGACGCGTGAGCAACACTTAAGGTACCAAGACATAGCTATACTGTATCGAGATGAAAGCTATGCATATCTACTAGCATCTGTCCTGCCACAATTTGACATCCCATTTCATATTGATATAAAGAAATCTATGACACATCATCCTATCATGGAAATGGTGCGTTCATTAATAGAAGTCATGCGTACAAATTGGAGTACAGATGCTATGCTGCGCTTATTTAAAACAGATATCTTAACATACCAAATAAAAAACAGCAGTTATCTTATTGATTTATTAGAAAATTTTGTATTAGAACGCGGTATCACTGGGAAACGTTGGTTTGATGAATCTCGATTTCAAATAGAACATTTCCAGAAAATGGGGCGTAAAGAACATCAGCTTACACCTGAAGAACAGGAAACCTTTGAAAAGGTTGTGCAACTAAAAGATGATGTGGTTCATAAAATTCTCTATTTCGAACAGGCGATGAATGATGCGCATACTGTCATTGATTATGCTACGGCATTTTACGAAAGCATGGAATATTTTGAACTGCCTAATCAATTAATGACTATACGTGATACGTTAGAGGCTGATCATCGGTATGAAGAAGCAGAAGAAATTGATCAAATTTGGAATGGCATCATTCAAATTTTAGATGATTTAGTCACAGTATTTGGAACGACTGAGATGTCATTACAACGTTTTAACGAAGTACTAGATATTGGTTTAGAACAGTTAGAATTTGCCATGATTCCTCAAACGCTAGATCAAGTATCAATAGGGAGCATGGATTTAGCTAAAGTAGACAACAAGGCTAAAGTATTTATGGTTGGTATGAATGATGGCGTGATACCTCAACCGATTGCTTCTACGAGCTTAATATCTGATGAAGAAAAGAAATTTTTTGAAACACAAACTCATATTGAGTTGAGTCCAACATCAGATGTTTTGCAGATGGATGAAGCATTTGTATGTTATATAGCAATGACACGTGCGACACAACAAGTAACTTTTTCGTACAGCTTAATGGGTAATTCTGGCGATGAAAAAGAAATCAGTCCATTTTTGTCTCAAATTAAGCAGCTTTATACAAACATGCAGATAGATAATTTAAATTATGTTCATGCGCAACAACCATTATTACTCGTTGAACATGGCCATCAAACTAAAATTCATTTATTTGAAGCTTTACGTGCATGGCTTGATGATGAAATCGTTGCAGATACATGGATAGACACGTATCAAGTCATGCGAGATGATGCACAATTAAATGATGGACTTGATTATTTATTAACGTCATTAACTTATGATAATCACACTGTACAATTGAGTGATCCATTGGCACAGCAATTATATGGTAAAGCGATTAATGCCAGTGTGTCACGTTTTGAAGGATATCAACAATGTCCATTTAAACACTATGCTTCTCATGGGTTACGCTTAAATGAGCGTACGAAATATCAATTGCAAAACTTTGATCTTGGTGACATTTTTCATTCTGTATTAAAGTACATTTCTGACAGAGTTAATGGTGATTTTAAACATTTAAACGCTAAGACAATCAAACAGCTGACTTCTGAAGCACTTGAAGAAATTTTACCGAAAGTTCAATTTAATTTATTAAATTCTACAGCTTATTATCGCTATTTATCGCAGCGTATTGGCGCCATTATAGAAACAACACTTGGCGCATTAAAATACCAAAGTAGATATTCTAAATTTAAGCCACAACGCTTTGAAACCGGATTTCGTCGCAAGCCTCATCAAGATGACCTTATGGCCGAATCACTTCAAACAACTCAAGGCATTCCGATTAATATAAGAGGACAAATTGACCGCATAGATACCTACACTGAAGATGATCAAAGTTATGTGAATATTATTGATTATAAATCGTCAAAAGAAAGTGCAAAGCTAGATTTAAAGAAGGTTTACTATGGTTTACAAATGCAGATGATGACATATATGGATATTGTCTTGCAGAACCATGAACGGTTAGGATTATCAGACACAGTTAAACCAGGGGGATTGCTGTATTTTCATGTGCATGAACCTCGCATCAATTATAAACATTGGACTGATATTGATGATGTTCAGTTAGAATTAGATTTTAAAAAAGCGTTTAGAATGAGTGGATTAGTAAATAGCTCAGAAGAAGTGTTAAATGCTTTAGATTTAAGAATGGAACCAAAATTTGTGTCTGATATCATACCCGTGGGAAAAACAGCTAAAAACACTATAAATCAGCGAGGCAGTCAAGTCGCTGATGAAGCGACAATCATGAAGTTTATTGAGCATAATAAGCGTAACTTTATTGAAACTGCATCTAATATTATGGCAGGACATACAGAAGTGGCGCCATTAAAATATAAACAAACTTTACCTTGTCAATATTGTAGCTATCAGTCTGTTTGTCATGTTGATGGCATGATTGATAGTAAACGATATCGTACAGTTGATGAAACAATTAACCCTATTGAAGAAATCAAAGAGGCAGTTAAAGATGGAGGTGACGATGCATGATACCAGTCAAGCCCGAAGGGGTAATTTGGACAGATGCGCAGTGGCAAAGTATATATGCTAAAGGTCAAGATGTGTTAGTTGCGGCCGCTGCCGGCTCAGGGAAAACGGCAGTTTTAGTAGAAAGAATTATTCAACGTATCATCAGAGACAATGTTGATGTTGATCGATTATTGGTGGTTACTTTTACTAATTTAAGTGCACGTGAAATGAAACATAGGGTAGAACAACGCATTCAAGAAGCAGCACTTGAAGATCCTAATAATACGCATTTAAAGAATCAACGCATAAAGATACACCAAGCTCAAATTTCTACATTGCATAGTTTTTGTTTAAAGCTAATACAACAGCATTACGATGTGTTAGATGTTGATCCTAATTTTAGAACGAGTAGTGAAGCAGAAAACATCTTACTGTTAGAACAGACCATAGATGAAACTTTAGAACACTACTATGATGTGTTAAACAGCGATTTCATTGAACTAGCAGAGCAATTGTCTAAGGATAGAAATGACGATGACTTTAGAACAATCATTAAATCTCTTTATTACTTTAGTATTGCGAACCCCAATCCTTTTGAATGGTTAACCCAATTAGTGAAACCATACCAAAATGAAGCACAACAAGACAACTTGTTACAATTGTTGACAGATTTGTCGCGTATTTTTTTACGTGCTGCACAAGAGGCTTTAAGTAAAAGCTATGAAATATTTACTTTAGCTGAAGATACGGACAAGCAAATAGCTGTCATTGAAGATGAAATGGCTTTTATGACTAAAGCCTTTGATGGAGATATGATACAAAGTGATGTAATTGCAAATCATGAATTTGTAAGTAGATTTCCTGCATTGACTAAAAAGATAAAAGAAGTAAATGAAACTATGGGTGATGCACTTGTTGAAGCTAAAGCATATTACGATAAATATAAATCGCTTGTATCCAAAGTCCAAGCAGACTATTTCTCACGCAGTGCGCAAGATTTAAAGCGAGATATGCAAAGGTTGGCACCACGAGTAAATATATTAGCAGACATTGTTAAAGACGTTATAACTGCATTTGGTCAAAAAAAACGAAGTCGTAATATCCTAGACTTTGCTGACTATGAGCATTTTGCGTTACAAATATTAACAAATGATGATGGCTCACCTTCTCATATCGCGGAGATGTATCGCGAACAGTTTGCTGAAATATTAGTAGATGAATACCAAGATACCAATCGCGTACAAGAACAAATATTATCCTGCATTAAGACCGGTTCAGAAGCAGACGGTAATTTATTTATGGTAGGGGATGTCAAGCAATCTATTTACAAATTTAGACAAGCAGACCCAAGTCTATTTATTGAGAAATATCAACGTTTTAATGCAGAGGGTAACGGCACAGGTATACGCATTGATTTGTCGCAAAACTTCCGATCTAGAAAAGAAGTGTTAAGTACCACTAACTATTTATTTAAGCACATGATGGACGAAGAAGTTGGTGAAATTAGTTACGATGATGCTGCACAATTATATTATGGTGCGCCATTTGATGAGGTGGATCATCCAGTAGAGCTGCGTACATTGATTGAAGCAAATAAAGAACATAGTGAACTAAATGGCTCAGAACAAGAAGCTGAATATATTGTTAAACAGGTGAAAGATATTTTAGAAAATAAGCGTATATTTGATATGAAAACGGGTCACTATCGTCAACCAACATATAAAGATATTGTTATTTTAGAACGTAGTTTTTCGCAAGCTAGAGACTTGCAACAAGCGTTTAAAGATCATGACATACCCTTTCACGTGAACAGTAGACAAGGCTATTTCGAACAAACGGAAGTGCGATTAGTTTTATCATTTTTAAGAACAATAGATAATCCTTTACAAGATATTTATTTAGTAGGATTGATGCGTTCGGTCATCTATCAATTTACCGAAGATGAATTAGCTAATATACGTGTCTTCAGTCCTAATGATGATTATTTCTATCAATCTATTGTGAACTATATTAACCATGATTTGGCTAATAAAAAATTAGTAAAGAAACTACAAAATTTCATAGCTGATATTAAAATGTATCAGATTTATAGTCAAAGTAATCCAGTTTACCAACTCATAGATAAGTTTTATCATGACCATTATGTTATCCAATATTTCAGTGGTTTGATTGGTGGTAAAGGACGACGGGCCAATCTTTATGGATTATTTAATAAGGCTATCGAATTTGAAAATTCTAGTTTTAGAGGACTTTATCAATTTATTCGTTTTATAGATGAACTGATTGACCGCGGCCAAGATTTTGGCGAAGAAAATATCGTAGGTCCTAATGATAACGTCGTTAAAATGATGACCATTCATAGCAGTAAGGGCTTAGAATTTCCATTTGTTATTTATTCAGGATTAACAAGAGAATTTAATAAGAAAGATTTACGGGAACAAGTTATCTTAAACCAAAAATATGGTTTAGGTATCGATTATTATGATATTGATAAAAATATGGCATATCCTTCACTGTCATCTGTTGCTTATAAAGCAATAACAGAAAAAGAAATGATATCAGAAGAAATGCGTTTAATTTATGTGGCATTGACACGTGCAAAGGAACAACTTATTTTAATTGGCAGACTTAAATCCACAAAAAAACTTGAAGAGTACGAAAAATTAGCTATTTCAGGTTCACATATAGCTATTAATGAGCGTTTGACGGCAGAACATCCTTTTGAACTTATTTATGGTATTTTGTCGAAGCATAAGTCCTATGAACTGACACCGGATTTAATGTTCGAAAATGATATTGCAAATTTAGCAGAAAACATAAGACCAAACGTAAATATCATTATTGATTATTTTGAAGATATTATTGAAGCTAATCATCAAGATATGAATGAGCAGCGTTCTATTTCGGATCTTAATACGTTGGATACAGGCAACGATGATATTAAGGCGAAAATTACGCAAAAGCTTAAGTTTAAATATCCAAACGTGATTAATACCACTAAGCCTTCTAAGCAATCCGTATCTGAATTAAAACGACAACTGGAAACTGAAGAAAGCAATACGAACTACGATCGCGTTCGACAATATCGCATTGGTGTTGCGACATATGAACGGCCAAGATTTATGCGTCATGTTACGAAGCGTAAAGCCAACGAAGTAGGAACATTAATGCATACTGTCATGCAACATTTGCCTTTCAAACCTGAGCGTATGACAGAGGAAGCATTGGAGCAATATATTGATCATTTAATCACACAACAAATTATTGAACATGATGCTAAGAAAGACATTAAATTTCCAGAAATAATGACGTTTATTCAAAGTGATTTATATCTTGAAATCGCAGAAGCTGAACAAATTTATCGTGAATTACCTTTTGTTGTAAATCAAGCAAAAGTTGATAATATATCAGATAACCATGAAGACGTAGCGATTATTCAGGGTATGATTGATCTAATTTATAAGAAAGATAATCAATATTACTTTGTTGATTATAAGACAGATGCTTTTAATAGACGAAAAGGTATGACAGATGAAGAAATAGGAGAACAACTTAAAGAAAAATATCGCATTCAAATGCAATATTATAAAAATGCTTTAGAAACCATGCTCCATACTGAAGTAAAAGGTTCTTTATATTTCTTCCAGTTTGGTAGATTATCCATATAGTTCAGTCCAATCAAGATTTTTAAAGCGAAATTATTTGAACAAGGTTTGTCATAATGTATGAGCTAACTTTTGAAATTTTCGGACATATATATTTGTGATTTTAAGAAAATTATAGTTATAATATGAGTTAAGATATAGATGAGGAGTTGATAATGAATGAAATTCTTGTCATTCAAACATGAAGACGTCACATCTTACGGCGTGAAAGTAAAACGTGAAGATGCGGTTTGGGATTTAACAAAAGTATTTGCTGATTTTGCAGAAGGGGATTTTCATCCTAAATCATTATTAGCGGGCTTACAACAAAACCAAACGTTAGATTTTCAAGAACAAGTACGAAAAGCTGTTGTTGCTGCAGAAGATAGTGGCAGAGCAGAGGATTATAAAATAGCATTCAAAGATATTACATTTTTACCACCAGTGACACCGCCAAATAATGTTATTGCTTTTGGGAGAAACTATCAAGATCATGCGAGCGAACTTAATCATGAAGTCCAACGCCTCTATGTATTTACAAAAGCAGCTTCATCGTTAATCGGCGATAATGCTACAATTCCGAATCATAAAGATATTACAGATCAATTGGATTATGAAGGTGAACTTGGTATTGTTATTGGTAAATCAGGTGAGAAAATTCCTAAAGCTTTAGCGCTAGATTATGTCTATGGGTATACTATTATCAATGACATTACAGATCGTAAAGCGCAGGATGCTCAAGACCAAGCATTTTTATCTAAAAGCTTAACGGGTGGTTGCCCTATGGGACCATTTATTGTGACTAAAGATGAATTACCAACACCGGAAAATGTAAATATAGTGACTAAAGTAAATAATGATATCCGTCAAGATGGTAATACAGGAGAAATGATTTTAAAAATTGATGAATTAATTGAAGAAATTTCAAAATATGTCGCATTACATCCAGGTGACATTATTGCAACTGGTACACCGGCTGGGGTTGGAGCTGGAATGGAGCCACCACAATATTTACAACCTGGCGATGAAGTAAAAGTAACAATTGACAATATTGGTACGTTAACAACATATATTGCAGAATAAGTTAGTGTGTAAACATATAGTTATAGAGGTTAAGATATAAATCGTCTCTTACTTAATAACAAATCAGTCTGGGACATCATTATGTTTTAGGCTATGAAATATATATTAGCAGTCGTTGACTGGATTAAAAATACGCTTATACTAAGCTTTTTTCAATCCTAGTCAACTTGCTGGGGCGGGACTACGAATTCATTATGAATTGTGTCCCGCTCACATTTTTGTTATTGAAATTATCGTTTTAACGTGAAAAATTCATATTCTGTATTTAGTGATGAATTGTAGAATGAATGGTTCCATGAATATTGTACTTTAGTCTATGATTTCAAAGGCTTGTTTCCGCTGTTTTGCAGGTGCCAGACCTTTTTAATTATGATTTGATGCACATGTATTGTTATAAATGTAAATGATGATGAATACAGTAGAGTGATAAATATGTTATATTTATTTAAGTAATTATTGATATTTTTTAGTGGGGGGGATAAAGTTTTGTTACATGTACATATTTTAAGCTGGGTGCTTGCGATTATAATGTTTATAGTGACATATCTTAATTATTCAAAAACACAAGGTGGGACGCCTACAGCTAAACCATTACATATGGTGTTGAGGGTTGTTATTTTGCTAACGTTAATCTCTGGATTTTGGATAATTATTAAAGAATTTGCAAGTGGTGGAGGCAACCACATGTTATTGACACTCAAAATGGTATGTGGCATAGCAGTAGTTGCTTTAATGGAAGTAACGATCATAAAACGTAAAAAGCATGAATCAACACAAGGATTATTTTGGACGACAATTGCATTAATTGTGATTACAATCATTTTAGGAATTATTTTACCACTTGGTCCATTAACCAAAATGTTCGGATTAAGTTAAATAATCATTTGATAGAAGAGATTGGTACATTATCTCTAGAAAACAGGATAGGATATAAATCTCAAGATAATAAGCACAAAGATGGTTTGAAATTCAACATCATCTTTGTGCTTATTTTTAGCTTCAATACTTCGTAATAATGGCTCGCTTTATATGCTAGATTTAATTAATCGTTGCCTAAAATTTTTAAAGATTACGTGCTTTGTAGCCCAACATATTTATTAAATCTTTGGGATGACTATAAGGTGGCGCATAGGCGACTTCAAATTCGGTAAGTGCATCAATTGTTAAGTCATTCATCATGGCCATTGACAGCACGTCGATGCGTTTATCCACACCCTGTTTTCCTACTGCAGCAGCACGAATGATTTTACGATTATTTGTATCAAAGTAGGCACGTAGATGCAATTTATCATTTCCTGGGTAATAGCCAGCATGTGTTCCACCAGTAATTTCAACCATTTTATAGTCAAAATGCTTCAATTCACTAGGCTTTATACCTACACTGGCGAATGAATAATCAAAAAATTTAACAATATTTGAGCCTAAATAGCCCTTAAAAGTAATATTTGAATTCCCAGCAATTTGTTCAGCAATAATACTAGCCGCACGATGGGCTCCCCAAGCCAATGGGACTTGTGCAGGGAGATTTACATGGCGATAATGTGATTTTATCACATCTCCAAGCGCATAAACATTGCTAATATTTGTCTCAAATTTATCATTTACTGGAATAAAACCTTGTGTATCTAGTTGGATATTTGAAGACTCAAGGAATTTAGAATTTGGATGTGTTCCTACGCCTTCTATAACAATATCATATTGTTCAGAGTGACCTGATTTAAAGTGAACGATTGAGCCGTCAATATCATCGATTTCTTCATTAAATCGATATGGTATTTTATGTTTGTTCAGCATTTCCAAAATTGGCTGATTCATGTCGCTATCCATCAGTTTATTAATATGTTCAGAGCGATGGATTAATGTGACATCTAAACCACGATGATATAAATTTTCAAGAATTTCTAAAGCAATATAACCCGCACCAACTATAAGTGCACGTTGTGCGTGATGGTTTTTAATATATTTGTCTATTTGGTCAGTATCTTCCATATTGCGAAGTGTAAAAACCATAGGACTATCGCTGTTGAGTTTGTTAGCATTTGCACCTGGGCTGAGAATCAATTTATCATACGCTGCTTCAAAGGTTTGATTTTTCTGTCGATCTCGGACGGTTACAATATTGCGTTGCGTATCGACGGCGACAACTTCATGGTATGTTTTAACATCAATGTTTTTATCTTCTTTAAATGAGCTTGGGGTAATAGGTAATAATTGATCTCGAGATGAAACAATTTGACCTAGATAATAGGGTAAGCCACAATTAGCAAAGCTCATATCACGATCTCGCTCAAATATTGTAATCTTACAGTCATTATCTAATCTTCTAATTTGACTTGCACAGGTAGCGCCACCAGCTACAGCACCTACTACAATCATTTTTTGCATGTCTTCATTCTCCTTAAATATAATGTACTGAATGCATTATCCTTAATAGTTATATCCTAAATCAAAAAATTCATTTAAATAACGACCAATGCCATCGCTATTGTTGTCATGAGTAACGTGGTTTGCAACATGTTTTAATTCATCTAGTCCATTATCCATGGCAACACCAAATTTCGCATATTTAATCATTTCTAAATCATTATCTTCATCACCAAAAGCGATAATTCGAGATGTTGGCACATTCAAATAGTCTTTAACAACATCAATGCCACGTGCTTTACTTATACCCCGTTTTACTATTTCAATGACAGGGAATGGTGCACCCCAACGACGATGTTCAATATTTTCAGCATAAAACCGTGTTAACATTTGCTTAATGCGATTAATATGAATTTCCTCAGCTTCCACAAGTAGAGATGTTGGCGGTGTGTCAAGAGAATTTAATAGATTACCCGTTTTTATTTTAGGATTACCCATAGAAAAACCTTCGAATAATCGAGGATCTTCATTATTGATAAAAACATGATCTTGTACTTCGGCAATAATATTTGTTACGTTTGCTTGTTGTAGTACCTCGATGACACTTTTAGCGATGTCTAAATCTAAAACTTCATGAATTGTGTCAAATTGAGCATCTTTTGGATGATGTACGAAAGCACCATTGAAATTAACAATAGGTGTTTCTAAATTAAGTTCATGATAATAAATTTGACTTGCGCGATAGGGACGACCTGTCGCGATCATGATATGGTGTCCAGCCTTTTGCAATTCCGTTAAAATTTCCTTTGTATAAGGGCTGATTTCTTTATCATCTGTTAGTAATGTGCCGTCCAAATCGAGGCATATTAAATAAGGTTGCATATAGTTCTCCTCAAACATTTTTCATTTTATTAGTATCATAGCATTTTATTGGCGTTTTGTCGGATATTTGATATATTAGTATACAGACAAATATTGAGAGGTGATACTCGTGGAAGAAGCTTTAAAAGATAGTATCCTAGGTGCTCTTGAAATGGTAATCGACCCTGAATTAGGTATTGATATCGTGAATTTAGGTTTAGTATATAAAGTAGATGTAGATGAAGAAGGATTATGTACAGTTGAAATGACTTTAACATCGATGGGGTGTCCTTTAGGGCCACAGATTATTGATCAAATTAAAACCGTGTTAGCAGAAATTCCAGAAATCCAAGATACTGAAGTTAATATTGTATGGAATCCACCATGGAATAAAGACATGATGTCTCGCTATGCCAAGATTGCCCTTGGTGTGGGTTAATTGAGATATAAATTAAATAAAGAACACTAATTTCTTGATGTTATGAAGTTAGTGTTCTTTTTCTTTAAATACTAGTAAAACTGATATCAAACGCTACAAGCAAAAATTAAAACCAAAAAGTTGAGTGTAATAGTTGCGTAAAGGCAAAAGAGCGACTATAATATAGTTAAGGTCAAAGAAAGTCAAAGTCAAAATTTGGCCAACTCTGATAATGTAGGGGTGAAATAATTGGACATTAACCAAATGACACACGCACTTCAAGGTGCGTTACAACGTGCTGTTGAATTAAGTAAAACACATGAATTACAAAATATTGAAATAGAAGCCATTTTAAAAGGCGCATTAGAACAACCGGACAGTTTAATCAAAAGCATCTTAGAACGTGCAAATATCGATGTTGATAAGCTTGAAGCAGATTATGCTGAAAAGTTACAAAGCTATCCAAGTGTACAAGGTGACAATATACAATATGGTCAATATATTAGTGCAAAAGCCAATGAATTAATGACTAAATCTGAACATTATATGAAAGCATACGAAGATGACTATATCTCTATGGAACATGTACTCAGAGCCGCTATGGATATAGATACAATCATGCAACAAACAATAGAGAATAAACAAGTTGTCATTAAAGAAATAATAAAAAAAATTAGAGGGGGAAATCACGTGACTTCTCAAAATCCTGAAGTAAATTATGAAGCATTAGAAAAATATGGTCGTGACCTTGTAGAAGAAGTTCGTCAAGGTAAAATGGATCCTGTTATTGGTAGAGATGAAGAAATTCGTAATACAATTCGAATTTTAAGTCGTAAAACTAAAAACAATCCGGTATTAATTGGTGAACCAGGGGTAGGTAAAACTGCTATTGTAGAAGGTCTTGCCCAACGAATAGTCAAAAAAGATGTACCTGAATCTTTGTTAGATAAAACGATTTTTGAGTTAGACTTAAGCGCATTAGTTGCAGGGGCAAAATATCGTGGTGAATTTGAAGAACGTCTTAAAGCTGTATTAAAAGAAGTAAAAGATTCAGATGGACGTATCATATTATTTATTGATGAGATTCATATGCTTGTTGGAGCTGGAAAAACAGATGGCGCCATGGATGCTGGTAACATGTTGAAACCAATGCTAGCTCGAGGCGAATTACACTGTATTGGTGCTACAACCTTAAATGAATATAGAGAATATATTGAGAAAGACTCAGCATTAGAACGTCGTTTCCAAAAAGTAGGCGTGAGCGAACCAGACGTAGAGGACACAATTTCTATTTTACGTGGTTTGAAAGAACGTTATGAAGTTTATCATGGTGTTAGAATCCAAGACCGTGCACTTGTAGCTGCAGCGGAATTGTCTGACCGTTATATTACAGATCGTTTCTTACCAGATAAAGCTATAGATTTAGTCGACCAAGCATGTGCAACAATTCGCACAGAGATGGGATCAAATCCGACTGAATTAGATCAAGTGAATCGCCGTGTTATGCAGTTAGAAATTGAAGAAAGTGCCTTAAAAAACGAATCTGATAACGCAAGTAAACAGCGATTGGAAGAATTACAAGAAGAATTATCAAATGAAAAAGAAAAACAAGCGTCATTACAATCACGTGTTGAACAAGAAAAAGAAAAAATTGCCAAAGTGCAAGAAAAACGTGCCGAATTAGATCGTAGTCGTCAAGCTTTAGAAGATGCACAAACTGAAGGTAATCTTGAAAAAGCTGCCGAATTACAATACGGTAAAATACCACAACTAGAAAAAGAATTACAAGAATTTGAAGATGCTTTCCAAGACGAACAAGGCGATAGCGAGCGCATGATTCGCGAGGTTGTGTCTGATGAAGAAATTGGCGATATAGTAAGTCAATGGACAGGTATACCGGTATCTAAATTAGTAGAAACAGAAAGAGAAAAATTATTAAGTTTAAGTGATATCTTGCATGAACGTGTTGTAGGTCAAGATAAAGCTGTTGATTTGGTATCAGATGCTGTTGTAAGAGCACGTGCAGGTATTAAAGATCCTAATAGACCAATTGGTAGTTTCCTTTTCTTAGGACCTACTGGTGTTGGTAAAACAGAATTAGCTAAATCACTAGCAGCATCATTATTCGACTCAGAAAAACATATGATTCGTATTGATATGAGTGAGTATATGGAGAAACATGCTGTATCTAGATTGATTGGTGCCCCTCCAGGCTATGTAGGACATGATGAAGGTGGACAATTAACAGAAGCGGTTAGACGTAATCCTTATTCAGTTATTTTATTAGATGAAGTTGAAAAAGCGCATAGTGACGTCTTTAATGTGTTATTGCAAATCTTAGATGAAGGTCGGTTAACTGATTCTAAAGGACGTAGCGTAGATTTTAAAAATACAATTATTATCATGACTAGTAATATTGGTTCCCAAATTCTTCTTGAAAATGTAAAAGACACAGGTAGCATTACTGAAGAAACTGAAAAAGCGGTTATGGATAGCTTGCATGCTTTCTTTAAACCAGAGATTTTAAACAGAATGGATGATATTGTATTATTTAAACCATTATCAGTTAGTGATATGAGTATGATTGTTGATAAAATCATGACGCAATTAAACATTCGCTTAATGGATCAACGCATTTCAATCGAAGTATCAGATGCGGCTAAACAATGGTTAGGAGAAGAAGCATACGAGCCACAGTTTGGTGCTAGACCATTAAAACGATTTGTCCAACGGCAAATTGAAACACCTTTAGCACGTATGATGATTAAAGAACACATGCCGGAAGGTACAAACGTGTACGTTGATATCAATGACCAACAAGAATTAACATTCGATGTTCAACGACCAACAGATAAATAAAGAGTTAAATATTAAAGCCGAGAAAGTGAAAATTAAGTCACTTCCTCGACTTTTTTATTATAGATTTAATTAGATGATTTGCTAGTTTTAAATAATAATGTATAAAAAAACGACAAAGTCCAGAACCTTGTCGACAATTGAGATATAACGGTATTATTTTTTTGAATGTTCTACTTCACGTGGTGCTTCATTCATAGAGCTAATAAGAATTACAAATAAAGTGAAAATAACTGCAATAATTACTGGTGTAATGAAATTTAGCGTACCACCACCATTTAAACTATTCAATACAAAATTAACCATTTGTAATAAAATTAAAGACCAAATAAATGTTACGAGGTGTCTCATGAATGTTTTTACCTCCACTCTTAATATATAATACTATTGTAGTCTATCATTGATTATTTGTATAGTGACAATCATATGATACCGTTGCATTTTTTGAATAAAATGATGTAATTTTCGATATAACGTGATAGCAATAATCGCATTTTGAATGATTTAAAAGGTATCTGCTTGAGTTTAATAGAGACAAATGTTAAATTAATACCTGGTATTAAAAAATGAAGTAAGAGGGTGTCATCCATGAACGTGGGTATCAAAGGTTTTGGGACATACTATCCTGAAAAAGTAATCGACAATGCCTATTTTGAGCAATTCTTAGAAACATCAGATGAATGGATTTCTAAAATGACAGGTATTAAAGAAAGACGTTGGGCTAGAGAAGATCAAGACACATCTGATCTAGCATATGAAGCAAGTAAAAAAGCTATTGCAGATGCAGGTTTAGAACCGTCAGATATAGATATGATTATCGTAGCTACAGCTACGGGGGATATGCCTTTTCCATCTGTAGCAAATATACTGCAAGACAAACTAGAAACAGGTAAAATACCAACTATGGATCAATTAGCTGCTTGTTCTGGTTTTATGTATTCAATGATTACCGCAAAACAATATATACAATCAGGAGATTATCATAATATCTTAGTTGTAGGTGCTGATAAGCTATCAAAAATTACTGACTTAACAGATCGTTCAACAGCTGTATTATTTGGAGATGGTGCCGGTGCTGCCGTTATTGGTGAAGTTTCTGAAGGTAGAGGCATTATCAGTTATGAAATGGGTTCAGATGGTAGCGGTGGAAAATACTTATACCTAAACCAAGAAAATGGTAAATTAGTAATGAATGGTCGTGAAGTATTTAAGTTTGCGGTTAGAATTATGGGTGAAGCGTCAAAACGTGTGGTTGAAAAAGCAGGATTAAAATCTGAAGATATTGATATGTTTGTGCCACACCAAGCAAATATTAGAATTATGGAATCAGCACGAGAACGTCTAGGTCTCGATAAAGACAAAATGAGTGTATCTGTTAATCGATTTGGTAATACTTCCGCAGCTTCCATACCTCTTAGTATTAATCAAGAATTAGAAAATGGCAGAATTAAAGACGATGATACATTAGTATTAGTTGGTTTCGGTGGCGGTCTAACTTGGGGCGCTATGGTTATCAAATGGGGAAAATAGGAGGAAATAATGTATGAGTGAGAAAAATAGAGTGGTCATCACTGGTATAGGTGCACTATCTCCAATTGGTAATGATGCACATACTTCTTGGAATAATGCACTTAAAGGGGTAAACGGTATCGATGAAATTACTCGAATTAATACCGACCCGTATAACGTGAAATTGGCTGGAGAATTAAAAGATTTTAATATAGAAGACTACTTAGATCGCAAAGAAGCGCGTCGAATGGATCGCTTCACCCAATATGCAGTTGTAGCAGCACGTCAAGCATTGGAAGATGCACAATATGAAATTAACGATGATAATGCGGCGCGTATTGGCGTATGGATTGGTTCGGGTATCGGTGGTATGGAAACGTTTGAATATGCGCATAATCAATTATTAGAAAAAGGTCCTAGACGTGTAAGCCCATTTTTCGTACCGATGCTAATTCCGGATATGGCTACTGGACAAGTTTCGATTGATACTGGTGCAAAAGGCCCTAACGGTTCAACAGTGACCGCATGTGCTACAGGTACAAACTCAATTGGTGAAGCATTCAAAATTATCCAACGTGGTGATGCAGATGCAATGATTACTGGTGGTACAGAAGCGCCAATAACTGACATGGCAATTGCAGGATTTAGCGCTAGCCGTGCATTATCAACAAATAATGACAGAGAGACTGCTTGCCGACCTTTCCAAGAAGGGCGCGATGGTTTTGTCATGGGTGAAGGTGCAGGCATTCTGTTTATTGAATCATTAGAATCTGCACAAGCGCGTGGCGCAAATATTTATGCAGAAATTGTAGGTTACGGAACAACTGGCGATGCTTATCATATTACTGCGCCAGCACCTCAAGGTGAAGGCGGTTCAAGAGCAATGCAAGCTGCATTAGATGATGCAGGTATCGAAGCAAAAGATGTTCAATATTTAAATGCACATGGTACAAGTACGCCAGTAGGTGATTTGTTTGAAGTTCAGGCAATTAAAAATACCTTTGGTGACGCTGTGAACAACTTGAAAGTAAGTTCAACTAAGTCAATGACTGGACACTTATTAGGTGCTACGGGTGGCATTGAGGCAATATTCTCAGCGTTGTCTATTAGAGACTCTATAGTTGCACCAACAATTCATGCAATGACACCTGACCCTGAATGTGATTTAGATTTTGTACCAAATGAAGCACAAGATTTAGAAATTACGCATGCTATGAGTAATAGCCTTGGATTTGGTGGCCATAATGCTGTACTTGTATTTAAAAAATTCGAAGCATAAAAATTAAAATAAAAAGCTTTCTTGTTATGAGATAATAGCAAGAAAGCTTTTTATAGTAATAACGATATAATGATTGAAATAATAATATAAATAAGGGAAATGATTAACAGAGGGACGAGCCAATCAAATATTGGGTAGTCTTCTTTTTTTACGTGCTGTGGATTGAAAAATTCATCATCTTCAATCATTGTACGCTTTTTCTTCGAAGATAATTGGTATTTTAGTCTTCTAAATCCAAAACTTGTTGCATCAAAAATGCCTTCTTGAATGATTAAGAGAAGAAATAGCGTGATAAAACATATGGTAGCAATGATGAATAAATTATTTAAATAATTGATTAGTGTGTGCTGACGACATAACCAGACAATGAATGAAATTAAAGGAATAAGTAATAGTCCCATTCCAAAAGTGTATTTTTGTTTCATCTTTTCACTCCGCTTTCGTATGTTATATCAGTTTACCGCACTTATTCACAAAGATAAATACATAATCCATATTTAGAAAAGCTAACGTTATTTAAAGTTACCAGTTAAAAGATTTTCTTAATAAATTGTGAAACTATATTGCAATTATATGAAAAAAGTATATATAATGTTATTAAATATTTCTGAATATTTTGAAGGGAATGTTAATTTCGACAATTAATTAGGGGGGATTAGATGTCAAAGTATGTATTAAAACGATTAATGTATATGTTTATTTCGCTCTTTATTATTATCACGATTACCTTTTTCTTAATGAAATTAATGCCGGGTTCACCATTTAATGATGCTAAATTAAATGCTGAACAGAAGGCGATTTTAAATGAAAAATATGGTTTGAATGATCCAGTAGCGGTGCAATATTTACATTATTTAAAAAATGTTGTTACTGGCGATTTTGGCTATTCATTTCAATATCATAATCAGCCTGTATGGGATTTAATAGGGCCACGATTAATTCCATCCATGGAAATGGGGATAACAGCTATGATTATTGGTGTACTGTTAGGTCTTATTTTAGGTGTAGCCGCAGCAACAAAGCAAAATACATGGGTTGATTACACAACAACAGTTATTTCTGTTATTGCAGTATCAGTTCCTTCTTTTGTGCTGGCTGTATTACTTCAATACGTTTTTGCAGTTAGATTGCGGTGGTTTCCAGTTGCAGGCTGGGAAGGATTTTCAACAGCCGTATTACCGTCTCTTGCATTATCTGCGAGTGTGATGGCAACAGTAGCGCGCTATATTAGAGCAGAAATGATTGAAGTATTAAGCTCAGATTACATATTGTTAGCGCGAGCAAAAGGTAATTCATCTATGCGTGTGCTTTTCGGACATGCATTACGCAATGCTTTAATACCGATTATCACGATTATTGTGCCAATGTTAGCTGGGATTTTAACTGGCACACTTACAATAGAAAATATTTTTGGGGTACCTGGATTAGGGGATCAATTTGTTAGATCTATAACTACAAATGATTTCTCAGTTATTATGGCCACTACTATTCTATTTAGTACACTATTTATAGTATCAATATTTATTGTGGATATTTTATATGGAATGATAGACCCACGAATTCGTGTTCAAGGGGGTAAAAAACAATGACACAAAATATAGACAAGTCACTTGATGATCAATCTAATGCTGCTATGACGCATACGTCAGAAGGTATTATGGCCACTGATTTTGTTATGCGTGACATCGACTTGAACAAAGAACCAGAAATGCAACGCGAGAGTAAGAATTTTTGGCAAGATGCATGGGCACAGCTTAAGCGTAATAAACTTGCGATTGTAGGAATGATTGGGCTGATTCTCATTGTTATACTTGCGTTTATTGGACCGATGTTAAGTCATCATGATTATGCGGAACAAGATGTTAATCGCCGTAATCTACCAGCTAAAATTCCAGTGTTAGATAAAGTATCTTTTTTACCATTTGATGGCACAGGTTCTGACGGGTCAAATGCATATGATAAGGCAAAAGTGAACGAAAACTTTTGGTTTGGTACAGACCAACTCGGTCGTGATTTATGGACCCGTACATGGAAGGGTGCCCAAATTTCCTTGTTTATTGGGATTGTCGCTGCTATTTTAGATATTTTCATAGGCGTTGTATATGGTGCCATTTCGGGATTTTTTGGCGGTAGAGTAGATAATGTTATGCAACGTATTCTTGAAATTGTTGCTTCTATTCCTAATTTAATCGTAGTTATTTTGTTTGTATTGATTTTTGAGCCTTCTATTTGGACGATTATTTTAGCAATGTCGATTACAGGATGGCTAGGCATGAGTAGGGTTGTGCGAGGAGAATTTTTAAAATTAAAAAATCAAGAATTTGTGATGGCTTCAAGAACACTTGGTGCTTCAAAATTCAACTTAATATTCAAACATATTTTGCCTAATACATTAGGAGCTATTGTTGTTACATCAATGTTTACAGTTCCTAGTGCTATTTTCTTTGAAGCATTTTTAAGCTTTATAGGAATTGGAGTGCCTGCCCCACAAACGTCACTAGGTTCACTAGTCAATGATGGTCGTGCGATGTTGCTCATACATCCACATGAATTATTCATACCAGCCACAGTACTAAGTTTATTGATTTTATTCTTCTATTTATTCAGCGATGGATTACGTGATGCATTTGATCCTAAAATGCGTAAATAAAGGAGGCATATGAGATGTCAGAAAGAGTATTAGAAGTGAATGATTTGCATGTTTCCTTTGATATTATCGCTGGGGAAGTGCAAGCCGTTAGAGGTGTAGATTTCTATTTGAATAAGGGCGAAACTTTAGCCATCGTAGGTGAATCAGGTTCTGGAAAATCTGTGACTACAAAAGCAATTACGAAATTGTTCCAAGGGGATGCCGGAAGAATTAAACAGGGCGAAATTATTTTCTTAGGGGAAGATTTAGCACAAAAGTCAGAAAATGAGTTGATAAAATTACGAGGTAAAGATATTTCGATGATCTTTCAAGATCCAATGACATCACTGAACCCTACAATGCAAATAGGCAAACAAGTCATGGAACCACTAATTAAGCATAAGCATTTTAGTAAATCGCAGGCAAAGAAACGCGCGCTAGAAATACTCAATTTAGTTGGATTACCAAATGCAGAAAAAAGATTTAAAGCATATCCTCATCAATTTTCAGGTGGACAACGACAAAGAATTGTTATAGCTACCGCTTTAGCATGTGAGCCTAAAGTATTAATTGCCGACGAACCAACAACGGCTTTAGACGTAACAATGCAGGCTCAAATTTTAGATTTAATGAAAAAGTTACAACAGAAAATTAATACGTCAATTATATTTATTACTCATGATTTAGGTGTTGTAGCGAATATTGCTGATAGAGTTGCCGTGATGTATGGTGGTCAAATGATTGAAACTGGGGATGTGGATGAAATATTTTATGATCCTAAACATCCTTATACATGGGGGTTGTTGTCATCAATGCCAGATTTAGATACTAAAAATGATACACCATTGGTTGCAATTCCAGGCACTCCACCCGACTTATTAAATCCACCACAAGGCGATGCGTTTGCGCGTCGTAGTCAATATGCATTAGATGTTGATTTCAAAGCCGAACCACCATGGTTTAAAATTTCTCCTACGCATTTTGTGAAATCGTGGTTGTTAGATGAGCGCGCGCCTAAAGTTGAACCACCAGAAATGGTTCAGAAAAGGGCTCATAACATGCCTAATAATTACGACAAGCCACTAAAAGTAGAAAGGGTGTCGTTTAATGAAAAATAAAGATATTTTACTAGAAGTTAAACACCTTAAACAATATTTCAATGAGGGTAAACGAAATGAAGTAAGAGCCATAGAAGATATTTCATTTAATATTTATAAGGGTGAGACATTAGGGCTTGTTGGAGAATCAGGTTGTGGTAAATCAACGACTGGAAAAGCAATTATTAAATTAAATGAAATTACCAGTGGTGAAATTATGTATGATGGCGTAGATATTCAAAAAATAAAAAATAGGAAAGACTCACTACGATTCAATAAGAAAATTCAAATGATTTTTCAAGATCCATATGCATCATTAAACCCACGTTTAAAAGTTATGGATATCGTAGCAGAAGGCATAGATATTCATAAAATGGCAGTAAATAAACGTGATCGCAAGAAACGTGTCTATGATTTGCTTGAAACGGTAGGGTTAAGTAAAGAACATGCGAACAGATATCCACATGAATTCTCTGGTGGTCAACGCCAACGTATCGGCATTGCTCGTGCATTAGCAGTAGAACCAGAATTTATTATTGCCGATGAACCAATATCAGCACTGGACGTATCTATTCAAGCACAAGTCGTAAATTTAATGCTGAAGTTACAACAAGAACGAGGTATTACATTCTTATTTATTGCACATGATTTATCGATGGTTAAATATATTTCAGATCGTATTGCTGTCATGTATTTTGGGAAAATAGTTGAATTAGGACCTTCTGAAGAGATATATCATCATCCACTACACGATTACACAAAATCTTTACTTTCAGCTGTTCCTCAACCTGATCCGGAAAGTGAAAGAACAAGAGAACGTGTTGCTTATATCGCTGATGATAACCTTGATAATGATAGAACATTAATGGAAATACGGCCAGAACATTATGTTTTTGTGACAAATGAAGAAGCAGAACAGCTCAAGACACAGTCAATGGTTAGTCATACTTAAATTTAGGGGAAGGGGGAATAAGAACATGAAAAAGTTGATGTCGATACTTGCATTTTTCTTAGTTACAAGCACTGCACTTACTGGGTGTGGCAATAAAGAAAGTTTATATTCCGACAAAGGAAATGTGTTTAGAAAAGTTTTAACTCAAGATATGTCTTCACTAGATACAGGATTAATTACAGAAGAAATATCATTTGAAGTTACAGCGCAAGCCTTTGAAGGATTATATGTACTTGGACGTGGAGACAAAGCAGAATTAGGGGTAGCCCAAGATTTTCCTAAAAAATCAAACGGCGGAAAGACATTGACAGTTAAGTTGAAAAAAGATGCGAAATGGTCAAATGGAGATCCTGTCACGGCGCAAGATTTTGTTTATGCTTGGAGAAAGGTAGTTAATCCTAAAACAGGGTCAGAATTTGCGTATATTATGAATGATATCAAAAATGCATCACAGATTAATACAGGAAAAAAGCCAGTTAAAGACTTAGGGATTAAAGCTTTAGATAGTCATACTTTAAAGATAGATTTAGAAAAACCAATTCCATATATTAACCAATTATTAGCTTTAAACACATTCGATCCACAAAATGAAAAAATTGCCAAAAAATATGGTGAAAGTTATGGAACAAAAGCTAACAAAGCAGTTTATAACGGACCTTTTAAAGTTGATCAATGGAAACCAGAAGATAAAATAATGTTGTCAAAAAATGATAAATATTGGGATAGAGATAAGGTTAAACTAGATAAAGTAAATTATAAAGTACTTAAGGATCAACAGGCTGGTGCTTCCTTATACGATACGGGTTCAATAGATGATACAACGATTACTGCTGATCAAGTTAATAAATATAAAAAATCAAGTGGTTTAAAATATCGTTTAACTTCAGGCACCTTTTTTATTAAAATGAATGAAAAAGAATTTCCAGCTTTTAAAAATAAAAATTTAAGGTTGGCTATCGCACAATCTATTAATAAACAAGGCTTTGTAGATTCAGTTAAAAACAACGGTTCTACACCTGCTAATACTTTTACTGCTAAAGGCGTTGCAAAATCCCCAAACAATAAAGATTTTGCAAGTACTATAAATTCAGAATTAAAATATAATCCAAAATCTGCTAAGTCACATTGGGATAAAGCTAAAAAAGAATTAGGAAAAAATCAAATTGCTTTTTCAATGAACACAGAGGATACACCAGATGCTAAAATAGCAGCTGAATATATAAAATCACAAGTTGAAAAAAACTTGCCAGGTGTAACACTAAAAATAAAACAATTGCCATTTAAACAAAGAGTAAATTTAGAATTAACTGAGAATTTCCAAGCATCATTAGGTGGTTGGTCTGCAGATTATCCCGATCCAACCGCATATTTAGAAATTATGACGACAGGAAACGCACAAAACAATACAGACTGGGGTAATAAAAAATATGATAGTTTGATAAAATCGGCTAAAGGTGATTTATTGCAGAAAACAAATGAAAGATATCAAGCAATGAAGCAAGCAGAAGAATTATTGTTAGATGATGCGCCAGTAGCACCAATATATCAAAAAGGAGAAGCACACTTGATGAATCCTCAAGTGAAAAACTTTTACTTCCACAAAGTTGGCCCAAACTATTCATTAAAACATGTATATATTGATAAATCGATTGATAGAGAAACAGGTAAGAAGAAATAAATAATATTTACCTACCATTACCTATAAATTGAAGTTCTACTAGGAAAAGTTGTGAAATTAATATGAAAAAGGCGAGAATAGTCATAACGACTAAATTATCGCCTTTTTCATATTAATTATATTATTAGCTGTAATGCCAGGTTTTAAAAGGCTATTATATCTCATTTTTTCTTTGTTATAAATTTCACTTGCTAATTCAACAAATAACTTATTTGGTGGCTGCATGTACGATGTAATTTAAATCTGATTTATGATTTTTAAATGTGATAAACATGCGTTTAAACATAGAGCGATTGTCTTTTTTTAGTGCATTTTTAATTATTTTAATTGTACCAAATATACCTTCGTCATAAATCATACCTTTTGGTGTCATTAATGTCATAGGTCCATAGTGATTATGTACGCTACTAAATCCAGCTTCTTTGTAAAGTTGTGTCCAATGCTCTGGTGTAAGCGGTGTTACATTGACATTGATTGCAGACGATAGGTGTTGAATTACTTCTTTTTCCTTATCATCATTCATAACAGCAACATCTTGAGTGAGTAATATACCTCCTGGTTTTAGCACTCGAAAGTATTCTGCTACTGCTTGTTGTTTTGCTTTCATTGGTAACATGGTAAGCATCGCTTCATTTAAAACAATATCGAATTGATTATCTTCGAAAGGAAGGCGGATAGCATTTGCTTGCTGTAGCTGTATGAGATGTTCTAAATGAGCTTTTTTAACATTTAAACGACCTTTATCAAGTGCTTTTTTATTTAAATCTACGGCTGTAATGTGGCATTGATATGTTTTGGCTAAATAAATGGAGGTCGTACACATATTACAAGCTACTTCTAACACTTGTTTTTTATAACTAAATTGTCCTTGAGTAATTAACCAGTCTGTTGCTTTTTTACCTCCGGGGCGTAAGCGTGTTTTACCTAATTTTGCTAAAAAAGTGTGTCCAGGTTCTTTTGACATGATGTATAGCCAGCTCCTTAATGATAATTACTATTAATCAAATTTTATCACGTTAATTTGATAAAGGTTATGGCTATTTAATGAAAAATAAAAGGGAGAGAGACTACGAATTCATAATGAATTCGTAGTCTCTCTCCGGCAAGATTGTTTTCAAGTACTTTGAAGCGGGTACATTATATTTAGTTATTAACGTTTACGTCCCAATCCCATAGCTTTTTCCATCTTTTTCAATGTTTTCATTGACGCTTTATGTGCTTTATCGCGGCCTTTATCTAAAATAATATCTAGTTCTTCAGATTGATAAAATGCATTATATTTTTCTTGGAAAGTAGTAAGGAAATCTTTGACAATTTCCGCTAAGTCAGATTTTAATTTGCCATAACCTTCACCTTCATATTTCTGTTCAATATCTTGAATAGATTCATCTGTAAGACTGGAATATATAGATAAAAGATTAGAAATACCAGGTTTATTATCACGATCAAATTTGATAATACCATCAGAGTCGGTAACTGCACTTTTGATTTTTTTAGCAGCAATATGAGGTTCATCTAATAATGAAATAAAGTTTTTTTGATTATCATCACTTTTGCTCATCTTTTTAGTTGGTTCTTGAAGACTCATTACTCGTCCACCTATTTTAGGCATGCGAATTTCAGGTTTAGTTAACACATCATTATAGCGACTGTTAAATCGTTCAACTAAATTACGCGTTAATTCCATATGTTGTTTTTGATCTTTACCAACAGGAACAATGTTTGTATTATATAAAACAATGTCTGCTGCCATCAATGGAGGATAAGTTAGTAAGCCGGCTGGTATACCATCTGTGCGCTTTTGCGCTTTATCTTTGTATTGAGTCATTCGCTCTAATTCACCTACAGATGCAATTGTAGTTAGCATCCAACCTGCTTGGACGTGTGCAGGTACTTCAGATTGAATGAATAGCGTTGATTTGTCTGGGTCAATACCTGAAGCTAAGTAAATCGCAGCTAATTGTTTAATTTGTTTACGTAACTTTAAACGATTCTGAGGGACTGTTATTGCATGTTGATCAACGATACAAAAAAAACAGTCATAGTCATCTTGAACTTCTACAAATTGCTTTAAGGCTCCAATGTAGTTACCTAATGTTGGTATACCACTTGGTTGGATTCCAGAAAATAAAGTTTCCATATGTATGCCTACTTTCTAAAATAATAATTTCGTTTTTAACTATTATAACAGTATTTCTTTAAAATGAAAGTTATGTTAAACTATGTACGTACCTGATTTATAAGACGTTTCGGCATATTGAAAGAATTTAAAGATTTCTCAGAAAAATGAGGATTTTCTCATTTAATTTTAATGTTAGATGTCTATAATAAGTATTGTAAGATTAAGAGAGATAAAAAAGTGCAATATCTTAATCATTAAATTATAAAATCAATGAATAATATTCATTCTATAGGAGAGTGAGATGTATGGTAACATTATTTACTTCACCAAGTTGCACATCTTGCCGTAAAGCGAAAGCATGGTTACAAGAACATGACATTCCATATACGGAGCGTAATATTTTTTCTGAACATTTAACAATTGATGAAATTAAACAAATTTTAAAAATGACTGAAGATGGAACAGACGAAATTATTTCTACTCGTTCAAAAACATACCAAAAATTGAATGTAGATATCGATTCTTTACCATTACAAGATTTATATTCTATTATTCAAGATAATCCTGGATTGTTACGTCGCCCAATTATTTTAGATGACAAACGATTACAAGTGGGTTATAACGAAGATGAAATTAGACGTTTCTTACCAAGAAAAGTTCGTACTTTCCAATTGAAAGAAGCTCAACGTTTAGTAGATTAATATTTAAACGGTCTTAACTTATCAAAGTGTTAATTATGATATTTTAAATGTACAACAGCGCTGCGTGACGTAGTGCTGTTTTTTGTACTTAAATTAGGGAATGTGTTATTATAGGGAATCGATAGTGAGGCTTTGATTATTCAGAACAAATCAATTGTATTTTTACAGACGTTTTAATACAATATGATTACGATTCATCGACTGTAAGGAGTGAGATGATATGAGAATAGAACGCGTAGATGAAACAACTGTTAAATTGTTTATAACTTATAGTGATATTGAGGCTAGAGGTTTTAGTCGTGAAGATTTATGGACAAACCGTAAACGCGGAGAAGAATTCTTTTGGTCAATGATGGATGAAATTAATCAAGAAGAAGAATTTGTGGTCGAAGGTCCATTGTGGATTCAAGTGCATGCATTTGAAAAAGGTGTAGAAGTACTTATTTCAAAATCTAAAAATGATGAAGCCATGGATGAAGCTATGAACATGTCTGACGATGATGCAAATGATCAATTTGACCAGCAGCTAAATGAATTACTTGCAGCTAGTGCGTTAGATAAAGACCAAAAAGCAGACGATATGTTTGAACAACGTGCCAATAATAAATCTACTAATAAATCAGATACTGTCCAAAGTCAACGTGCCAATATGAGAACAATTATTGTTAAATTTGATGATTTGGAACATGTGATTGATTATGCTTATCATCATAATCAAGCGACTGACTCATATGAAGACTTGCTTTATATGCTTGATTCTAATTACTATTATGCAATTCACTTCGATGAGAAGGTTGAACAAGAAGACATCAATGATTTTTATAGTCAATTATTAGAATATGCTTATCCTACTGATAAGACTGAAGTATATTTAGATGATTATGGAAAAATTATTATGAGTTACAATGTAACTGCTCAAGTACGTCGTTATTTTCCAGATACAGCTGAATAATGAGTTGTTATAAGTTACCAAGATACGTTAGCGTGTCTTGGTTTTTTTGTTGAAGTAATTTGAAGATAATGTACGTTTAATATTTATGAGGTGTTGACATTTGTTAAGTGCATTTAATAACAAAAGACAACTGATAAAGGCAGTAGACGCAATGAATTCCGAGCATTATTATTGTCCCAGTTGTAGGGAGTTAGTGATTTTAAAGAGAGGTTATAAAGTCAAGGCACATTTTGCCCATCGTTCCCACAGTTTATGTATACATGCTAAAGGAGAATCACAATTACATTATCAAATGAAATATCACATTGCTCAATCATATCTTTTGCATGGACAGAAGGTAGAAATAGAACCTTTTTTAACTGATATTCAGCAATACCCTGATCTTTTAATAAATGACAAATTTGTTATTGAATTACAACTTTCTACAATTCCATTTAATATCATAAAGCAGCGTACAAAAGGATTAATGTCTGTAGGAAAGCATGTAATTTGGTTGCTTCAAGGTCTACAATTTAGCCGAAATCAATTGACTCTAACACAGTTTCAAAGTAGTTTTATCCATCCAGAACAGCGCACACTTTATGAATGGGATGATAGAGAAAAGTCATTTTATTGTTATCATCACATTCAACATCTTGGAGGCAAGCGCTTTAGTGCAAGGAAAACACAGACTTCTCCACTTAATATATTAAAGTTACAATCACCATGCCCGTCAGTTTCCTTTAAATTAGCTAATCATCATATAAAATATTATATTCAACAATGTCGAAGACAAAATTCAGTTTTAGAACCAACTTTAAGTGCAATATATCAATTACGACTATCAGATGATCAAGCTACTCAATTTTTAGGTTATATTTTTCCCAATCAAATTTATATCAATTCTCATCCAATCGCATGGCAAGCACAGTTATTGTTGTATTTAGCACATAAAATTAACTTTAATTCCTTTAAATCAAGCGTTAAATTTAGGAATTTACTTTTTTCGACTGTAACAGAGGAAGATATTTTAAACATGTTAATTACACAATATAAACAAACATTTGATTCGATGTTTAAACGTGCAAAATAAGCTAGAACGTGAGAAAATTAGAAATATCACATTCACAAGGAGGTATATATAATGAGTCAACAACTAACTCGCGAAGAACAAGAACAACAATATCCTCAATATACTTGGGATTTAACTACTATTTTTGAAAGTGATGAAGCGTTTGAACAAGCGTTTAAATCAGTTGAAAATAAAATTGGAGAAGAGCAACGATATCAAGGACATCTTGGTGATAATGCACAAACATTATATGAGGCTTTGGCCTTTGAAGATGAACTAGGAAGTCAACTTGAAAAAGTATATGTTTATGCCCATTTAAAACAGGACCAAGATACTGCCAATGATAAATATACTGGTTTCGAGTCACGTGCGCATCAACTAATTATTAAGTTTAGCTCAGCTTGGAGCTTTTTAATTCCTGAAATTTTACAAATTGATGAAGCTAAAATTCAAACGTTCATCGATGAAAATGATAATTTAAAGCGATACGCGTTTGATTTAAAATTAATCAATGAAAAGCGTGAACATATTTTAGATGCAGATACGGAAAAATTATTAACTGAAGCTCAAGATGCATTATCAACACCGTCAAATGTCTATGGTATGTTTTCAAATGCAGATTTGGAATTTGAAGATGCAATTGATAAAGATGGTAATACACACCCATTAACACAAGGTACATTTATTAAATATCTAGAGTCAGATGACCGGAAGTTGCGTGAATCAGCATATAAAAATGTCTATAAAGCATATGGTTCTCATAATAATATGTTAGGCGCAACATTAGCTGGTGAAGTGAAAAAGAATGTATTTAATGCAAGAACGCATCATTATAAATCTGCACGTCAACGTGCATTAAGTAACAATCATATTCCAGAAGAAGTCTATGACAATTTAGTGGATACAGTTCACAAATATTTACCGTTATTACACAGATACACTAAATTACGTCAAGAATTACTAGGTTTAGATGACTTGAAAATGTACGACTTATATACACCATTAGTAAAAGATATTAAATTTGAAATGCCTTATGAAGAAGCGAAATCATGGATGCTTAAAGCACTAGAACCTATGGGCGAAGAATATTTAAATGTCGTCAAAGAAGGCTTAGAAAATCGTTGGGTAGACGTATATGAAAATAAAGGTAAACGTTCAGGTGGCTACTCTTCAGGTGCGCATTTGACGAATCCGTTTATTTTATTAAACTGGTCTGATACTATATCGGATTTGTATACATTAATTCATGAATTTGGACATTCAGCTCATAGTTATTTTAGTCGACAAAATCAACCTTCAAATGCGAGTGATTACTCAATATTTGTGGCAGAAGTTGCTTCTACATGTAATGAAGCGCTTTTAAGTGATTATATGGATAAGCATCTTGATGACGAACGTCGTTTACTATTATTAAACCAAGAGTTAGAACGTTTTAGAGCAACATTATTCCGTCAAACGATGTTTGCAGAATTTGAACACAAGATTCATCAAATTGAAGAAGCGGGAGAACCATTGACACCTACTCGCATGAACGAAGAATATGCAGCTTTAAATAAACAATATTTTGGAGAAACTGTGGAAACAGATGAAGATATCAGTAAAGAATGGTCTAGAATTCCACATTTCTATATGAATTATTATGTTTATCAATATGCAACAGGTTATAGTGCCGCTCAAAGTTTAAGTCATCAAATATTGACAGAAGGTAAACCGGCCGTAGAACGCTATATCAATGAATTCTTGAAAAAAGGTAGTTCAAATTATCCAATTGAAATATTGAAAAATGCCGGTGTTGACATGACTTCACCAAAACCAATCGAACAAGCATGTGAAGTATTTGAACAAAAATTAGATGCATTTGAAAAATTAATAAAAGCATAGGCTGTGGTGAATGTTCGTATTGGTCACGCTTACAATTTGTCAAGTTTGTGACAAATTGAATGAAACAAGAATTTCTTATTGAAACACCTTGTTGTGCGTGTTATATTATGAACATGAAATTAATCACATAACAAACATACCCCTTTGTTTGAAGTGAAAAATTTCTCCCATCCCCTTTGTTTAGCGTCGTGTAATCAGACACGGCGTTTTTTTTATACCCAAAAACAAACCATTCAAACGAGACACAAAAAATCAAACAAAGCAACCAAAAACACAAACAAAAAACGAACAGGGCCCCAGCACAAAGAAATTACGTAAGAAATTCAACAGAAATGTGCAAGCTGGGGAAACAGGGCCCCCAACAAAGAGAAATGCCCAAGTATTTCAACAAAAACGTGCCCCAGTAAGGTATTTAAAAAACAATTATATTTTTATGTACAGAAATGGGAGTTATCAAAGTAGCAGGGCGTTAATTGATTTCTTTGTTGGCAAAAAGCCGAACATTATTATCAGTAAATACAAAAACCACACATCAACTAGTATTAGATGCGTGGTTTTATATATGTGTAGATAAAGTATAAAATCTCCTACAATTTTGGCATTTTAGATTTCCAAAAATGTCCTTCAGGATAATATAATTTTTCGATTTTTTGTTGTAAAACGAGTTTTTTCAATTCTTTATTAAGCAATTTTTCTGGCCATTCATAAATGGTTAATAATTCTTCCATCGTGACAAGTTGTTTTTTCTGGATATATATTTCCAATTTAGGTGGAAGTTGCTTTTCAATCGGAGTGCCCATTAATTCGTTAATAATATACGTATATATATGGTATGGATATAATCCTTCAACTTTCAGACCTTCTTCATGAATGTTCTCATTGAAGAATACAAGTGAAGGAGATTGTTCAATTTCCATTTCTCTAGCAATATGAAGATCTACTTTCAGACTTTCAGTTAATTTACTAGTTTGTAAATCCTCTTTGAACACTTCATAATCAAGCCCAGCATTTTTAATACAATTACAAATCATATCTTCTGTAATAATATCGCATTTAGGGACAATCTCATTTTGCATTAAATGTATAAAGCGTTCAGCTCTGAGCCGACCTTGTAATTCTGCAGCTTTATAAGCTAAAGCAATATTATCAAACTCTGATGTACTTTGAGCTTGGCATTTGGTCAAGACGCGTAATGAAGGATTTAGTATATGTCTTATTCTAATGTATTGATTATATTCAATTCGAAGTTTAGAAATCAATGCAGATAATTTAAAGCAATCTGAGTCAAATGGGTCAAAAAATGAATAGATTTCAATTTTGCTTACAGGTGACAGATTTGCATCTTCACGACTCTCATTGTGCATTAATTTTAATTCTTCAGCCATGTTTTTCACCTTCAATGTCTAGTTAAGCATTTACCATATGGTTCGCAGTTAAGCGAAGTCGCTCATATAAGTATTCACCAACACCGGCTGGAAATTGTGCGGCTTGGATTGCTATATACATATTTTCCAACCATGCGTCACGTTCATATGTTGTAATTTTAAATCTTAAGTGTCGCTTCTTAAGCATTGGATGTCCATGTTCAGCTGTGTATAAATTAGGACCACCCAGAAATTGAGTTAAGAATTGCTTTTGCTTTCGACTTGTTTCTTGAAAATCTCCAGGAAATAAGTGATTAATTCTGTCGTCTTGTTCTACGAGAGTATAAAAATGATCTATCATCTTGTATAGCGCTTCTTGACCTATAATGTCGTAAGGTGTTGATGTCATGTAATCACCTATTTCTTGTAATTATATATCTAATATAACATGAATTTTTACATTTAAAAGTATTTCGCCTTCCAGTACAACGCTTTAATATTTATATAATCATTGTGCTTTATAATCGAAGAACCGCTGTACTTTGTTCTTAGGTTTAACATAGTCAATTGCACATTCTTGAAGAAAATTTAGAAAGATTTGCTTGCCTTGTTCGTAATCATTAACCTCAAATTCAAGTTCATAGTCTTCAGTTCCCAAGTATTCACTATGGTCAAGAACAAGAAGTTGATGTTTAAAGTATACTTCCATGCGATGTGTTGTTAGGGAACCTAAAATGTTTAATTCATCATCAGTTATACCGAATTGCATCAATTGATGTTGAATATCTTCAGGAAATTGTTGTAATGTCAAAGTTTTACCAATTTCAGGTATAAGACTGGTGGAATGATTATATTCAGTTAATCCAACAGTTGCAGGTACTTTTAAAGTAAGTTCATAGCTGTCATCTTTGACACGGATGCGCAAAGCACTATGGTTAGCTTTCAGTTTAAAATCGCTAGTATCTATATAAAAATTTGTTTGTGAAAAAGGTATAACATTTTGAAAATACTTTTGACGGATATCATCATATTGTGAAGCAGTTAATAACTGTTTAAATTCAATTTCGTGATTTGTTGACATGGATTGACACTCCTTTAACACATGCTGTGATAATAACATTAATATTATGCAGTAATTCATCAAAAAGTTAAAGTAAACGTGTGCGCTGGGATATTATTAAACCACTGTGGTTTCTTTTGCAAGTACTAGTTTGAAACATGTGTTATGTATGAGATTTATGTTAAAATAGTAACGAAAATAAGGAGGAACAGGCATGCGTATTTATGTAAATGAAATTAAAGTTAAAGATGATGGCATTTATTGCTACTCAGATGACCCAACAGATGGTTTGGAAGAAGTAGGACAAATGCTTGTAGATAGTGATAATTATGGATTTGCTTACATATTAGATGATGGACAGTCCTATTCATACCTCATTTTTGTAGAAGAAACATGGTCAATGTTGCATGAAAATAGAGATAAAACCATTATTGTAAATGATGATTTGAAATTAGAACATTTTCAGGAAGAATTCGATTTTATACTAGATAATATCGTTGGCAATAATAATTATGGTAAGGAGTTTGTAGCAGCAGTAGAAAAAACTTTTGAACTAGAGTGAAGCGGAGTGAAGTAATATGAATCAATGGGATCAATTTTTAACACCTTATAAGCAAGCTGTAGATGAATTAAAAGTAAAACTTAAAGGATTACGTAAGCAATATGAAGTTGGAGAACATGCATCGCCCATTGAATTTGTCACCGGCCGTGTTAAGCCAATTACTAGTATAATCGATAAAGCGAATAAGAGAGGTATACCCTTTGATCGCTTGCAACAGGAAATGTATGATATCGCTGGATTAAGAATGATGTGTCAATTTGTAGATGACATTGATGTTGTCGTTAAGATGTTACGACAAAGACAGGATTTTAGAGTGATTGAAGAGCGTGACTATATTAATAATACAAAACAAAGTGGCTATCGTTCGTATCATGTAATTATCGAATATCCAATTGAGACATTAGATGGTCAGAAAAAGATTTTAGCTGAAATTCAAATTCGTACTTTAGCGATGAATTTCTGGGCTACGATCGAACACACATTACGTTATAAATATGATGGCGATTATCCAGATGAGATACAGCACCGATTAGAACGTGCTGCTGAAGCGGCTTATTTACTTGATGAAGAAATGTCTGAAATTAAAGAAGAAATACAAGAAGCACAAAAATATTATTCACAAAAACGAGCTAAAAAACATGATAATAATTAATGAGGTGTAAAGTAATGCGTTATACGATTCTATCCAAAGGTGACTCGAAGTCGAATGCATTAAAGCATAAAATGATTAGTCATATGAAGGACTTTCACATGACACAAAATGATGAGAATCCAGAAATAGTTATATCTGTTGGTGGAGATGGTACTTTACTTCAAGCATTTCATCAATACAGTCATATGCTTTCCCAAGTCGCTTTTGTAGGGGTGCACACTGGTCACTTAGGATTTTATGCTGATTGGTTACCTCATGAAGTGGAAAAATTAATTATAGAAATTAATAATTCTGAGTTTCAAGTCATTGAATACCCATTATTAGAAATGATTGTACGCTATAATGATAATGGTTATGAGACGCGTTACTTGGCATTGAATGAAGCAACGATGAAAACGGATAATGGCTCTACACTGGTTGTTGATGTTAATATTCGTGGTAAACATTTTGAACGCTTTAGAGGAGATGGTTTGTGTATCTCTACACCATCTGGGTCTACTGCTTATAATAAGGCGTTGGGAGGGGCATTAATTCATCCTTCCCTTGAAGCAATTCAAATTGCTGAAATTGCCTCAATCAATAATAGAGTATTCCGTACGGTCGGTTCACCACTTGTCTTGCCTAAGCACCATACATGTTATATCACACCTGTAAACCATGATACAATTCGTACAACCATTGATCATGTCAGCATTAAACATAAAAATGTCAGCGGTATTCAATATAGAGTTGCCAATGAAAAAGTAAGGTTTGCTCGTTTTAGACCTTTCCCATTTTGGAAACGTGTCCATGATTCCTTTATTGAAAGTGATGACGAACGATGAGATTCACTTATGCAATCAAATCACCTGATGTACTAAAGTCATTTTTACAACAACAAGGTTTTTCCAAGAAAACGACAAGCGCCATTAAACAAAATGGCGCTTTACTTGTTAATCATGAGCCGGTCACAGTGCGTTATCAATTGCAACCGGGAGATAAGCTCACGATTATTTTGCCTACTGAAATTCCAAGTGCTAATTTACAAGCCTTTCACCATCCACTTGATATTGTTTACGAAGATGATTATCTATTAATCGTATGTAAACCGAGTTTACAAAATTGTGCACCATCGAGGGAGCATCCACATGAAAGTTTAATTGAACAAGTGATAGCTTATTGTCACGAGAATGATAATGATTTTACACCACATATTGTGACAAGACTGGATCGTAATACCACAGGTTTAGTGTTATTAGCTAAACATGGTCACATTCATCATCTCTTGTCACATATCAAAATAAACAAGCGTTATATAGCACTGTGTCATGGCGCAACTCAGCCAGAAGGAATTATAGAAGCGCCTATAGCCCGTGCAAATGATAGTATTATTACGCGGCAAGTTTCATCCACTGGTAAGTATGCTAAATCAACTTATCGAACGCTTAATAGCAAACAAAACGTTAGTTTATGTGAAGTTACATTACATACAGGACGCACACATCAAATCCGTGTACATTTTCAATACATTGGACATCCTTTGATAGGAGATGCGTTATATGGTGGAAATCATGGTATGATTCACAACCATTGTTTGCAATGTACGGCATTACAATTTAAGCATCCTATTTTGCATCAAACGATATCAATAACTATTGATTATAAACAACTAATATGCCTGTATAACATGCTATAATAAACCAGTAATGGAGGTGTTCCAATTGTCTATGGAGATAGAGAAAGCGGACAATGATCAACATGCGGTATATAACCAATCACTACTAGATGAATTATTAAATAACAATGATATTGATGATTTTAGAAAAGAATTTCTCGCAATGCATTCATATGAGCAAAGCGAGTATTTTGAGGATAGCGATAATGTTATTAGACATAAAATATTTCAATTGTTATCACCTCAAGAAGTTGCTGGATTTTTCGATCAATTAGAAATAGATGATGAGGATTATGAGCAATTATTCGACACAATGAATGCACAATATGCAAGTAAAGTTTTAGAAGAAATGTCCTACGATAACGCGGTAGATATATTAAATGAGTTATCAAAACCCAAAGTAGCAAGTTTGCTGACATTGATGAATAAAGATGATGCCAATGAGATTAAGGCATTACTGCATTATGAAGAAGATACAGCCGGCGGGATTATGACGACGGAATATATATCATTAGAGGCTGAAACACCAGTTAAAGAAGCACTGATGCTTGTCAAATCTCAAGCTCCTGATGCAGAGACCATCTATGTTATTTTCGCAACGAATGTAGAAGGACAATTGGTTGGTGTTCTGTCATTACGTGACTTAATCGTTTCTGAAAATGATGCTTATATAGAGGACATTATGAGTGAGCGTGTAATTAGTGTGAACGTTGCAGACGACCAAGAGCATGTTGCACAAAAAATGAGAGACTATGATTTTATTGCGTTACCAGTTGTTGATTATCAGGACCATCTGCTTGGGATCATAACTATTGACGATATTTTAGATGTTATGGATGAAGAAGCTAGTGAAGACTATTCTCGTTTGGCCGGTGTTTCTGACATTGATTCAACGAATGATTCAATTGTAAAAACAGCAGCAAAACGTTTACCTTGGCTCATTATTTTAACATTTTTAGGTATGATAACAGCTACCATTTTAGGCAATTTTGAAGATACTTTATCTAAAGTTGCTTTATTAGCAGCATTTATTCCAATTATCAGCGGGATGTCAGGAAATTCAGGCACTCAATCACTAGCCGTTTCAGTTCGGAATATTTCGACAGGAGAGATTGATGAACAAAGTAAGTTTAGAGTTGCATTACGTGAAGCGGGGAGTGGCATGTTATCTGGTTCGGTTTGCGCTATCATCTTATTTCTAATTATCGTTGTTGTTTTCAAACAGCCGTTTTTAGCTTTAATTGTTGCAGCAAGTTTAACTATAGCTATGACGGTTGGTACTTTAGTAGGTTCCATGATTCCATTATTAATGAATAAAATAAACATCGATCCTGCAGTAGCAAGCGGTCCGTTTATTACTACAATTAATGACATTGTTAGTATGTTAATTTATTTCGGATTAGCAACATCATTTATGTCATATTTAACTTAGGGGGGCGCATATGGAGTTTTTCTCACTTGTAATTGTTGTCGTAGCGGCATTTTTTACGCCGATATTAGTAAATCGTTTAAATATTAGTTTTTTACCTGTTGTTGTAGCAGAAATTTTAATGGGAGTGATTATTGGGAATTCTTTTCTAAATTTAGTTGAAAAGGATAGCATGCTCAATATTTTATCAACGCTTGGCTTTATCTTTTTAATGTTTTTAAGTGGTCTTGAGATTGATTTTTCAGCCTTTAAAAAAGACACACGCAATCGTCAGGGGCAAAGTCAAGAGGATAAAAATGTGCCTAGCCATTTAAATATGGCGTTAACTGTTTTTATCTTTATTATGATTATTTCTATTGTTTTAGCTTATGCTTTTAAATGGCTAGGTTTAGTTGATGATGTGCTATTGATGATCATTATTATTTCGACAATTTCTTTAGGTGTTGTCGTGCCAACGCTAAAGGAAATGAATATTATGCGCACGACGATTGGACAGTTTATTTTATTAGTAGCAGTATTAGCAGACTTGTTTACTATGGTGTTATTGACAGTATACGGTGCATTAAATGGTCAAGGTGGCGGTTCGATATGGTTATCAGCGATTTTAGTTGTTTTTACCGCTATTTTTTATATTATTGGTATTCTGTTCAAACATATGTCCTTTTTACAAAAATTAATGTCAGGTACAACACAAATTGGAATCCGTGCGATTTTTGCATTAATTATTTTATTAGTAGCATTGGCTGAAGGCGTGGGTGCTGAATACATTTTAGGTGCGTTTTTAGCTGGTGTCGTAGTTTCATTACTTAAACCCGATGAGGAGCTTGTGCAAAAATTAGATTCATTTGGTTATGGCTTTTTTATACCGATATTTTTTATTATGGTTGGTGTAGATTTAGACATACCATCACTTATTAAGGAACCCGCTTTATTGATTATTATACCGGTATTGATAGGTGCATTTTTAATATCAAAACTCTTACCAGTATTATTTATTCGACGATGGTTTGATACGAAAACAACCATTGCGTCAGCATTTTTACTCACTTCAACATTGTCATTAGTTATTGCGGCGGCGAAGATAGCAGAACAGCTAAAAACGATATCGTCAGAGACATCTGGTATTTTAATCCTCAGTGCCGTGATTACTTGTGTCTTTGTACCTGTTGTTTTTAAAAAATTATTCCCAATTCCAGATGAAGTTAATCGACGTATTGAAGTGGCGCTCATTGGGAAAAACCAACTAACCATACCAATTGCACAAAATCTAACATCACAGCTTTACAATGTGTCTTTATATTTTAGAAAAGATTTAAGTGATCATCGTCATTTGGCTGATAGTATTACTGTACTAGAAATCAATGATTATGACGAGGCGATATTAACTCGATTAGGTTTATTTGATAATGATATTGTCGTATGTGCAACCAATGATGATGATATCAATCGTCGTGTTGCGATGATGGCAGAAGAACACGGTGTTAATCGAGTGATTTGTCGTTTAGAGACAATGACTGATGACGTGGGAATGAAAAATTCTGGCATAGAAATATTCAGCAACTTTTTAAGCAATAAAATTTTTCTTAAAGGACTTATTGAAACACCCAATATGCTTAATTTACTAAGCAATGTGGAAACATCTTTATATGAAATTGAGATGTTAAATCATAAATATGAAAATCTAGAATTGCGTAATTTCCCATTTGGTGGCGATGTTATCTTTGTACGTATAATTAGAAATAATGAGTCTATCGTGCCACATGGTGATACACAGTTGCGTTATAAAGATCGTTTAATTGTAACAGGGTCTAAGGAATATGTAGATGAACTTAAAGGCGAGTTAGAATTTTATTATTAAGGGAGTGAAAATGTTACTCAATGTGAATTTGTAGTCCTGGCCCGGCAAGGTTGACTAGGATTGAAAAAACGTGGTATCAATGTATTTTCAATCCAGTCAACTACTGCCAATATTT
>NZ_KV809468.1:50589-74678 GCF_001812565.1 Staphylococcus sp. HMSC059F04 | reverse complement strand
TCAATCCAGTCAACTACTGCCAATATTTAGTTTCAGCTTAAAACATAATGATGTCTCAGGCTCAGGAACATACATGTTACACCACAAGTACCGAGGGCATTAAAACACTTTATTAGACACTAGAAATAGTGTTAAAATGTTGTATGATGCATAGAAGAGAGAGTTATGTATATAAAAAACGAAACAAGGAGATAGTTTAAATGTTAAATCTTGAAAATAAAACGTTTGTCATTATGGGTATTGCAAATAAACGCAGTATTGGGTTTGGCGTAGCTAAAGTATTAGATAAGTTAGGCGCAAAGTTGGTATTTACATACCGTAAAGAACGCAGCCGTAAAGAATTAGAAAAATTATTGGAACAATTAAATCAAAATGATCCAAAATTGTATCAAATTGATGTGCAAAAAGACGAAGATGTTATTAATGGTTTTGCTAAAATTGGTGAAGAAGTAGGCAATATTGATGGCGTTTATCATTCAATTGCCTTTGCAAATATCGAAGATTTACGTGGTCGCTTCTCTGAAACATCACGTGAAGGTTTCTTATTAGCTCAAGATATCAGTTCATATTCATTAACACTTGTAGCGCATGAAGCTAAAAAAATTATGCCTCATGGCGGTAGTATTGTGGCAACAACATATCTTGGTGGCGAATTTGCCGTTCAAAATTATAATGTGATGGGTGTAGCTAAAGCAAGTTTAGAAGCGAATGTTAAGTATTTAGCGCTAGACCTTGGGCAAGATAACATCCGTGTAAATGCGATTTCTGCTGGCCCAATTCGCACACTTAGTGCTAAAGGCGTAGGTGGTTTCAATACAATTTTGAAAGAGATTGAGGAACGCGCACCTTTACGTCGTAATGTAGATCAAGAAGAAGTCGGTAAGACAGCAGCATATTTACTTAGTGACTTATCTAGTGGTGTGACAGGTGAAAATATTCATGTAGATAGTGGATTCCACGCGATTAAATAATGATATTTTATTGAACACCGTTTGCATACCATAAATATATGGTAAGACACGGGCCCCAACAAAAAGAATTTCGATAAGAAATTCCACAAGCACAGGAAGTTGGGGTGGGCCTCAACAAAGAGATGTTTGAAATGAAAGCCAACAAACAAAGCGAGTTGGGGTAGCAAAAGAAAGCTGTTTCCTAAGAAAGCAAACCAACAATATAAAATGTTTTAAATAAGCCAGTAAATGAGTTTAAATACAACCCATTTACTGGCTATTTTTCTAGGAATGATGGTCCAGTTTCTTCTTTAGTTAGAAAACATTACACTGCTCTTATTAATCTTTAACGTCACTATTGGCTTTATCCATAATACGAGTGCGGTACTTAAAGATGTTGCTCGCGACTGTTTTCAACACTGCGTATAATGGAACTGCGATAAGTATGAGTGTAAATCCACCTAAATCGCCAGCTGCTAAAATAACGACGATAATTGTTAATGGGTGAATGCTTAACGATTTACCCATTACATTTGGTGTAATGACATTACCTTCAAGTTGTTGTGCAATTAATGTGACTATACAAACCCAGATAAATGTTGTAGGGCTATCGATAATTCCTAAAATGCCAGCTGGTGCGAATGATAACCATGGGCCTAAGAAAGGAATTAAGTTAGCAACACCAGCAAATAATACGAGTAAAGGTGTGTATGGTAATCCGATAATTGTATAACCGATATATAAGATGATTCCTAGGATAACACTAACGGTAACCTGTCCTTGGATATATGATTTTAATGTAAAGTTTAAATCCTGTAATAAACCTACAGCAAAAACTTTACGCTCTCCTTTGAAAAATTTAGCCACAGCTGGAATAAACTTTTCATGATCTTTTAACATATAAATTAAGAAGAACGGTACCATAACCAACAAGAAGATAGTAGAAATAAATGAAGTAATATAACTTAAAGAGTTGGCTAATACATCAGATACGCCATCTCCTAAAGACTTCACAGTATTATTAATACGAGTAGTCACATCACTAGGTAATTTATCCATTTGTTTTAGTGAGAAATTAATAATTCTTTCAACGTCATTTTGAATAGTTGGAATAGCATGAATTAAGCTATTAACATTTGAAATGATGATAGGTGCGATAAATGCAACAACAACTGCAACAATTGCAATCAAAGCAATAAAAATTGTCGTAATACTTGCCCATCTAGGGAAGCCAAATTTTTCCAATAATGTTTGAAATGGTAAACAAATATAAAATAGAAAACCACTTAGTATAAATGGAAGAAACACTGAACCAATGATGGTAGCAATTGGTGTGAATACGCTATGTACCTCCATAATTAATTTTATCAGTAAGAACAGAATTAATAATGCGACACCCGTTCTAAACCACACTTTATTAAGCATATGCTTAAGTCCTCCTAAATTTCATCATTCAATATATTTAAGTATATATCAAAACTTGTAACGACAAAAGTTATTTTAAATATAAACACAAATAAACAATTCAAGTTGAAGTCAAGATATTTTTTAAATGAACTTATCATTACTGTATTTTTCAAATCTTATTTTAAAAGTGAAAATCTCTTGTTACAATATGAATACGATAACTAGGGGGCCAGTCCAAATGTTAGATTTTAAGCCAGGTAAAATTAATAAACATATTTTACATAGTGATATATTACAAAGAGATATTACGTTATCTATATATTTACCCGAAACATATACTAATTTATCAAAATACCAAGTAATCATTTGCTTTGATGGGCTCGATTTTCTTAGATTTGGTCGTATTCAAAGAGACTATGAACGCTTAAGACAAAATGAACAAATCCATCCAGCCATAATCGTAGGATTTAACTATGAAGATGTAGATAAGCGACGTGCTGAGTTTCATCCACAAGGTCAACGCAGTTCACAGACGATTCAAGCTGTAGGTAAAGAGTTGTTACCGTTTATAGATCAAACATTCCCAACATATAAAGTGGGTAACGCGCGATTATTAATAGGAGATAGCTTAGCCGGAAGTATTGCATTAATGATTGGGCTTACTTATCCGACAATATTTAGTCAAGTTGCCATGTTAAGTCCGATGTATGATGACTCAATTAGAGCACGCTTTGAAGCATGTCAACAACGTGATCAGTTGACGTTATGGCAAGCAATTGGATTGGAAGAGGAAGATTTCAAGTTACCAACGACAGGAGCGCCAGCCAATTTTCTAACACCAAATCGAGAATTGTCGGCACTAATAAAGCGTTATGGTATGTCACACGAATATGTGGAATTTGATGGCGGACATAATTGGAAATCCTGGAAACCAATGTTAGAGGATATTTTGAAATATTTCTTAAAGGTCGAAGAATAAGAAGATTTATAATATGCATAGATTGCCAATGGGGCGTATCATAGGCAACACGATTGTTGATCAAAAGCAGTTTGTTACAAGAAAGGCAGCGGGACTACGAATTTATTATGAATTCTGTCCCGCTCCGCGGCAAGAGTGACTAAGGTGGAAAAGCTTGATATAATCGTATTTTTAATACAGTCTATTCATATATAGTTTAGAGCTTAAAACGTAATTATGTTTTAAGCTCTAAATAGCTAGATTCATGCCAATAAAAATAATTCATATAATGAAATAATTTTTATTGTGCATTTAAGCTTATTTTTAAAGTTTTATAAAGCTTGTGCCGTCGGACGGATGATGATTTCATTAATTGAAGTTTCCACAGGTGTATCAATTGCAAATTGAATCGTACGTGCAACTTGTTCAGGTGGAATAGCTAGATTTGAGTAGAAGTCTTTAAGATTGTCTTTAATTTCTTGATCACTACCCTGTTGTGGTAATTCAGTTTGTACAGCTCCAGGTGAAATAACAGTTACACGTATATTTGATTGTACGCTTGCTTCCTCTTGTCGTAATGCTTCACTTGCTGCCCATACACCAAACTTAGTAGCTGAATATACACCTGTTGTTGCGCCAGATTGGTGTGCAGATAATGAAGCAATATTGATAATATGACCTGATTGTTGCTTACGCATAGTAGGTAAGGCAGCATCTATACCATATAAAGTTCCTTTTAAGTTAACATCAATCATTTGATCCCATTCTTCAACCAAACCTTTTGAAAATTCAGACAATGGCATTAGTCCTGCATTATTAATCCATACATCAATTTTTTTATAGTTTTCTAATGTCACTTGAGCTACTTTTTTACTTTCTTCTAGTTTTGATACATCTGCAGTAACATAGATGGCTTGACCACCATCATTTCTAATATCATTAACTAATTGAACCAAACGTTCCTTACGTCGCGCAGCAATTACTAAAATATTACCAGCTTTAGCTAACATTTTGGCAGTTGCTTCTCCTATACCACTACTTGCTCCTGTGATTACAATTACTTTTGACATATGTTAATCGTCTCCTTTTTCATCTTTCCTTAGGGCTACATAAGCCTCATAGCGTGCTTTTTCTGTATAACCATTTTTTTGTAGTTCTGCTAAATGTTGATGGATTTGTATCTTTTTGACTAGATATTCACGAGTAGATATAAGTTCATTAATTTGTGTATCCAATTTAGTTAAAGTGTTATTCAAAAGTTGAGTTGATAATTGATGATTGTGAAATTCTTTCATAATTTGTTTGATATCTTGTAATGACATACCAACATTTCGATAATGTGCAATCGCCATAAGCGTATCCATAGTTATTTCATTAAAAATACGAATACCTTGCTTATTTCTAGGTATATTAATTAAACCTTCTTTTTCGTAAAAACGTATAGTGTGTGGTGAAAGTCCAGTCTCATTAGATACTTCTTTGATTGTCTTCATTGAATCTCCTTTCCAACATATCTTAACCATAAACCCTTAGAGTAACTCTAAGTCAAGCTTTAAGTATAATGAAATTATAAAGGTGGTAGAGGGACTACGAAATCATTATGAATTCTGTCTCGCTCAGCGGCAAGAGTGACTAAGGTGAAAAAGCTTGATATAATCGTATTTTTAATACAGTTAACTACTGCCAATACAGAGATCAAAGCTCAAAATATAATTATGTCCCAGACTTAATAATATTATTAGCCAAAAATAATTAATTATTTATTTTTAAGTAACGGTTTTCATGTGATTTTGATATAATAGAGCTATGTAAAACAAAGGAGGGGTAACAATGATTTTAGGATTAGCATTGATTCCATCAAAATCATTTCAAGATGAGGTGAACGCATACCGTAAACGTTATGATACTCATTACGCTCAAATTAAACCTCATATCACAATCAAGGCGCAATTTCATATTAATGAAACGGAATTAGATTCAGTTAAACAAGATATTAAAGCTAGAATTAGTGATATTGCACCTATTGATGTACATGTGACAAAAGCATCAAGTTTTAAGCCAACTAATAATGTTATCTACTTTAAAGTTGCGAAAACAGATGAATTAGAAAAATTATTTAAACAATTTAATACAGATGCTTTTTATGGTATAGCTGAACATGCATTTGTCCCACACTTTACTATCGCTCAAGGTTTATCAAGCCAAGAGTTTGAAGATATTTATGGACAAGTTAAATTAGCAGGGGTAGACCATAAAGAAGTTATTGAAGAATTATCACTCTTAGAATATGACAATCAAGAAGATAAGTGGAATGTTATTGATACATTTCAATTTTAAACAATATGAATAAAAGATACTGTATGATGCACAGTCTAGTCATCATACAGTATCTTTTTTAATGCGTATGTTTATTTGATTTAACGAAAAACGTGCCATAGAAAAATGCTAGAAATAGGAATACTATAGCTGAAAAGTAAAATGCATTATTCAAACTGTTTGTGAATTGAGTGATAAGACCGCCAAATAGTGGACCTATCATCGAACCAAAACCTTGCACACTATTAAAAACGCCCCATGTTTCTTCTTGCTCTTCGGGATTAATTTGTCCTGCCATAAACGTATTCCAAGCAGGGAGTAATAAACCATACATAAGGCCAATAAATAACGCAATTAACCACACAATCATAATGTTTGTGACTAATGACAGCCAGAAAATAAATACTGTGTATAGTACAAAGCCAAAAATGATAATGCTATACATAAAGTTACGGCTATTATTGTCAATCATTTTAGATAAGAACAGCATAGAAAAGGCACAGGCCAATCCACCAATTACAATAGCAACGGTATATTCTATGGTTGTTACTTTGACAACTTTTGTCGCATACGTCGGTAAAATAGGAACGAGTGCTGAAACTGCTGCACCTTGGAGTAAAATACCAGGAAACAACACAAGATGTCGTTTCATAACGTTAATAATTTGACCGATTTGTTCTTTAACTGGCTTAGTATTGTAATTAGTTAATTGAATATTAACAAAGTAATACATAACCCATGCAACAATGACAACTAAAGACATCATAAAGGCAAAGCGAGTAGGGTGCAATTTAACAAGCACATTCATAAACGCCCAACCAACGAGCAACCCAGAGAGCCATGCAAAATAAACATAACCCATTTGTTTGCCACGTTTATTTTCCTCTACACTTGATAACATGATAACCCAGATTGGGCTAACAGCGATACCGAGCATAATCGCTGATAAGATAATGATAATAGGGTTTGCTGGAACCCAAATCACTAAAAATAAACTAATAAAAGCGAGGAAAAAGCCTGCTGTTAGCACAAGCTTTGCTCCCCATTTTTTTAGTAGAAAACCTATAACGAAATTGGTAGATGCATCTGCAATAAAATGTATGGATAAAGCTGCAGATGTTACAGCCACGGAAATCGATGTGACAGTTGGCAAATAGTTAATATAACTAAGTGTATACATACCACGTGCGAATTCCATTAAAAATAAAATAATTAGCATGATGACAAAGCTTTTCTTACTATTTGTATGACTATTTGACAAAGAATCTTGCATACAATGGAACCCTTCCGTAAACTTCTTGATATTGTGATGAATGATTGATTAAAGATAATAAATCAGTACATAATTTATATGTAGAATAATCTACTTTTGTTTTTTTCATGCGTTGTGACATTGCTTGTAAAGCTTGTACATCATGCGTTAATTCAGATACACAGTTAATTGCATCTTCAGGTGTATCTGCAATTCTACCAAAACCTTTGTTTTCAAAATAACGCGCATTTTCTAACTCTTGTCCAGGTGCAGGGTTTAAAAAGACCATAGGAAGCGTTCTTGTTAGCGCTTCGGATATTGTGATGCCGCCTGGTTTTGTAATCATAAGTTGACTTGATGCCATCCATTCATTCATATTTTTAGTAAATCCTAGAATTAATACATTTTCTTGTTCTTTGAATTCAAAGGCTAATGATTGTTTTAAACCTTTGTTTTTGCCGCAAATCATCACAATTTGTGCGTGCGGACTCTTATCTAATATAGCTTTAATCAATTGGTCGAAACCTTTAGACACTCCGAATGCCCCTGCAGACATTAAAATCGTTGGTTTTTCTGGGTCTAATTTATGCTTTCTTAACCAAGCATCTTTATCAATCGGAGCTTCGAATTTATCTGATATTGGAATGCCTGTAACCTTAATATGAGATGCTGGGATGCCTACACTCATAAAATCAGCTTTGGTATCTTCAGTAGCTACATAATAACGCTGTGAATGCGGTGTGATCCAGTTTTTTTGCATACGATAATCTGTCATTACAGTTGCGATAGGTATGTTCATATTAAACTGTTCCGTTAAAACAGACATGACTGGTGTTGGAAAAGTCAAGAGGATCAAGTCAGGCTTTTCTTTCAACAGCAAGTTTATTAATTTATTTAAGCCATAATATTTGTAAAAACATTTATCTATCTCTTCAGGGCGACTATAGTAAAAGTTTTTGTACATATTGCGAAAATATTTAAAGCTATTGATATACCACTTTTTACAGATAGAAGTCAAAATTGGATGAGCTTCCATAAATAAGTCATGTTCAATAACACTGAGATGATCCAAATTCATTTCATTGAATTGGTTAACGATACTTTCTGTTACTTGTAAGTGTCCGTTACCAAAGGACCCAGTAATAATCAATATCTTTTTAGTTTGAGTAACCATAAATAGCCACCCTCCGTTAGTTTCAGTTTCAATTATATCTAAGCATTATAACACATTCATTCATCTTTGATAGTCGTCGTTGTCTTAATGTTACTAATCACTTAATAGTACTTTATTAATATAAAAATGTTAAATAATTAAGTCCTTACTATATTAATTGACTATATCTTTGTATATTACCATGGTAGCACGATTTTAATGAAATGTATTGTCATAATACAATTTATAGTAAATTTTTAAAATTTTTACCCTAAATTAATAAAGTTAAGCCCTAATTAATTTTTTGACTAATTAAATCGGATGTAAATGTTTTGATTGAAAAAGATAAGAATAAATTTATCATCATCTTTAAAACGTGTATAATGAAAGTATTGTAAAAAAAGTATTGTAAAAAAGGAGCGATACGTTTTGAATGCGAGCACATTATTTGAAAAAATTAGAGTAAAACAAGTAATTGGAACTTTAGATAGACACGTAACGGATATTACAACGGATTCACGTACAGCTAAATCAGGAAGTATTTTTGTAGCATCAAAAGGTTATACGGTAGACAGCCACAAATTTTGTCAAGATGTCATTAACCAAGGATGTCAAATTATTGTTGTGAAAAGTAAGCAAGAAGTCGAAGGCGATGTAACTCAAATTATTGTTAGTGAGACACTCAGAGTGGCAAGTTTGTTTGCGCATACCTTATTTGATTTTCCGAGCCATCAATTAACGACGTATGGTGTTACTGGAACAAATGGTAAAACTTCAATTGCTACCATGATTCATTTGATTTATCGTAAGTTACATAAAAATAGTGCTTATTTAGGAACAAATGGTTTCCAAATTAATGAGCAAAAGACAAAAGGGGCGAATACTACGCCTGAGACAGTGTCATTAACTAAAAAGATTAAAGAAGCCGTGGATGCTGGTGCAGAAGCGATGACAATGGAAGTGTCAAGTCATGGTTTAGCTTTAGGTCGACTTAGAGGTGTTGAATTTGATGTTGCTATATTTTCAAATTTAACACAAGATCACTTAGATTTTCATGGCACTATGGAAGCATATGGACATGCTAAATCATTACTCTTTAGTCAATTAGGAGAAGATTTATCTAAAGAAAAGTACGTAGTTTTAAACAACGATGATGCTTTTTCTGAATATTTAGCGTCAGTAACCCCATACGAAATTTTTACATACGGTATTGATAACGATGCGCAATTTAAAGCAATTCATATTAATGAATCATTACAAGGAGTAACATTTGAACTTGACACACCATTTGGTAACTATAATGTACAATCACCATATGTTGGTAAATTCAATATTTCAAACTTAATGGCAGCAATGATTGCTGTGTGGAGTAAAGGAATACCTTTTGAAACTATTGTCGAAGCAGTGAAAACGCTTGAACCGGTCGAAGGACGACTTGAAGTACTTGATCCGAATTTACCTATAGATTTGATTATTGATTACGCACATACAGCAGATGGAATGAACAAATTAATAGATGCTGTTAAACCATTCGTAAAACGAAAACTGATTTTCTTAGTAGGTATGGCGGGTGAACGTGATTTAACTAAAACGCCAGAAATGGGAACAGTAGCTTGTCGAGCAGATTATGTTATCTTTACACCAGATAACCCAGCTAATGATGATCCTAAAATGCTAACTTCAGAATTAGCTAAAGGGGCCACGCACGATAACTATGTTGAATTTGAAGATCGCGCAGAAGGCATTAGACATGCAATTGAAGTTGCCGAACCGGGGGATACAGTTGTATTAGCATCTAAAGGAAGAGAACCTTATCAAATTATGCCAGGACATGTTAAAGTTCCGCATAGGGATGATTTGATAGGCTTAGAAGCTGCCTATAAGAAATTTGGCGGTGGCCCCGTTGATCGTTAAACAACTGATTATTCATCATGAAACGGTTAATGTTTATCTATATAAGAATAAAGAAACAAATCATTTGTTGATAGCTATTCCAGATGTTTTCTGGTCTTTCGAAATATCTTTAGCTACACATATAAATAAAATTAACGATGAATTAATGATGCAATTATTTACTTTTAATAATGAACAAGATGCAAGTACAATTGCTTCTAAATTAACTGGTTGGATTGCGGATAATTTAAAAGGAGATTTATAAATGAGTTTAAAAGATGAAGTAGAGTCAAGAAAGACGTTTGCCATCATTTCTCACCCAGATGCTGGTAAAACAACGTTAACAGAAAAACTATTATACTTTAGCGGTGCGATTCGTGAAGCAGGTACTGTTAAAGGTAAAAAGAGTGGTAAATTTGCTACAAGTGACTGGATGAAAGTTGAGCAAGAACGTGGTATTTCAGTTACAAGTTCAGTTATGCAATTTGATTACGATAATTATAAAATCAATATTCTTGATACACCAGGGCATGAAGACTTTTCAGAAGATACGTATCGTACTTTAATGGCTGTTGATAGTGCTGTCATGGTTATCGACTGTGCTAAAGGAATCGAACCACAGACATTGAAGTTATTTAAAGTTTGTAAAATGAGAGGTATTCCGATTTTTACATTTATCAATAAGTTAGATAGAGTTGGTAAAGAACCATTTGAATTATTAGATGAAATTGAAGAAACATTGAATATTGATACATATCCAATGAATTGGCCTATCGGTATGGGACAAAACTTCTTTGGCATTATTGATCGCAAAACAAAAACAATTGAGCCATTTAGAGATGAAGAAAATATATTACATCTAAACGATGATTTTGAACTGCAAGAAGCGCATGCAATCCAGAATGATAGTGCATTTAGCCAAGCAATTGAAGAAATGATGCTCGTTGATGAAGCTGGAGAGCAATTTGATGATGAGGCCTTATTAAGTGGCGATTTAACACCTGTATTCTTTGGGTCAGCATTAGCAAATTTTGGAGTGCAAAATTTCTTAAATGCTTATGTTGATTTTGCGCCAATGCCTCATGCAAGACAAACAAAAGAAGATATAGAAGTAAGTCCATTTGATGCTGATTTTTCAGGATTTATATTTAAAATTCAAGCCAATATGGATCCAAAACATAGAGATAGAATTGCCTTTATGCGTGTAGTAAGTGGTGCATTTGAGCGAGGTATGGATGTAACGTTACAGCGTACACTTAAAAAGCAAAAAATCACACGTTCTACTTCATTTATGGCAGACGATAAAGAAACGGTCAATCACGCAGTTGCTGGTGATATTATAGGTTTATATGATACGGGGAACTATCAAATTGGTGATACACTGGTTGGCGGTAAACAAAAATATAGTTTTCAAGATTTACCCCAATTTACCCCGGAAATATTTATGAAAGTATCTGCCAAAAACGTTATGAAACAAAAGCATTTTCATAAAGGTATAGAACAATTAGTACAAGAAGGTGCAATTCAATACTATAAAACATTACACACCAATCAAATTATTCTAGGTGCAGTAGGCCAGTTGCAATTTGAAGTATTTGAACACCGCATGAAGAACGAATATAACGTCGATGTTATCATGGAACCTGTAGGTAGAAAAATTGCTAGATGGATTGAAAACGAAGATGATATTAAAGATAAGATGAATACATCACGTTCTATTCTAGTTAAAGATAGATATGACCAACTTGTATTCCTTTTTGAAAATGAGTTTGCAACACGTTGGTTTGAGGAGAAATTCCCAGAAATAAAACTTTATAGCTTGTTGTAATTATATGAATCTTCAAGTTACTTATAAATTAGCCACACAATTTGTAGGCAATATATTGTACTAAGTTATCAATATATGTATAATATTGGTAACAAATGAATACCTATGACTGATGTCAGAGGGGAGTAACTTGAGATGTGGACAGGCACTTCGCTGCATTTATTAATAAAATGTCTGCATTAACACTTTATCGTCACTACGAAGGATGACTTCCGGTAAAGTGAGCGTCATCGCTTAGTGAGACCTTTGCTAATAATTTAGCATGGGTCTCTTTATTTGTATATCATGAACAAAGGAGTTGTCCGCTTTGGATCCGAGCTTAATTTTGCCTTATTTATGGGTTATACTCGTTCTTGTATTTTTGGAAGGCTTACTTGCCGCAGATAATGCAGTCGTAATGGCGGTAATGGTAAGACATTTACCACCAGAACAAAGAAAGAAAGCCTTGTTTTATGGATTATTAGGTGCTTTTATATTTAGATTTATTGCATTATTCTTAATTAGTATTATTGCGAACTTTTGGTTTATACAAGCAGCAGGGGCTGTTTACTTAATTTTTATGTCTATTAAAAATTTATGGAATTTCTTCCATAGTAAAGATGAACCTCAACCTGAAGGTGATGATCATCATTATGATGAACACGGGGTTGAAAAGAAATTAAGTCCATTACAATTCTGGGACACTGTATTAAAAGTTGAATTTGCAGATATCGCATTTGCAATTGATTCTATGTTAGCCGCAATGGCAATAGCTGTAACATTACCAAAAGTTGGAATTCATTTTGGTGGTATGGATTTAGGTCAATTTTCGGTGATGTTTATTGGCGGCATGATTGGTGTTATTCTAATGCGTTTTGCAGCAACATGGTTTGTAGAGCTACTTAACAAATATCCTGGCTTAGAAGGTGCAGCATTTGCTATTGTAGGTTGGGTAGGTATCAAGTTAGTTGTGATTGTTTTAGCACATAAAGACATTGCCGTGTTACCAGAAGATTTCCCACATTCAACTTTATGGCAAACTATATTCTGGGTAGTAATGATAGGTTTAGTTTTGGTAGGTTGGTTAACATCTGTACACAATAATAAAAAACGTGAACAACAATAAAGATAGATAACTTTGTCCATGGAGCATTCATGGGCAGAGTTTTTTTATAACTATAACAAATTGCAGATTTTAGTTAGACATATTAAGATTTAAAATATAGAAGTATATAGTAAAATGCTATAAATGTTCGTTATCATCAAGCAATTATATATTGATTGTGTCATAATAATAGAGTAATAAAAGTAAGGAGTTGTCATCTTTGGATAAGGGTAAAAAACAAGTGATACCTAGAAGTCAGTATCGAAGAAAAAGACGCGAATTTTTCCATAATGAAGAAAGAGAAGCACGAATTCAACAAGAGCAACAAGAAAAATTAAAACAAGCAAAAAAAGAAGCGCAGCAATCTAAAGTTAATGAAGAGCGTGTTAAAGATAATTTAAGAAAAGCACGTATTGAGAAATTAACGCAAGAAGAAATCCATCAACAACACAGTCAAGATATAAAAGAAAATACCCCAGACACTAGTATTCAAGATAATAATCATATAAAACAACAAGTTGGAAAAGAAACAAATAGTATTGATGATGAGAAAAATACAGTAGAACATCACGCTAAAAAAACTGACGAAAAAATAAAGCAACAGAATGCGATTGACCGTGCAGATAATCATCAAAATGATGAACCTATCCAACAGAAAACATCAGAAACAAAAGAAAAACCAAAAGAGACAGAATTACAAAATGATAGTAAAGATAATAAAGAGCAGCAACGAGATACATTAGAGAAACAGGAATCAAGACCTAAGAAAACGAATAAAAAACATAATAGTAAATTCAATCAGTCAACAACAAAAAAAGTCAATCAAGAAGAACCACCTTTATACACACACCAGCAAATAAAGAAAGAAAATACACAACGTAAAAACGATACAGAGACAGTAAATTCAAAGGATGAACAAAAGCAACAAGCAGCAAATATAACAAGCGCTAAAAAGAACCATAAGCAAACACATCAAGAAAAGTCTAAAAAAACACAAACAGAACCCAATAAGGCAACTAAAGAGAATAAACAAGATAATATTAATAATGCACAGATTTTAGAAAGCATCACTAAATTCTTTAAAAAACATTGGGTTAAAGTTGTTATTGTTGTTGCAGTAATTATATTAATTTTATTATTAAGTGCAATATTTAGAAATGTAAATAACACTGGAACAAATCAAAGTGGTTTACTCAACTCTGGAAATCATGATAAGAAATATACAGCTACTATGAAAAGTGCCAATAGCGCAGTTAAATCAGTAGTTACGGTGGAAAGTGAATCACCTAAAAACAGCACCTTACCCAAAGATACTAAAGACTCAGAAAGTGAAATTGGTTCAGGTGTCGTCTACAAAAAAGTGGACGGCGCCATTTATATTATGACCAATGCACATGTAGTAGGAAATGAAAAAAAACAAAAACTTACATATGGCAATAACCAAACAATTCAAGGAAAAGTTGTAGGAAAAGATAAATGGTCTGATATTGCTGTTATCAAAGCTGAAGCACCTAAAGATGATGCATTAACACCAATTGACATTGGCGATTCTAGTAATTTAATACTCGGACAATCCATTTTAGTGGTCGGTAACCCATTAGGCGTTGATTTTAAAGGCTCAGTTTCTAAGGGGATTATTTCTGGTATGAATCGTTTTGTACCAGCTGATTTAGATAAAGATGGTAAATATGATGTTTTATCGAAAGCATTTCAAGTTGATGCACCAGTTAACCCAGGGAATTCAGGTGGTGCTGTTGTGGATGAAAATGGTGACTTAATAGGTATTGCCTCTTTAAAAATCAACATGGATAACGTAGAAGGTATGGCATTTGCCATTCCAATTAATGATGCTCAAAAAATTGCAAAACAACTAGAAGATAAAGGGAAAGTTGTTTATCCTAATACAGGCATTGATTTACAAAATGTCGGCGACTTAAATGATACTGAAAGAAAAGCAATAAAATTACCGGACAAAGTAAAAAATGGTGTTGTGATTAAACAAATCGATACAGATTCTTTAGGTGAAAAATCGGGTTTAAAAACAGATGATGTCATAGTAGAATTAGATGGTAAGCTAATTGAAGATAATTTGAGATATAGACAGATTATATTTAGTCATAGAGAAGATTTAAAAACGATTACAGCAAAAATTTATCGTGATGGTGAGCTGAAAGAAGTAAAAATTAAATTGAAATAGTGTTGAGGTGAAGTAGATGTCTATCTTCAATCAGTTACTAAAGAAAACCACTCCTCAACAGGGGATTGTACTGTATTATTTAGTAGCCATCGTCATTGCATTTTTATTATTAAATTTACCATTTGTCCATAAACCTAATGTCAATGTCAATCCAATAGATACTTTATTTGTAGCTGTATCTGGTATTAGTGTGACTGGATTATCGCCAGTTAATATTGTAGATACATATTCTACATTTGGCCAAGTCATCATTCTAATCATTCTTAATATTGGTGGCATTGGTGTGATGGCTATTGGAACCCTATTATGGGTTGTATTAGGTAAACGTATAGGGATACGTGAACGTCAACTCATTATGCTTGATAATAATAGGGAAACGATGAGTGGAACAGTTAAATTAATACTTGATATTGTAAAAACCATATTTGTTATTGAATTAGTCGGTGCATTATTACTAGCATTTTATTTTTATAGAGATAATCCAGATTTAAAAAATGCTTTAATGCAAGGTTTATTTGTGTCAATATCAGCTACTACAAATGGGGGCTTAGATATAACAGGGGAATCTCTTATTCCTTATGCAAATGATTACTTTGTCCAAACTATCGTGATGGTATTAATTATTTTAGGTTCCATTGGATTCCCAGTGCTATTAGAGACAAAAGCATATATAAAAAATAGAATAACTAACTTCAGATTTTCATTATTTACAAAAATAACGACATCAACTTATTTCTTCTTATTCTTTTTTGGGATTATAGCAATTTTAGCACTAGAACATAATCATGCATTTAAAGGACTTAGTTGGCATCAGGAATTATTTTATTCATTCTTTCAGTCAGCAACTACAAGAAGTGCAGGATTACAAACGATAGATGTGACTAACTTCAGTGATGCTACAAATATTATTATGAGTTTACTCATGTTTATTGGTTCATCTCCTAGTTCTGTAGGTGGTGGAATTCGAACAACTACATTTGCTATCTTAATATTATTTGCACTTAATTTTAGTAATAATGAAGAAAAAACATCTATTAAAGTTTTCAATAGAGAATTGCATATTATGGATATACAACGATCATTTGCTGTATTTATAATGGCAAGTATTTTAACCTTTGTAAGTATGATTGTTATTGCTACAGCTGAGAATGGTAAATTAACTTTCTTACAAGTGTTTTTTGAAGTGATGTCTGCGTTTGGTACTTGCGGGTTAACACTAGGGGTAACTGATGATATTAGCAATGTGACTAAAATAGTATTAATGGTTCTCATGTTTATAGGACGTGTAGGTTTGATTTCATTTATTATAATGATTGCCGGTCGAAGAGAACCAGATAAATATCATTATCCAAAAGAGCGTATTCAAATTGGTTAATTATCACTTGTACGTTGGAATAGAAGCAAAACGATAGTTTAATAATTAATTACACAATCTTGTCGGGGCGAGACTACGAATTCATATTGAATTCTGTCTCGCGCCTTTTTTAATATTTCTTAATATGTCTAGCTGTTGATGAAGAATTTAAAAACATACAGAAACGTGTTTAACATGGATTGTTTAATATGATCGATGTTAAACTAAAGTGACAGGAGGATGGCAATATGGAGAAAAATGAGAGAATTAGTGTTGACGTCATTACTACTACGGATATGCATAGTCAATTCTTAAATGGAAATTATGGCTCAAATATATATAGAGCAGGGCAATACGTAAAAGATATTAGAAAACGTAATAAACATGTCTTGTTACTTGATAGTGGAGGAAGTTTAGCTGGCTCGTTACCAGCTTATTACTATGCCGTAGTTGCTCCATATAAGCGACATCCTATGATAAAACTAATGAATGCGATGCAATATGATGCAAGTGGTATTAGTTCAGATGAATTTAAGTTTGGTCTGTCCTTTTTAACACGCTCAGTATCACTTGCAAGGTTTCCATGGTTATCCGCAAATATAGAATATAACATGACACGTGAGCCATACTTTTCAACGCCTTATGTAATCAAACAATATCAAGATGTGAGAATTGGTATTATAGGATTAACCGCAGATGGATTAATGAAAAATGAATACGCTGAAATGGAACCAGATGTAAAAATCGAGAAAACCTTACTATCTGCTAAACGCTGGATTCGTTATATTCATGAAACTGAGAAAATTGATTTTTTAATTGTAATTTATCATGGTGGTTTAGATAAAATAAGCCAAACTACAAATAGTCGTCATAGTGAAAATGCAAATGAAGCTGAGAAATTAATACGTGAGATGGGTGTGATAGATTTAATTATTACGGCGCATCAACATCAAACGGTAATAGGTAAAGACAATGAAACGGTGTACGTACAAGCTGGACAAAACGCTGAAGAATTGGTTCATATTAATATACAGTTTAAAAAACGCACGAATAGCTATGAAATAGAACATGTCGATGCTGAAGCTATAAATTTAAATCAACATAATGAAGATGAAGCATTATTAAAGTTAACATATTATGATAGAAAAGCAGTTACACATTGGTCTAATGAAATCATTGCTGAAACCTCGTGCTCCTTACAAGTAAATAGCTTAGAAGATATGGTAGCTGGTTCACATCACTTTACACAACTGCTGCATGACAGTTTGCGGTATGCATTTAACAATAATATCACCTGTGTTAATGTGCCTAGAAATGGAGAGCAAGGGTTAAAACAGCAGATACAAAATAAAGATATTTATGAAGCATATCCTCATCCAGACAAACCTATTGATATAACGCTGTTAGGACAACAGATCAAAGATATCTTAGAATATAGTTATGCACATTTGGAAATTGAAGATGACCATTTGAAACAAACTGTGATAGATGAAACGTTATGCACGCAATGGCAAGGATTTAATTATGAAGTGAATATGAAAAAGCCGCCATTTCAAAGGGTTACTATTAAAGGAATTGATTTAAATGGTAGTTATCGTGTTACTATGACCGATTATTGTTTTAGAAATTATCAGTTTATCATTGGTGACGTTATAGTAAACAGAGATAGTTTTGAATATCCAATGTCATTTATTATGACAAAACTATTAAACAACCATGACTATCGTCCTCAAATTAAAAATAATTTTATTGTAAACTCCTAACAATGATGCTTCATTAATTATAAACGTAGTGTAGCATTCAATTACTTGTTTTAAAATAAAAAATAAAAGCATTTCTTAGCTGCATAGACTAAGAAATGCTTTTTAACCATGAAATATTAATAATAGAATAATTGCAACAATCTGAGCAACAGATGTTGTTGCAATGCGACGTGTATAATGATAGCTGAGGGATAAAATAAGTTGACATACAAAGATGAAAACAACAATCCACCAATTATCTAAGTAAATAAACAAGGAACTGGAACATAATGCTGTAATTAGTACTTGTAACCAATATGGTAAATGAAATGCATTTAATTCCTTTTGCAGCACAGTTCGCATATATAATTCATGGCATGGTATGACAAACAATAAAGTAATTAGCATTTGCCATTTATAATGAACACCTGTTTTCGTTAATTCTTTAATTAATTCAGTGTAACTTAAATCATTTGAAATAAACGAGAATATTAACTGAATAATAATGAGTAAAAGGGCTGTAATTAATCCAACACCAATTGAAGTCAATAATCTTTTTGACTTAATGTCTCGCTGATAAAATACATAGCTTATTCCAGCAATTAACATAATACCAGTATATAGGTACCAATATTCTTGATGTTCGCCCCACATCACAAGTAAAATAAGGTGAAATACGATAAAGCTTGCAATAAACCATTTTAAAGCATTAGATATCTTCTTCATTGAAAATTAACCTTCTTGTTCAACGATTTTATACCGTTTATGATTAATTACAGTTTTTTCAGGTAAATCTAAGTCATTGAAATTTTCCATGATAGTCAAATCAACAATAACAGAGTTATCATTTATTTTTTCAACACGGCCTCTTAAACCGTCATAAAATTCTACAATATTACCTACTTCAGCAACAGTCATTCTGAGTCCTCCCTCAAATCATAGCTAAATTTTATTTTACTAAAAATTACACTACAAATAAACAAATTTCTCTTATAAATGCATATTTAAAGCTAAAATATGAAAAAAATGTCATAAATGAGTTAATGATTGGAAATTTTATTGGAATTAAGTCATAAAGTAAATAAGGGCATAAAGAAGAGAACTAAGGAGAGATAGAATGAAGTTTATAAGTAATAATAATATTACTGACCCAACACTTAATCTTGCCATGGAGGAATATGTTTTAAAACAATTACCCTCAGAGGAAAGCTATTTCTTATTTTACGTGAATCGACCATCAATCATAGTTGGGAAGAACCAAAATACGATTGAAGAAGTAAACAAGGAATACATTGATGAACATCATATTGACGTGGTACGTCGTATTTCAGGTGGTGGTGCTGTTTATCATGATACAGGAAATCTAAACTTTAGTTTTATAACTGATGATGATGGAAATAGTTTTCATAATTTCAAAAAATTTACCGAGCCCATTGTTCAAGCATTACAGTCATTAGGAGTAAATGCTGAAATGACAGGACGTAATGACATTCAAGTAGGTAGCGCAAAAATTTCTGGGAATGCAATGGTAAAAGTCAAAGATCGAATGTTTAGTCATGGCACATTAATGTTGAATAGTGAATTAGATGAAGTGCAGAATGCTTTACGTGTTAACCCAGCAAAAATAAAATCTAAAGGTATCAAATCCGTACGTAAACGTGTTGCCAATATTGAAGAGTTTTTAACAGAAAAAATTACTATTGAAGAGTTTAAACAAATTATTTTAAAAACGATTTTCGGTGAACATGAAGTAGAAGAATATCATTTAACTGATGACGATTGGAAAAAAATAGAACAATTAAGCAATGAAAAATACAGAACATGGGAATGGAATTACGGTAGAAACCCTAAATATAATTTTGAAAGAGAACATAAATTTGAGCGTGGTTTTATACAAATAAAACTAGATGTTAAAAAAGGAAAAATCGAACATGCTAAAATATTTGGTGATTTCTTTGGAGAAAGTAATATTACAGAATTAGAACAAGCATTAATTGGGTGCTTACATGATTATCCTCACATCAAAGAGGCTTTAGCTGATTATGATTTTTATTATTATTTTGGAGATATTGATAAAGATGAAATAATTAAGTTAATGTCCTAAGCATTAATTAAGGGCTATTCGCTTACTTGTTTAAGTAGTGAATAGCCCTTTTAGGATTTATACCAGGATCCGGATTTAGTCATTTAGGAACGCCTCCAATTTTTTGTATTCGTTTGTGTAATTCATAAAGTCTGTTTCGTTTTTATCAATGAGTGCCTTATCGATCAAGGTGGTTAACTTATCCTTTCTAGCCTTTCTTAGCGCCTCATCAATAATAAGTTCAACGCCTAAGTCGTTAACTGTAGTGACAAATTGATCAAGAGTTGTGTGTTGCACATTAGTATTATAATGCATAAGAAACACGACCTTTCTACATATTTAATTTATTTAAAATTAGTATACATCTGTTCAATTTCGAAATCAATGAATATTCTGACATTTGTTCGAGAAAAAGGTGTAAATATATTCTTAAGGTATAACTTGACATTAAATAAAAATGATATAAAATATTAGTCAGTTATATGTTTTAAAGAATATATAATACTTTAATCGAAAGAAAGGAAGGTTACTCTATGGACAAAAAAACCATATATGTTATACGTAAAGGAGATATGGTCATACGACCCATTATCGACGATTATGGACATGCTCAAGGAACAGAAATCATTAAATTTGACACCACAAAAGAAAGAAGCCCATTTAAAACGCAGAAAATTATAGAAAGATCTTGCAAGTTTTACGGAAATAATTATCTTAGCAAAAAAGCAGAAACAAGTAGAATCGCTCGTATTAATAGCAAACCTCCGATATTACTCACTCCCTTATTTCCAACTTATTTTTTTCCAACACATTCTGACAGACAAGAAGAAAACATATGGATTAATATGCATTTTATTGTAGATATTAAGCCTTTAAAGCACAGAAAAAGTAAAGTCATTTTTGCTAATCATGAAACACTTATCATAAATGTGTCATTTCATAGTATGTGGCATCAATATATAAATGCCATTTTTTATTACTACATGGTAGATAAACAATCTAAAATGCGTTCAAATAACCCCGATATGCCTATTGATTATGAAAAATCCTCACTAAATATTTACGAAGCACTTTCCCAATATTCTCTATTAGATAATAAATAGCAGTGTGTTTAAATTTAAATTATGCGGGATGTTTATATTAATTTAGTGTAAATATTCCGTATAAATTTTAAAGAATATCTATTGCAAAAATCACGTTTATTGTTATAATAGTATTTGTGCTCATTGGAGATACTATACATTAATCCACAGTAGCTCAGTGGTAGAGCTATCGGCTGTTAACCGATCGGTCGTAGGTTCGAGTCCTACCTGTGGAGCCATGGAAACGTACTCAAGTTGGCTGAAGAGGCGCCCCTGCTAAGGGTGTAGGTCGCGAGAGCGGCGCGAGGGTTCGAATCCCTCCGTTTCCGTAATATCATTAACCCCATTAAATCAACGTTTAATTCACGTGATTTAATGGGGTTTTTATATAGATATAGTTTAATGGTGTGGATTAATCTAAATGTTTATTAATTACTGAATCTGCAAGAGTACAATCAGAATCGCGAAAGTTAACTTATTTAAAAGAATTAGGTGAAGATGGAGAGTACAAATATGTAGCTAAAATAGATAATAAGACATCTAAAATATGTCACTCATTAAATGGTAAAGTTTTTAAAGTTAAAGATATGGTTCCAGGTATTAATGCACCTCCTATGCACCCATGGTGTAGAAGTACAACTGTTCCGAATGTTGGTAATTGGCGAGATCAATTCTTTAAAGAAAGTAAAAGTAAATATAAAGTAGAAGATAAAGAAAAACATACTAGTCAATATGAAAAATCACAAGATAAAGCCAAAAAAGAAATGATACAAATGATAAATGATGGTAGAATAAAAGTAGAATTAAATGTGGAAAAACAAAATAGGCATTCTTTAAATAATAAATTGTATTTGGAGAATAAAAAGTTTGCATTAAAAAACAATGAGAAATTACCTAGCTACACTATACTTTCTAATAATGAGTTAAATAGATTATTAAAAATATCCTCGACAACTGGAAAAATTCTAGTTAATAAAGGTGGTTTTAGTCGTAAAGAAATTATTGATTTCGAAAAAATTATAGGAAAAGCTTTTGTAGAAGGAAAATATATTGAGACATCATTCGGCAAAGTTCATTATTCAAAAACAGGTTCTCATATAGTACCTTTCATAAGTAAGGAGAATTAAAATGTTAATCAAAGATGTATATCGTAAAAATGTTATTGTCATACTTAATAACAAGGAAAAATTTAAAGGTTTTGTGATTGATTATGAAAATCCATTAGAAAGTGATACTGGAAACTATTGCATGGATTTAGCAACAGATTTAGGTTTTTACTCTATTGATGAATCAGAGATTAAAGAAATAAAATTAATGTTATAATAGCATCCTTTCTACACAGATAAATAGAAAGTGGTGCTATTTTTATACGATTTTTTAACCTTTTCGAAAGGATATTTTTTATGCCCAAACCATGCTTATGGCGTTAAAAGGTGCAAGTGTTAAGTCCGAACCATGCATGACTTAAAACTAATCAAGAGTAAATATATGAGGTGTAAAATATGCAAACTAAGAAGACCAACATGTTGAAATTAAAGTTACAGTTTTTCGCAGAAGAATCAGAAAATAATGCGTAGACATCTTATAAACTAGAAAAATAAGTTATAGACGAACTGAATCAAGCGTTTTAATCGTGTCTTAATTGGTGTGTTTTTTTGTCTCAAAATAATTATGCCAAAAGACATAATATATATGAGGTGAGTGAATGAAGAAAAAATAAAAGCACCCAAAAGCATTAAATGCTCAATTAAAGTAAACTTGGTCATTCTACAAATTGAGCTAGCTTTTGAGTACTAAACAATTGAGGGATTTGCTTCCCTCTCTAATATAAGTATAACATAATCCTCATTTCAAATATATGAAAATAAAAGTGTATAACAGAAACAAAATTAAAGTAATAACCCCACCTAATATAGTAACTACTATAAATTCGGATGAAAAATTATTAATTTTATTCTTTTCTTTTAAATATTTAGTTAAATAAACAGAACTATACATTGATATTAAAAGTAGGATTATAAATGCAATTGAATTCATGTCTATTGCCACCCTACATATGTCATTATATTAAATTTCCCTTTCGCGACTACACCACTTTTAACTCCACCGTGACCTAAAAAACCTACTAAACCACTAACCATATTATCGGGAAATTCATGACGAATGGTTTTTTTGGATAAATCTTGATATTCATCATAAAATTTGACATCTTTGGGGTTAGTTTTAATTTGATCATCGAAGATTCCAGATAATCCAAGTTTAACATCCGTCCCTATATCGGCAGGTTCTTTAGGTTCAGTACCCGCATAAACCATGTAAACCGTATCATTATCTACTTTGCCGTTACTATCTATAGGCGATAGAGCCATCGCTTGAAATCCATTCGCTTTATCAATGCGCGAAGCTTGGATTTTAAAATTTAGAACACTATCATCATTTTTAATTTTAGTTGTTTTTCGATTTGTAATATTTGATTTATAACTATTACCAGAAAGTTGATAATATGTGTTAACTTTATTATGTAAAGCAGTCATAAATTCACCTCAAAGGGATTGATTTTTTGAATAAAAAAATATTTTTAACAGTTATTATATTAATTAGTATAATATTGATCGTAGGAAGCGTCTATTTTAAAACGAAATATGATGAAAAAAAAGAAAAAGAACAAAAGTATTATAATGAACAAAAAGAAAGAATAGAACTTTTTATGAAATATAATGTTAAAGGATATAGGACAATACATTTTACTGCAATAGAAAAAAATCCAATGGATGGCTATGATATTAGCGG
>NZ_KV809468.1:24640-50489 GCF_001812565.1 Staphylococcus sp. HMSC059F04 | reverse complement strand
TGGATGGCTATGATATTAGCGGTTATATAAATAATGATAAAAAAATAGCTTTTACAGCTGGTGTAAGATCTACAGAGGGTTTTCAATTTGATGGAAACATATCAAGCTCTGCCAAACTTGAAGTAATGTATAAAAACAATCCAAAACCTGTATCTGAAATAAAGAAAGAACAAAACAAAAAAGAGGATAAGTAAATCAAAGTTGTAACTAAGTGACATTTTAAGTGATGTTTTACGCTGAGATATGTTCTTTGTTGCAGTGAGAAAGGATATTTGTATATTATTGACTTATATATCAGGTCATTCATTTTTATCTTCTACGCTAACAGCAACAACCACTATTATAATATTTTTTATTGTTAATAAATGGGGAAGAAAATCATAGAAAAGAGAAGGTAAAACCGCACTCATTTGAGCGTAATTTTTTATACAAAACAAGGAACGTTCCCTATAGCTTATAATGACTGGTGTTATAGTATTTTAAAACACCCTCCGTTTCCGTAACATCATTAACCCAATTAAATCAATGTTTAATTCACGTGATTTAATTGGGTTTTGTTTGTGACTTTTAAAAATTCACTACCTAACTTTATTTGTTCTTTTTATCAGATTTTTTTCCATCCAATTGTTTATCTACGTCTTTATCTCGATGCTTATCTTTAATCTCTTTTTTATCATTGCGTTTATCTGCACTTTCTTTCTCTGTCTTTTCGGCATGACCACAAGCGCCTAGTACGAGTGTACTTGCAAGTAAAATTCCAAAGAACTTTTTCATATGTGTTCCTCCTAAAATTTGATTGACAGCAATATTTCAACAATATTCTGAAAAAAGTTGCACTTCAACCTATAAGTTAACAATATTAAGAGTTGAAATCATCTTATGAGATGGTGTTATAAAATGCAACTATAAGTTATTGTTGTTGTTTGGATGATTTACTGTCAATTTTATCTTTAATAAATTTAATAATATAACCTGTGATAATCGCTTTTATTACGCGTTTTAGAAAGTTTTTCATGTATTTACTCCTCTAATTTGAATTAGTCTATACATATTTATACCCATTTAGCATAAAAATAAAGCTTACATGTTTGAGTTGAGCAGTAAACTTTAAAACTATTTCCTTTTATTTTTAATAAAAGAATGTGTGGTTTTTAATTATTGTTATATGAATTAAAAAATAATAAAAAGACGGGTATTTAGTCTACATCGACTTTAATACTCGCCTTATAAAGCTTACATGATTTATTGTTTATAACGCACCGCCTAAAGCACTTAAATAGATAGCTATTGCATACAGTACACCAAAAAATGTATTGGCTTTGCCAGTAGCTACCATAGCTGGCATCATAGTTTCAGGTGTATCGTTTTTATTAAAACGACGTACAGCTTTGACTGGCATAGGGAAAGATAAAATGGGTAATAGATAAAGTAATGAGCCTTGTGGTTTAAATAGAGCAGTATAAATTACAATAAGATATGCAATGACATATAAAATGGCCATGAGTGTGATGGATGCTTTTTTACCTAGTAAAATTGGCAAAGTTTTACGTCCACTTTCTTTATCTTTTACTCGATCACGTGTATTGTTTGCCATATTAATAAGTCCTATTGTTATAACTATAGGTATACTCACCCAAACAGCATAGCCTTGTATATTACCTGTTTGGATAAAAAATGATAATAAAATGATAATCATACCCATAAATATACCTGAAAACAATTCTCCTAACGGTGTCCAAGAAATCGGTATTGGACCTCCAGTATATAAATAGCCTACTGCCATACAAACTAAGCCGACAGGAATAATCCAGAAGGAACTTTGTACAGCTAAGAATATACCGAGTAATGCCGCAATAATATAAAATGCAACCGCAAGTTGCATGACGGATTTCGGACTCATACCATTGCGAACAATAGCGCCTCCAATACCTACAGAATTGTGGTCATCTAAACCTTTTTTGAAATCATAGTATTCGTTAAACATGTTTGTAGCTGCTTGTATTAATAAACAAGCTAGTAACATAGCTAAAAATAAACTAAATTTAAATTGGTCTTTGCTACCTAATAGAAAAAGTTTCGAAGCAGCACTCCCAACTAATACAGGAACTACTGCCGCTGTTAGAGTATGAGGTCGCATAAGCTGCCAATATTTATTGACAGTTGAGTATTGAGAATATTTATTTGACATAATAGATGATACCTCTTAAAAAGATTTATTTTATTATAGATATTTTAAAGGAATCGTACATAAAGGTCAATTAACCGAGAAAATGATATGTTTATTTAAGCAATTAGCCATACAGGTAACTTTAAAAATGATACAATAATGTAATGAATAAATATAGATATGAAAGAAGTGAAATGAATGGCTGCGAATCTTTTAGAAGACGAGATTAATCATGTGTTATATTCGAGTAATAAAGATTGGGTGTCAGTAGAGACAAAGTTACATCGTGAGCTTAATCCAAGTGAATTACTTCAACTAACTGAAGCACAAGCGGGAGATCGTTTTTACTTACGTTTAAATGATAATAAGTCTTCGTTTTTCGGCTATCATGCAATTCAAAAATTTCAAAACAACTTTGATAATAAACAGAATATATTTCGAGAATGGGAAAAATTCAAACATGATATTGAGTTGATTTATCCAGAAACGGATAAACATCATTTAAGGATTTGCGGTGGATTTCAATTTTCCAGTCATAAGTCAGATGATGAATGGCGCGAGTTTAGTATTAATCATTTTATAGTCCCTGAAGTGTTAATTTCAAGGGATGAAGAAGGTACTGTACTAACTTATACGACAAAACGGCTATCTTTCGATATGTCCCGTTTCAAAGAGATCATTGATTATTTTGAACATGCAGATATCACTTTAGACGATGATGAAATTTTAAATGTTACTAAAATGGAAGATATTTATAAAGATGAATGGCGGGACTTGGTTCAAGAGACCATTGACTACATAGATGCGCACAAAAAAATTGTTTTAACACGACGGAGACTAGTGAAATTTGCTAATAACATTAATATTGCGCATGTACTTGAGCGTGCAATGGCTAATGAAAGAAATAGTTATATTTTTCTTATCGAGTCTAATGAATCCATTTTCATTTCACAAACGCCGGAACAATTATTTAAAGTTGAGAATCATGTTTTATCAACTAAAGCAGTTGCCGGAACGATTAAACGTACACATGAAGAAGCAGAAGATAAAGCAAATGTTGAATCATTTTTAAATGATCGTAAAAATTTAGATGAACATCGTTTTGTTGTTAATAGCATTTTAAATGATATTGAACCATATGTAACGCAGGTGGATTATAACAAAACACCTAATATTTTAAAAAATGACCACTTATATCATTTATATACTCAAATTACAGGCAAATTAAATGATAAACCTTACAGTGATTTAATTGACTTTATGCATCCTACTCCAGCATTAGGAGGATATCCTAAGGAAGAAGCTTTACGCTATATAGAGCAAAAAGAGTTTGGTACGCGAGGACTTTATGGTTCACCGGTTGGCTTTATTGATGTATATAATGATTGCGAATTTATAGTTGCCATTCGATCAATGCTTGTGAAACAAAATCAAGCTACTTTATTTGCTGGTTGTGGGATTGTTAAAGAATCTAATCCTGATAGTGAAGTGGCTGAAACGGCAGTTAAATTCTTACCGATGATGAATGCATTAGGAGTTGTGAATAAGAATGAATCATAGAGAAGTATTAACATTACAAGTGTTTACGTTTGCGTCTGAACTATACGCTTATGGTGTGAGAGAAGTAGTGATTAGTCCGGGATCAAGGTCAACGCCGTTAGCAATTGCTTTTGAAGCCCATCCAGATATCAAAACTTGGATACATCCCGATGAACGAAGTGCTGCCTTTTTTGCTTTAGGTTTAATAAAAGGTAGTGAAAGACCAGTAGCTATACTATGTACTTCTGGAACAGCAGCAGCAAATTACACACCAGCAATTGCAGAGAGTCAAATTAGTCGTTTACCATTGATTGTGTTAACGAGTGATCGACCACATGAATTAAGGAGTGTGGGTGCACCGCAGGCTATTAATCAAGCACAAATGTTTAACAATTATGTTAAATATCAATTTGACATGCCAGTTGCAGATGATACAGCATTTACACTTGATACAGTACATTATCAAATGCAAATAGCAAGTAATTATTTATATGGACCACATAGAGGGCCAATACATTTTAACTTGCCATTTCGAGAGCCGTTGACACCTAATTTAGAATGTACAGAATATTTAACTTCTGAAGATAAAGCTTTACCACATTATACTAAGACGATGGATATTCAATCATTACAACCTATGTTACAACAATTAAAAGGACTTATTATTGTTGGTGATATGCAGCATCAAAAAGTAAATGCAATATTAACATATGCAGAACGTTATGATATTCCAGTTCTGGCCGATCCAATTAGTCAGCTACGTCAATACCATCATCCCAATGTAATAACGACGTATGATTTGTTATTTAGGTCAGGGTTTGAACCTGATGTAGATTTTGTTATTCGAGTAGGAAAACCAGTTATATCTAAAAAGTTAAATCAATGGTTACAAAGCACGAAGGCTCAGCAAATTTTAGTTCAAAATAATGATCAAATTGACGTCTATCCAAAAGTACCTAATCAAGCTATTGAAATGTCTGCAAATGACTTTTTTGCGATGTGTCAACAAGCAGAATGGGTTGATCGAAGTGCTTGGTTAAAACAATGGCAACAGCTTGAACAGCAAGCCCGTGAACATATTGTTGACCATGTTATGCAAGCAACGGATGATACGGCATATGTATATGAATTACTAAATAAATTGACTCATAAAGATAAACTTTTTGTGAGTAACAGTATGCCGATTAGAGATGTGGATAATTTACTTTTCAATTGCGAAGCGGAAGTATATGCAAATCGAGGTGCTAACGGTATTGATGGTGTTATTTCTACTGCACTAGGTATGGCAGTTCACCAACATGTTACATTATTGATTGGAGATTTAGCATTTTATCATGATATGAATGGTTTATTGATGGCAAAATTGAATGATATTCATCTTAATATTGTCATAATTAATAATAATGGTGGCGGCATCTTTTCATTTTTACCACAAAAGGAAACTGCAGCTCACTATTTTGAACGATTATTTGGTACGCCAACGGGATTAGATTTTTCATATACTGCACAACTTTATGACTTTCAGTTTGAACGCTTTAATTCAGTGCGAGATTTCCAATCACAATCATTAAATCAGCACTCGCGCACAATCTATGAAATTCAAACTGAACGTGAAGATAATAGACAGCAGCATCAGAAGCTGTATCAAAGGTTGAGTGAATTAAAAGATGTTACATTATAATTTTTATCAAGCAAAGCAATCTTCAGAGCAATTAATCGTATTACTTCATGGCTTTATTAGCGATAGTCGCACGTTTGATCCATACATTGAAATGTTTACTTCAGAAGTGAATGTTGTGACGATTGATTTACCAGGACATGGGAACGATACAAGTAATAGTAAACTGACATGGGATTTTTCTTTCATTACACAAGTCATAGACGAGGTTTTAGCGCATTTTAGTGATAAGAAGGTATATTTGCTTGGCTATTCCATGGGTGGGCGTGTCGCGCTTTATTATGCATTATATGGACAATGTAGATTATCGGGATTGATACTTGAAAGTACATCACCAGGTATACAGCAAGCCGATGAACGTTTAGAACGCCAACAAATAGATGCTGCACGTGCTAAAGTGTTAGATATTGCGGGTCTAGAGGTGTTTGTAAATGACTGGGAGAAATTACCATTATTTTATACTCAGCGTGACTTAGACAGATCAGTGCGACAAAATATACGTCATTTAAGATTGGATCAAAATCCAACGCGACTCGCTCAGGCTTTAAGAGATTATGGCACTGGAAAGATGCCTAATTTATGGGAAGCGATTAGCAGTTTACATATGCCTACGTTGATTATGGCAGGGGAGCTAGATGTTAAATTTGTTAATATTGCTAGACAAATGACTGATTTAATGGGTACTAGTCAACAAGCTGTCGTGCCTAATGTTGGGCATACAATTCATGTGGAAGATAAAACAGAATTTGGTACAATAGTACTAGCTTTTTTAAAGGAGGAGCAAAATGACTAGACAGTGGGAAACCCTTAGAGAATATGATGAAATTAAATATGAATTTTTCGAAGGAATTGCTAAGGTAACAATTAATAGACCAGAAGTGCGTAATGCTTTTACGCCTAAAACAGTTGCTGAAATGATTGATGCATTTAGTCGCGCGCGTGATGATCAAAATATTTCAGTTATCATCTTAACTGGTGAAGGTGATAAAGCCTTTTGTTCAGGTGGTGACCAAAAGAAACGTGGACATGGTGGTTATGTAGGTGAAGACCAAATCCCTCGTTTAAATGTGTTAGATTTGCAACGTTTAATTCGTGTCATTCCTAAACCAGTCATTGCAATGGTTAGAGGTTATGCTATTGGTGGAGGTAACGTGTTAAATGTGGTTTGTGATTTAACAATCGCAGCTGATAATGCCATCTTCGGACAAACAGGACCTAAAGTAGGTTCATTTGATGCTGGTTATGGCTCAGGCTACTTAGCAAGAATCGTTGGACATAAAAAAGCACGTGAAATTTGGTACTTATGTCGTCAATATAATGCTCAAGAGGCATTAGACATGGGCTTAGTTAACACAGTGGTGCCTTTAGACCAAGTTGAGGATGAAACGGTTCAATGGTGTAAAGAAATTATGAAACACTCACCAACAGCTTTGCGTTTCTTAAAAGCTGCAATGAATGCAGATACTGATGGCTTAGCTGGTTTACAACAAATGGCAGGGGACGCTACATTACTTTATTACACAACTGATGAAGCGAAAGAAGGTCGTGACGCGTTTAAAGAAAAACGTAACCCAGATTTCGATCAATTTCCTAAATTCCCATAAGAAATTTAATGTATATATAAATAAATGATGATTAAAGGACACTTAAAGTGTATTGTTTAGACTAATTAGTATGGTACGTCTAACATTGCTTATTAAGTGTCCTTTTAACTTTTATATACTCAATTATAATTATTTGTTAAAAATTGTTTTAATCGACGCATGCCTTCTTGTAACACAGGCATATCGTATGCATAAGAAATACGTATATGGCCTTTGCCTATATCTGTAAAAGATGAACCCGGCACGATTGCGACGTGTGCTTCCTCTAACAAGCGTACACAAAAATTAAAATCATCATCAGTGAATGCTTTAATGCTTGGGAAAATGTAAAATGCACCTTCAGGTTGCGCATTCAACTCAAATCCCATCTCAGTCAATGATTTAAGTAAATAATCACGACGTGTGATATAAGCTTCATTCATATATTGAGGGGCTTTTAACCCTTCGTTTAACGCAGCTATACAAGCATATTGTGCCGGAACATTAGCGCAAATACAATTATAGGCGTGCATAAACGTCAATTTTTCAATTAAGTAAGCAGGGCCAAGCAAAAAACCAATTCTAATACCAGTAGCAGAATGGGATTTGCTAAGACCTCCGATTAATAATAATTGATTTCTAATTGCTTCAAATTCAGCAAAAGACGTGTGATATCCTTTAAATGTATTTTCAGCATAGATTTCATCACTTATGATGAAAATAGGATATTTTTTCAACGTATTAACAAGTGCGTACACTTCATCTCGACTTAAAATAACGCCAGTAGGGTTAGTCGGATAATTCAATAAAATGACCTTTGTTTTACCCGTAATATGTGCTTCTATTTGTTCAGGTGTAACCTTAAACTGACTTTTAGTTGTGTCGATATAAACTGGAACACCTCCTAATGTTTCAACTAAAGGAATGTATCCAGCATAGATAGGACCAGGAATTAATACTTCATCTCCAGGTTCAATGATGCTGCGCAAGGATGTATCAAGCGCTTCACTTGCACCATTTGTAATAATAATTTCTTCTTCTGGACTATAGATAAAATGATATTTATCGTTGAAATACTGACTAATTGCCTTACGTGCTTCTAATAACCCTTTGTTATGTGAATAGCTAGTATGGTCTAATTCAATTGCCTTAATATAAGCTTGTTTCACACTATCCGGCATTGGGAAGTCAGGTTGACCTATAGTCAAATTCACGCAATCATCAATATCTTTCATACGATTTGAAAATTGTCGTATGCTGGGCGCTCGCAAATAGGTAGAATTTGAATTTAATGATAACTTCATATTTACACCTCTAAAAAAACCAAATTATAGTTGCTATGCGAATGATAGTTTAAATTATTTCTATCATACCATAGATAAAGACTATAATTTGGCAATTTACTTAATATTTTAAATTTTCACAATTAATCTTTAAAAGCTGAAGGTTTTTTTAAATGAATTAATGGATTCACAAATTTGCATATGGGTTTGCTGGATAACACTAAGACGATGATTGCAGACAAGCCAAATAAATAAAGATACGTATATATGTTAACAGGTTCTTGGAATGGGAATAGTTTATAACCACGTACAACCCCAATAACTAAGCCATGTAATAGATACACTTGCATCGTGCGTCTACCGATATATGTGAGTTTGACTTTATGTTTTGGTACTAAAATTAAAAATGACAACATCGTCGTTAAGATAATCACATACAATAACAATCGTTTAAGTGGACTGTAAACGTCATTTGGATGCTCACCTACAGATGTATATGCACTGCTGCCTAATAACCAATCGGCGTTAATAGGATGAAGTACATAGCCTACAAAGAACAAACATAAAATAATTATAGATATCGGTATTAACTTTTTATTTCTTAATAATTTAGTATTTTTCTTAGTCATTAAGTATCCTAAATAAAAAATTGGAAAGAATACAATCGTTCTTGAAATACTTAAATATTCACCAATATTATTAGAATAACCAGCTAATAAAGATACAACTAATGAAATAGTTAGCACATATACTGGTTTGTAATTTTTAACGATGACTAGAATGACATGAAAGAAAAATAGTGTTAATAGAAACCACAGCGCAAAAACAGGATTAAATGGATCTAAATGAATGGCATCTTCTTTACCAGTTAAATAATAATAAATTGAGAAAAAAGCAAAGAATAAAGCGTAAGGAACAATTAGTTTTTTTGCTACTTTTTCTAAATAGTTGGGTTGCTCAATATTTTTGGCAAAATACCCAGAAATAAAAAGAAAAGTTGGCATATGGAAACTATAGATTAATAAATACAATGCGGACAAATATTTATCTTCAGACGTATAAGACACTAATAAATGTCCCAACACGACAAGAAAGATTAATACGGCACGTGCATTATCAAAAAAGTAGTCTCTCTCTTTTAATGTGGACATTTATGTTATAACTCCTTTTATATGTTAACTGTATCTAATTTATTATATTTAATGACAGAAATGCAACGAATTTAATCATTTTGTCGAATGGTATTGTATATTTTTCCAATAAATCTTATAATATTATCAATTAAATAATAGTGGAGTAGAACAACAATGTACAAACAACTAGAAAATCTTATTACACTTACCAACAACGACTTGAACTTAGTGAACAGACGATTTGGCCAAAGAACAGATATTACGGCCGACCAATTAGAATTATTACGTATTTTATACAATTATGACCGTTTATCGCAGTATGATTTAACGATGAAGATAAGTAGAGAACAGTCTATTGTATCGCGATGGATAAAAAAATTAGTGTCAAAAGGGTATATTATGAGTCAACAGTCACATGAAGACTTACGTTGTAAAGAATTAACCTTAACAAATGAAGCACGTGATTTAATTAAACAAATCAATACGGCACGATGCGAATTAATTGAAGCGCGTTGCCAATGCTTAACAGAGGAAGAGGTTGAAAGCTTAACACAATTACTTAATAAATTAAACAGTAGACATATTTATTTATAATTCTAATAATCATGTTATATGCAGAACGAGTTGATAAGACCTCACAGTCTTATCAACTCGTTTTTGTGATTTTTACATTGAAGAAACAAACAGTGATACTTTTATGTGTATATGAAGTATCACTGTTTGCTTTAAATATTATTTATAAGTTGGAACATCGAAATATTTACCAGATTCGTGAATTGTATCGTAGAAATTTTTCATATTTTGCGCATTGACGCTTGCCCAAGTGACACCCGTAGCATATTGGTGTTTACCTGGATTTTCAGGATTCCATCTCATTTTATAAAGTGTGTTTTGTCCAGCTTTAACATAAGATTGTCCAATAAATTGAGCGCCGCCAACAATTGCTTTTTCTACAGAGTCCCATCCAGCTTTTTTAGCATAAGTTATACCATCAAAAACAGGATTGCTATCGTATGCTCCAATACCAAAGACGTTATGGTATTTAATTGCGGTTGTTGTGCTTAACTTACCATTGACAATATTAGCACCTTTAGCTAATTGTGATTGACCACGTCCTGTTTCAAGTAAAGCATGTGAAATTAAATAAATTTCATTTAAGCCATATTGTTTAGCAGCTTGGCTGAATGCTTGACCTTGATTCTCTAATACACCGCAACCTTTTAATAAATTATTCAAACTAGCAACCGATAAGTACTGTGGTTGATCTAATTGTAAAAATTGATATTTTTGAACAGGATCATTAACAAATTTTGATGTGTCCATCGCACTTTTAACTTCTGCGAGTGTAGCATTACGCCATTTTGATGGACCAACATAAGATTGTGGCGGGTAAGGTAATGACATTTGTAATTGTGCTGCGGCATCTAAAGTCATACCTGTTGCTGAATATTTAATCAATTCTTGTGACAAGTCATTTTCATTTATCCAAGCAAATTGACCGTCGCTAAATTGTCCGTAATACCATTTCACACCATTCACCACTTGGTATTTTGCGACAACGAATGTTTGTTCATAATAAGGGCTTAATAAATGCTTTGTTTGCAAGCTTAAATCGTCATAGAAATAGCTATCCTTATTATTAATAACAAACGTATAATTATATGCTGTGTTTGAAGATAATGATGTTAAATCTTTTTCTGCAATCCAACCTAGCTTGTTATTAACACTACCATATAAATACTTAACGCCATCGATTGTGACTGATTTTGTCGCTTTAAATGTACGTTGTGCTAATGAATTTGCTTGTTCCAATTGTTGTTGCGTTGTACCCCAAGGGATTGAATATAAACCTTGGTTTTTACTGTTAACGCGATATTGATTTGTAACTCTATTTTCAGTTCCATAATTCTTAATATTAACATCTTTAATGTTATACCAACCGATAGGGGTATTTTGATTATGATTTGTTAATAGTACATAAGTATTATTGCCAACTGTACGCTGTTTAGTGATAGTGAATGTTCGATTGCCATATTTAGCAGCATTTTTACCAGCTTTATCATAAACGCTTGTGCGTATGCCTGAATTATTTACTTTAACTTGGCCAATCTTATTCACTGTTTGTACAGCTGAAGCAGCTTTTTGTGTTGTTGAAGCCGTTGTTACTTTTGTTGTTGGTGTTGTTTTAACAGCTAATGTACGCACAGCTGATTTAGCAGGTGTAGCAACATCGCTTTGTTTAATCCAGCCCCATTGATGATTGATTGAACCATGTAGGTATGTTTCTTTACCAACTGTTAATTGGTCAATTGAATTAAACTGACCGCCATTTTTAGGCGTTTTACCAACAACTTGGTTGTCTTTGCTCCAAGGAACGTAATAAATATTGGCGTTACCTTTAACATTGTATTGTTTCTTAACTTTTGTTGGTGTGCTTTGAGCAATAGTCACTTGATCTGCTGGTACCCAGCCACGTGTAACATTACCGTTAAAATCTGCTAATAAATAATAAGTTTTATTATTTAATGTCGCTTTTTTATTGATTGAGAAAGTTCTTCCACTTAATAATGGATTTTCTTTAACTGTTTTATCATATACTGTTGTATAAGCGCCTTTAGTATCAGTTGATACTTGACCTAGCGTATTGGTTAAATTTGAAACATTTAATTTTTTAGAATTATCTGTTGATGGCTTTGTCGATGATGAATCATTGTTTATAGCAGATAAATATGCTTTACTAATCCAACCAGATTTACCATTCACTGTACCGTATAAATAAGTAGCTGTACTAATCATTTGTGATTTTGTTGCTTTAAATGTTTGGTTGCTTGAACCTGAAACTGTTCCAGCTACTTGACTTGGCGTACCCCAAGGAACAGTGTAAAATTTTGTGCCTGGTTTAACACTGTATGATTGATTAACTTTAACAGGGGATTTTGCCGTGTTATAAACCACGTCACCTTGTTTTACCCAACCAAATGTTTTACCAGTATTGTAATCATTAACTAAGTAAAATTTATCATTACCTAGAGTAGCTTGTTTAGTAACTGATAACGTTTTTTGTACTTGGTTTGTTTTCTTGCCTGTTTTATCATAAACAGTGACAAATAAACCACTATTTGATGGTTTAATTTGCGCCACACCAGAGTTCGTACTTACTTTAAGTTTTCCTGGATTTGTAGGTGTTGAAGGTTTTGATGGATCTGTTGAGCTTGATGTGCCCCAAGGTGCAACTTGCCCTGTTTTAATAAGATATTTTTCATTAATCAAGTCATATAGTTCCGCATAACTATAACCATGAGACTGTAAGTATGCATGTGGGTCAGTATGGTCTGTGCCACCTAGCCAATGACTTACAGCATAATGTGTCCATACCGTACCATTACCATCATTTTCAGCACTATCAGGTTTTAAACCATAATATTGAAGTTGTGTTGCTGCATAATCAGCATAGTTGTTCATCGAACGCGCAAATGAAGCATAGTCATGCGTATGCACAATTTCGACATTAATAAATCGATTGTTAGCATTTGGGCCTGCTCCCCAAGAAAGGTAATCTGTAGGTGCTGTTTCAACAATTCGATTACCGTCTACAAACGCATGTACAAATGCAGAGTTGTAGTTACGTTTCATGAAAGCAATTTCACCATCGATAGTAGAATTATCGTTTGCTGTATCATGCACCACAATACCTTCAGGTTTTCCAACACCATTTCTATAGCCATATTTAGGGAAATAAGATGTATAATCTTCTTCAATTTTAGGTGCTTGTATATTATTTTTACGTATGTAATCATTAATTGAAGAATTAACTTGTGGCTTATATTTAGGTAATGATGATGTTGCTTTATATGTACTTACAGCTTTTCTAAATCCAGTAAAGCCAGATGTTGATTTAGCTGTTTGAGCTTTAGTTGCACTTGAGCCCATACCGCCAACGCGTCCTTGATAAGTAGTAACGCTATTAGACTGTTTTTGTGCAGTATTTTGAGTAGATACTGCTTTTTGATTTGTTGTCTCAACATTGTTTTGTGATTTTAGTGATGTATTTGCTGCTTGTGTAGCTTGTTGCTTTGTCGTTGTAGACACATTTGCATTAGCTTGCTGTTTTGTTTTGTTACTTTGTGCAGCATTTTGGTTATATGTTTGAGCATCTTGACGTGCTGTAGTTGTGTCAGCTTGTTGTTTTGCTTGTTCAGCTTGTTGTTGAGACGCTGTTTTAGTTTGTTGTTGATTTTTTGCATTTTGTTGCTGAGACGTCTGTGCATGAGTTTGGTCAGTTAACGTATCTAATTTAGCATCATATGTTTGACCTGACGTTGTATCTGATGATTTAACTAATGAAGGATTATGATAGGCTTGAACGCCTGATACATTTTGAGCTGCGTTAGATACAGCTTTTTTTGCCTTGTTTGCTTTAACGACATCATTTTGTTGATCAATCACATTTTTGTTTGTAGATTGATCTGTTGTTGACTCAGCTGCGTGAGCATGTTGTGCAGTTAATGTTGCTCCAAAAAGCGATAATGCAAGCATTGACGGCAATTTAAGATTGAATTTTTTCGTCATATTTCGTACTCCTTAATAATTGTTAAATACAATTTCATTATAAGGCTTCTCCTTATAAAAAAGATTAATTTAACGATTTTGTAAACTAAGTTTAATTTTACTTTTTAAAAAGAAATGATTAAATGACTTACAATGCGTTGTAGCAATGTTTCAAAGTTAATACTATTTATGTGAGAAAAAGCAGATATGTCATAATTTAGATGTTCCTGTAATCGAAACGTAATATTAATAAAGATATTTTTCCATTTTGATATGCTCAATTTGTTCTTCCATAAAGGGTTGACCTACTGTGGAATAGCCTAATAACTTATAAAAAGGTTTGGCATGTATTTGCGCATGTAATGTCACATAGCTATATCCTTGTTCATGGATAAATTGTTCGATAGCTAGCATCAATTTCTTACCTACACCCGTTCTGCGATATAATTTAATGACTGCAATTCGTTCAACTTTAACAGAAGTATTGTCGTTTCTAAACCGTCCACAGGCAATGGGTTTACCTTGATGATCATAACCAATGACATGTGTGCAATGTTCTTCAAACGCATCTAGTTCATGCGCTAAAGGAACACCTTGTTCTTCTACAAATACGGTCTTACGTATGTTAAAGCAATCAGTCAGCATTGCTTTATTTGTTACAATTTTAAATATCATCTTATCTCTCCTTTATGCATAAAATATTACCCCTTTGCTTATATGACTAATCTAAATATCAAATTTGCTTGTCTATCGAATATCATTAAACTGATTTTACCTTTTAATTATCCAACAAATGTGGATACGCCTATTTTTTGTGAAAAAACGATGTGATACTTACAATGCCATTTTTTGTATGTGTGCAACTGTTTCTGTCAGATAACATGTTTATATTGGTTGACTGGATTGAAAATGTGTTTATTACAAGCTTTTTTCAATCCTAGTCAACCTTGTGGAGGTGGGACTACGAATTCATAATGAATACTGTCCTGCTATCTTCTTTATATAAATAAAGAAGATCCTAAGACATAATGATTATGTTTAGGATCTTAACTAAGTGAATGATATTCCGCAACTTAATTTTTCTAGGAATACTGTCTCAGATTCATATATGTGTATTAAATTGCTTCTTTTCTAATAATAGCTGTATATTGCCAAAAAATTCTCATTTGGGCAATATTCCAATTATTCATTCCCATTGTGAAACCAGAAGGTCTAAAGATGGTAACATCTGTTACTTCTAGTGCAGCTGCTACAAGATATTGTAATGGAATACTTAAGTTTTTCATTGTTTCAGTAATACCATTTTCGTCGTAGACCCAAGAAAAGGGTAAATCTGATTCGAAGACATCTACTTTATCAAATATTTCTGGTAATGCAAGTATATAGCAGGCACCATCGACAACCGGGTTCTCAGCGCTGTGACTATAATAGACGAGTAAAGCCTCATAGTTTTCACGATGTTCGTGATTGACATAAAAGAATTCATTTCTAAACAAAGCCATATCTTTACTATGGATAATTTGTTGTTCTAACATATTAAACATTCCATTAATATTGGCAATTTTTTCGTAAGTTTTACGAGACATTTAATGAACTCCTCTCCATATTAATACGTTTGTGCTGAATTAGTTTGACTTTGATTATTCGCATCATTGTTGTATTGAGTGTTACCAGTATTTTCATTTTGTTGATTGTTAGTTTGATTAGCTGAATTATCTTGGTTCGATGACTCCTTATCATCATTTGAAGCTGTGCTGTCTTTTTGATTTTTACGCAATAAGCTTTCTTCTAATTCGGTTAATGGAACGAGAGAACCATAGTGTTTGATTACGCGTTCGTCTAAGAAATCATCTTTATCTGTAATTTTAGATAGACCTAAGTCAGAACGCAAAATATTTGAATATTTTTGAATGCTTTTCACACTAGGATTGTAATAATAAATTCCATTTAGATAGTCATCGCTACCTTTAAGTTGCGAAGTTTTAAAATCAACATCATCAGAAAGGTATCGTGATGCTAAAGCCTCAATTTGTTTTGTAGTTAAATTATGTTTGGCATTTTTGCCAGCAATCTCTATGAGGTTGTCTAATTTATCGTAAGAATCCATTTCTTTGGCTTTTTTAAATAGTAATTTTATTAATTCCATTTGACGCTCACCACGTTTTAAGTCTGAATCATGATGACGTGTTCTGGCAACGGCTAGTGCTTGATCACCGTTTAATTTTTGATAACCTTTTTTAATTTTTATTTTACCTGAATCTTCTTTGTTCGGTTCACTTAAATTATAGGGTACATCATAATAGATTCCACCAAGTTCATCAACTGCTTGTACAAAGGCTTCCATATTTATGCGCACATAAAAATCTACTGGTACATTTAAAGTTGCTTCTACAGAATCCATTGCAGCTATAGGGCCACCATAAGCATGTGCGTGTGTGATTTTATCATAATAGCCTACTTTTGGTATGTAACTGATTGTATCACGTGGAATACTTAGCAATCTAATTTGTTCTTTCTTAGGGCTAAATGTTGATAGGATCATTGCATCAGTACGTGAATGTTCAGTTGACTGACCGTTTTTACGTCTACTGTCATTATCGTCTATACCTAAGAATAGAATTGAAACTGCATCTTTAGATGGGTCAACTTTTCCTTCACGTAAGTTAGATTGACGTTGTGCATCATTTTTACTATACGATGTTTGAAATGCACTTTCAGAACTTTTAAATAGTTGGTAAGCGAAAATTGCAGGCACAGCAATTAAAGCGAAAGTTAATAATATCATAAAGTATTTCAGGATTTTGTTCATATATTGTGCTCCTACGAATTAAAAATAGTGGATGACCACTTTAAATTGTCATTATAGCCCTCAATTTTATAACTTTATAGACTAAATTACAATACTTATCTTAACAAAGTTTTTACAAAGTTAAAACAATATCTCCGATGAAAACTAAATAGTCAACCGTATAACAAAACTGTTATATCAGACATCCTACGACCTTAGTAGGATGAATTTTTAGTAGAATGGCATAAGATAAACTTAGTGCAATCGCTGAATAAATAACTTATAATATAAAAAAGTTAACTAACGAATTGCAACTAAATGTATTACACGATGTGTAAACAAGAAAATTTTTGTGAGGACCAAAGCGCATGAATATAAATAAAAAGTTAATAGGCATTATTGTTATACCATTTGTATTGCTAGGAATTTTAGTATTTTCATTTCACCAAATGTGGAATGATGACACGGGCAATAAATCTCAAATAAAGATATCAACGAATAAAGAAGATAGTGCCGACTCGAATGAGGATTACATAGCAAAAAGAAATAAAAGTGTAAAAGATGTTGCCAATTTAAAGACAATAGAAGCTAAAGGCAAGCAATATCAAGAAATAAATAAATATCTTAAAAAGCAAAAATTTAATGGAACAATTGCGGTTTTTAAAGATGGTAAATTAGTTATGAACAAAGGGTATGGTTATCAAGATTTTGAACATAAGATCAAAAGTTCACCTAATACAATGTATTTGATAGGTTCAGCTCAAAAATTCACCACTGGTTTAATGCTTAAACAACTTGAACTTGAGCATAAAATTAATATTAATGCACCAGTGTCTAAATATTTACCTTGGTTTAAAACATCAAAAAAGATAACGTTAAAAGATTTAGAACTACATAAAAGTGGATTATATAAATTCCAAGCATCTCCGTCTTATGAAACTTTGGATGATGCTGTGCATGCTATACAAGAAAAAGGTATGGACCCTAATGGCTATCATAAACATTTATATAATGACGGCAATTATCTTGTGTTAGCTAAAGTTATAGAAGAGGTAACACACAAACCATACGCGCAAAATTATTATGAACGCTTAGGTAAACCATTAAAACTTAATAACTCAGCATTTTTCAATGAAAAGCCATTTCAACAACATATGGCGATAGGTTACTATTACAAAAATAATAATTTAATAAGTGCCAAGCCGAATACACTACAAGAATATTATGGTGCCGGTAATTTATTCATGACGACTAAAGATATGGGTGTTTTACTAGAAAAATTAATTAATAATAAAATTTTTGATCAATCAGTAACTAATCCGTTCATTCATGAATTTGGTACCAAACGCTATCCAACTAATTATCGCTATGGCTTTTATACGTTCCCTAAATATAATAGAGTCAGTGGTATGTTTAATGGTCAAAATTTTACTGGTTTTTCTAATGGCAAATATACAGTGGTTTTAGGGACAAACAAGATACTTTCAAATACTACTAATAACGAATATAAAATTACGCATATATTCCAAAATATCTTAAAACAAAACTATGATATTAATGTATATGGTAAAAAGTTCTATTAAAAATAACCAGGTTGGGACATCAATCCCAAAGTAATAGCACAAAGATGATTTGACATTAAAAATCGTCTTTGTGCTTCTTTTATATTCAATACTGCGCGTTTATATATGAATTTACACTAAAATGATTTTTAAAAAATAAGAACCTTTCACATTATTTAATAAATTTCTCTAAATGAGAGGACTTATGTATAAAAACAATAACCTGCCTCTACATAAGTTACCAAATAGAAACTTCAGTCTTAATAGCCTACAAATGATATCTCTGACCACATTAATGACATTATGAAAAGCATATAGGGCTTTGCCGTTGTCATTTTAAATCGTTACATGAATGTCTCAGACTGATTGTTATGCTTATTTACAATATGCTAATGAAGACAAGAAACTTTCTAGATACTGATTAGATTGTGATGATGTTACGACCGTACAATTCGGATTGTTAGACTTAATATCAACTACTGTAGCACCCTTTGTATATTTACCATTGAGCTCAATTTGTAATCTTGCTGATACAGTATGATATTGATTGGGATTTAAAAGATATAGAATTGTAAAGACATCATAGACATTTAAACCGTGTTCAATGTTTTCAGTGCGATAATGCTGAAATAAATGATAGAGCATTGTTCCAGTTTGATTTATTTGTTTTAGCTGTTTAACTACTGAATGGGGCAAGGGAGATTGTCTTGCTAAATCCAATCCGACCATCGTTAACGGGACACCAGAGTTTACTACAATATTGGCTGCTTCTGGGTCACAATACATATTAAATTCAACTAGGGGAGTTACATTTCCTCGACCTAGACTACCACCCATAAAAATAATTTCCTTAATATAGTGTGCGGTTTCTGGATAGGTTGCTAATAATAAAGCGATATTTGTTAGTGGTCCTAAAGCAATAATGATCACGGGTTCTATACTTTCTATAAGTACATCTTTTATAGCTTCTACAGCTTTAGTAGAAGCTAAATCAGCAGTGGTTATTGGAGGGAAATCATACCCTGCCATACCTGATTCACCATGGACTTCTCGTGCGTCATATAAATCATTAATTAATGGATGAGCAGCACCACGATGTACGGGTACGTTACTATTAAAAAAGGATTTTAATTTAAGCGCATTACGTGTTGTATTCTCAATGTCGACATTACCATTCACGGTTGAAATCATTTTTATGTCTATGTAGGGATGATTTAAAGCAATACTAATTGCTGCTGCATCATCAATACCAGGGTCCGTATCAATAATAATAGGGAAAGTCATTATTATCTTCTCCTTATGTCATTTTTAGTCTTAGTTTACCTTAAAAAATAAATGCAAACAAAAAACCAGCTATCAAAGATTTTACTTTGATAGCTGGTTTTCACTTACATTCATAAGTTAGTAGCGCATTATAAGTGGTGTGAGTGTCCACCTTGCATTACCCAGTACGTACCGATAACAGTAACAAGGGTGATGATAATGGCAAAAATAACTTTGAATGATTGAACTTGTCCATCTTTACCTTCAGTTAAATGCATAAACATTAATAATTGAAGGGCAGCTTGGATAAATGCAAATCCAAAAATGATTGTAACTTTAGCATGGAAAGTCAATGTTGTGTATAGAGTTACAAACACTGCTAAAAGCGTTAATACGATAGAAGCAATAAATCCGATTGTATGTTTTACGATTGTATTCATCCGCTATACACCATCCCTATCATATATACGGCAGTGAAGATGAAGATCCAAACAACATCTAAGAAGTGCCAGTATAAACTTACAATGAATAACTTAGGAGCATTGTATTTATTCAATCCACGAGTTGCTACTTGGATTAATAAGCAAATGATCCAAACAATACCTAACGAAACGTGGGCACCATGAGTACCTAAGAGGATGAAGAAACTTGACCAGAACGAACCGATTGTTGGATTTACACCTTCGCTAGCATAGTGCGCGAATTCGTATATTTCAAATCCAACGAATACAAGGCCTAATGCAAGTGTAATAATCATCCATAACATCATTAAGTTTTGCTTTTCTTTACGCATATAGTAAATTGCAATACCACATGTGTAAGAACTTAATAACAAGGCAAATGTCATAATCAATACGAGTTTTAACTCGAATAAATCAGTTGTCAATTTACCTGCATAATCGCCACCATGTTGTAACGTTAATAACGTTGCAAATAGTGTACCAAATAAGGCAAATTCGGCTGTAAGGAAAATCCAAAAGCCAAGTTTATTTAGTTCACCTTCATGCGTACGTGCATCAATAGTTTTTACATCATGACTCATGACTTACAGCCTCCCTTTCTTTAATTCGTGCTTCTCTTAAGCGAGCTTCATTTTCAGCAACTTCAGAAGCTGGAATATGATATCCGTGATCTTGAACGAAACTTTGATAAATCATCGTACCAAATACACCTACTAAACAGATTAGGGCAGGGATGATTGTTTCGAAGATTAAGAAGAAACCACCGATAGTCATGAAAATACACATCCAGAAACCAGTGTGTGTATTGTTAGGCATGTGAATGTCTTTGTAATTATGGTTGTCTAAGTAGTGACGACCATGTTCTTTCATATCAACAAATGTATCATAGTCATTCCAGTCTGGAGTGATTGCAAAGTTGTATTTAGGTGGAATAGCTGAAGCAGTAGACCACTCTAATGTACGACCAAGACCATCCCAGTTATCACCAGTTGCTTCACGAGGTGCTTTAATATGGCTATAAACGATGCTAACAACAAGGAATAAGAAACCTACTGTCATTAATAGGGCACCGATTGTTGAGATGAAGTTTAGTAAAAACCAGCCATCTGAAGGCATATACGTGTATAAACGACGTGGCATACCATCTAGTCCAAGAATGAATTGTGGTAAGAAACAAACGTTAAATCCAATCATGAACAACCAGAAACACCATTTGTTTAATGTTTCATTTAATTTGTAACCCATCATCTTAGGATACCAGAATATTAAACCAGCTAAGCAGGCAAATACTACACCAGTAACCAATGTATAGTGGAAGTGAGCTACTAAGAAATAAGTGTTGTGATATTGATAGTCAGCTGATGCCATCGCTAACATTACACCAGTAACCCCACCTAATAGGAAGTTAGGAATAAATGCTAATGAGAATAACATCGGTGACTCGAAAGTAATTCGACCTTTGTATAGTGTTAATAACCAGTTAAATAGTTTTACACCGGTTGGTACACCAATTAGCATTGTTGAGATTGAGAAGAATGAGTTGATTAATGCACCATTACCCATTGTGAAGAAATGGTGAACCCAAACTAAGAAACTCAAGAATGCGATACCAGCAGTTGCCCAAACCATACTTTGATGTCCGAATAAACGTTTACGAGCAAATGTTGGGATAATTTCAGAGTAAATACCAAATGCAGGTAAAATAACGATATATACTTCAGGGTGCCCCCATACCCAGAAGAAGTTTGCCCATAACATAGGCATACCGCCGTCTGCAACGGTAAAGAAGTGTGTTCCAAAGATTCTATCAGCTGTCATTAACGCTAATACAACAGTGAATACTGGGAATGCCAAAATGATAATTAATGTTGTAACAAATGCTGTCACTGAGAACATTGGCATTTGCATAAATTTCATTGTTGGCGTCTTCGCTCTAAGAATTGTAACGAAGAAGTTGATACCGGTCATCAGTGTACCAATACCCGATAGCTGAATCGCAATCAAATAGTAGTTTACACCTGGACCAGGACTGAATTCGCCAGCTAATGGTGCATAGTTTGTCCAACCAGCAGCTGGTGAACCACCAATAATAAATGATAAGTTGAATAAAATCATACCAGCAAAGAATAACCAGAAACTAATGTTATTCATAACTGGGAAGGCTACATCACGCGCACCAATTTGTAATGGAATAACAACATTCCATAAACCGAACACAAATGGCATAGCCATAAAGATAATCATGATAACACCGTGTGTACTAAAAATTTCATTATAGTGGTTTGATTCTAAGAACTTGTTGTCTGGTACAGTTAATTGCGTACGAATTAACAGTGCATCAATACCACCACGAACGAACATTAATACTGCACAGATTAAATACATTAAGCCGATTTTTTTATGGTCTACGGATGTGAACCATTCAGTGTATAGATATTTCCATAATTTGAAATAAGTAATTACCGCAATAACAGCGATGACTAAGAATGGTGCACCAATTTGTGCAGCTGTAATCATCCAGTTACCTTTAACTAGTAATTGATCCCATGGAAAATTCATTAATGTCCACCTCCATGATCATCATCGTGCTTAGACGCATTTTCGTCTTTAGCAGATTTTGAGATTTTTTCCATTTCCTTATGATTGTGTTTTTCTTCATCCTTAAATTTACCTTCATAAGGATCATCGTTGCCAAGAATCATAGGTTTCATTCCATGACGTGCATAGTTAGCATTTGTAACTTTAACTTTACGTGCAGGCTTGATTGGTTTATCAGTTACATCTTTGTAAAGATCTTTTTCATCTGTGAAGTTAGGATCTTTTAGCTCGAAATTAAAACGTTTATAAACATAGAAGATGTATTCTGGATCAGCTGCAGGGTCAACAAATGCCATATGTGTACCATTGAATGTGAGTTCTTTATTAGAAGTACTTGGTAAGAGTTGTTTATCAAAGGTATCTTGATCTAACGTTTTCTTACTGTGTGCTTCTTTAACCCATGAATCAAAATCTTTTTCACTTACAGAGTGAACTTTAAATGTTTGACGTGAGAAACCTTCACCATTGAAGTTAGAGTTACGTCCTCTGAAAGTACCTAATTGATCGGCTGTTAAAGTCCAATCCATAGTCATGCCAGTCATGGCATATTTTTGACCACCCAATTGTGGAATCCAGAAACTTGTCATGGTATCCATCGCTTGAAGCTTGAATGTTACCGGACGGTCTTTAGGAATAGTTAATGTATTCACCGTTTCGACCTTCTGATCTGGATAAGCAAAGAACCATTTATATCCAGCACTTACTGCGTAGATTGTAATAGGATCTTTGTCCTTTTGAGGTGGTTTTTCGTAATCGTATAAAGTTTTAACTGTTGGAATAGCTAAAGCAGTTACGATTAAGATTGGTACCACAAACCAAATAGTTTCAATTAAACCATTGTGGTGCATCTTACCAGATTCGTCATTTTTATTATAACTGTACTTAAAGATAAAAACGGCGAACATCGTAAGTACAACAGCAACAATAACAAGCATGAAGACGATTGAGTAGATAATCAAGAACTTCTGACTACTTGCTACTGGCCCTTTTGCATTAAAAACTTCTAAATTGGAACAACCACTAAGCAATACCAGTGTCCCAAACATTAGAAGCAAAGACTTAAATTTTGACACTTTTTTGACCTCCTAATACTACAAATGTAGGGCTTATCATTAATTTTAGTTTATTACGCAATATTTACAAGTACCTATAAGAAAAAAATTAAAATTATATGTAGGGAAAGACTAATAATGTGAGTTGTGGCGGGAAGTCCGAGATTTGTTAAAATTATGTGTCCATTCTGTGAAACCTAATATTTTAGCGGGAAGAATAGCAGATCAAGGGAATAGTTGAGAATGGTTATCATTTGTAGGGGTTAAGCGGTTTCCAGAATATTAAAAAAGACAGAGTTAAAACGCTCTGTCTATGTATCAATTATTTAACTTCGATATATCGGGTTGAAGTTTCAAGTGCGCCATCCGAATCAACGACTTCATATTTGACTTTATATTTTCCTGCTTTTGTTGTGTCAACATGGCCGTCAACTTGAATTTTATGTGTTAAATCTCCATCCTCTTTATCATACGCGCGTATACCTTTCAAAGGATGGTATTGTTGTCCTTTTTCAATAACTATATCATTTACTCCCTTTAATTCGGGTGCGTGGTTAGTAGTTGCTTCTGCACTTAAATTTGGGGTAACAAGGGTAGCGGAGACACCAAGCGCTGAAAGTGACTGTATTAGTTTATTCATATTTTGTTTACCTCCGAGTCATTAAGTCGTCTATCTATTTATCTTCACTATACACGTTTAGTTTTTATAATTCATCGTACTATAGTCCTAATATACAATAAATAAAATTTAAATTAAATAAACATCTAGAAAAATATTTATTAAGGTTTTGTAAAATGACTAATTTGTGAATTATTTTGCATAATAGTGAATTAGGTCCAATCTAAGGTTTAGAATAAAAAGTGGAAATAAGTTTGTATCATTAAGGGAGTTGAAGTTATGTTAACTGAGAAAGAAATGGATATTGTTCAACAAACAGTACCCGTATTGCAAGAAAAAGGAACAGAAATTACATCAAACTTTTATAACAGAATGTTTAAGCAACATCCAGAGTTAAAAAATATGTTTAACCAAACCAATCAACAAAAAGGATTTCAATCCACAGCGTTAGCACAAAGTGTGTTAGCAGCAGCTATTAATATAGAACATTTAGAACGGATTATGCCAGTGGTAAAAGAAATTGCTTATAAACATTGTGCTTTACAAGTACCACCAGCAGGATATGATATTGTAGGAGAAAATTTAATTGCTGCTATTAAAGATGTTGTCGGACTTGATGATAGTAGTCCAATCATACAAACATGGAAAAATGCTTATCGAGAAATAGCACAAGTATTTATTGATGTAGAGCAAGAGATATACAGTCGTATGTTATGGGAAGGCTTTCAACCATTTAAAATTGTTAAAATTGAAGAATTATCTTCCGATATTAAAGCATTTACTGTTGAATCATCGCAATATGATTTAAGTCGCTTTGAACCTGGTGAATATATTACGGTTGATGTCTCAAGTGATAAAATGCCTTACCGAGCTAAACGTCATTATTCAATTGTAGCTGGAACACCACAGCATTTAACCTTTGCAGTTAAAAGAGATGTTTCTACCCACCATGAAGGTGAAGTGTCTACTATTTTGCATGATGAACTGCATGAAGGGGACGATATTAATCTCTCCGCGCCGGTGGGACCATTTAAAGTAGATAATAACAGAGACAAACATTTGTTTTTAGGTGCAGGTATTGGTGTAACACCGCTCGTTCCAATGTTTAAACAAGTAATCGATAATGATAAACAATCACATTTTATTCAAGTAACTGCAGATACTGATGATACGCCATTTGTTAATATATTATCTCAGTATAGTGATAATGCTACAGATGCAAGCTATGAATTATATGATCGCTCAGTGCAAGGATATTTAAAACAAGCTGATTTAGTACAACATATTGATGAACAAACTGCAGTATATGTTTGTGGAGGTACTAAATTTTTACAATCAATGATTAGTATGTTAAGAGAAATGGGTGTAAATGAAAGTCAAATTCATTTTGAAACATTTGTGCCTAAATTAAGTGTTGAAGTATAATATTGGATAAAAACGATCTAGAAAACGCCATGCTAAGATATAAATGCGACGTATTTTGGCGAGACTCTTGAGGGAACAGGACAAGCTGAAGACAGGGGCACCAACAAAGAGAAATGCGAAAAGCATTTCGTCGATCAAAGCAAGTTGGGG
>NZ_KV809468.1:0-24540 GCF_001812565.1 Staphylococcus sp. HMSC059F04 | reverse complement strand
CAATTCATCTGAGTGCTATTTTTCTGAGATTTATGTCCCAGCCTTTTCTATAATTTGAGTACTAATTATTGAATGCCACGACGAAGTTTTTCGGCTAATAATGTATTATTTAATACCATTGTAATTGTTAATGGGCCTACGCCTCCAGGAACAGGTGTTATCGCTCCTGCAACTTCTTTTACAGCTTCATAGTCGACATCTCCCTTAAGTTTACCGTTTTCATCAGGAGTATTACCGACATCAACAATGACAGCACCTTCTTTAACATCTTCTTTTGTGACGAGTCCTGGCTTTCCGACTGCACTGACAATGACATCTGCTTCTTTAAGGTGTGCATGCATATCTTTAGTACGAGAATGTAGAATAGTTACTGTTGCGTTCGCTTGTAATAATAGCTTAGATACAGGTTGTCCTACAATATGGCTGCGGCCAATCACTACAGCATTTTTGCCTTCTAAATCTATATCGGCATGTTTTAAGATTTCCATAATGCCCAATGGTGTACAAGGTACAAAAGTTTGTTCATCAATATATAGTTTGCCTATATTTGACGGGTGGAAACCATCAACATCTTTATCAGGATTGATTGCTTCTAATATTTTTTGTTCGCTTACTTGTTTTGGAAGCGGCACTTGGACAAGAATGCCACTGACTGAATCATCATTATTTAAACGGTCAAGTTCTTTTAATACATCTTCTTCAGACGTATCTTCAGCTAAATGTACGATTTCAGAAATCATACCAATTTTTTCGGCAGCTTTCTTTTTTGAATTAACATAACTTTGGCTTGCACCGTCATTACCTACTAAAATCACAGATAGTTTTGGAGTATAACCTTGCTCTTTTAATTGCTCAACTTGATCTTTCAAGCCTTGTCTGTAATCTTTAGCAATTTGTTTCCCATCTAAAATTTTTGCAACCACAAAAAATTCCTCCTTGTTTACTCAAACATAGTTATAGCTTAACTTTAAACGATTAATCACGCCGTTTTTGTGCTAAAAGACGTAAATTAATTGTAAAAATCGAATTAAAGTTCGATTTTTGATTGAAAAAGACTTCAATGATTGTTATGCTATATCTGTAATATACAACTAATCGTCTCTATATTTCAAACTTTTGAAAGGGTGTACAAATTGAAAGTAGCAGTCATTATGGGTAGTTCTTCAGATTGGAAGATTATGCAAGAAAGTTGTGCGATGTTAGAAGAATTTGGTATTCCGTTTGATAAGAAAGTTGTTTCGGCACATCGTACACCAAAATTAATGTACGATTTCGCAAACCAAGCGCGCGCTAATGATTACGATATCATTATTGCGGGAGCTGGTGGTGCAGCGCATTTACCGGGTATGGTAGCATCAATGACAACCTTACCGGTGATTGGTGTGCCAATCGAATCAAAAAGCTTAAAAGGACTAGATTCGCTATTGTCAATTGTTCAAATGCCAGGAGGTATTCCTGTTGCTACAACAGCTATAGGGAAATCTGGTGCTAAAAATGCGGGTATTTTAGCTGCGAGAATTCTAAGTATCAGTCACAAGTCAGTACTTGAAAAGTTAGAAAATTATGAAAAAACACTCGTTAAGAAAGTAGGGGACATGCAGCATGAGCTTCAATAAGTTAAAGTTTGGCGACACTATAGGCATTATTGGTGGTGGACAGTTAGGAAAAATGATGACCCAATCTGCTCAAAAAATGGGTTTTAAAGTTATTTGTTTAGATCCAAATACAGATTGCCCATGCCATCATATTGCTAATGAGTTTATCACTGCTGCCTATGATGATACACAAGCTTTACAAGAACTTGGTGAAAAATCAGATGTCATTACGTATGAATTTGAAAATATCTCAGCACAACAATTAAAGACGTTATCTGAACAATTTAATATTCCTCAAGGTTACCAAGCAATAGAATTACTTCAAGATCGACTAACCGAAAAACAAACATTAGAGCGAGCCGGGGCTCATATTGTTCCATTTTTATCAATAAACAATATAGATGATTTATACAATGCCATAGAAGAGTTAGGCTATCCTTTTATCATCAAAACACGATTTGGTGGTTACGACGGGAAAGGACAAATTTTAGTTAAAGATTATACGGCGATAGAAGAAGCCAAACAGCTTATTGCGCAACAAGAATGTGTAGCTGAGCAATACCTCGACATTGAACGCGAAGTATCATTAACTGTCACAATCGGTAATCAAAAACAAACGACGTATTTCCCATTACAAGAAAATGAACATCGCAATCAAATATTATTTAAAACAATTGTTCCAGCACGCAGTGACAAAGAACAACTAGCAAGAATAGAAGTAAACAAAATCATCGATACTGTACATTTTGTTGGCACGTTTACAGTGGAATTCTTTATCGATAAACAAAATCAATTATATGTTAATGAAATTGCACCAAGGCCACATAATTCAGGTCACTATTCTATTGAAGCATGTGATTATTCTCAATTCGATACGCATATTCTTGCGATAACTGGTCAGACATTACCTCAGACTATAGAACTGCTAAAGCCTGCCGTTATGATGAATTTACTTGGTCGAGATTTAGATTTATTAGAAGACGATTTTGGTCAACATCCAGAATGGCATGTTCATATTTATGGCAAAGCTGAACGTAAACCAGATCGCAAGATGGGTCACATGACGATACTAACAGATGATGTAAATGCCACTGAAGCTACCATGCTTAAACAATTCGAAGGGAGAGAGTTATAAATGGCATTATTATATGAAGGTAAAGCAAAAAGAGTATTTTCTACTGAAGTAGAAAATCAATTGCGTGTTGAGTATAAAGATGAAGTAACGGCTGGCAATGGTGCGAAAAAAGATACCATGAAAGGCAAAGGTCGCTTAAACAATCAAATTACATCTATTATATTTGATTATTTAAGCCATAAAGGTATAGAGAATCATTTTATTAAACAATTATCTGAGACAGAACAATTAGTTAAAGAAGTAAAGATTATTCCATTAGAAGTTGTTGTTCGTAACGTTGCAGCGGGCTCCATCACGAAACGCTTAGGTTTAGATAAAGGATATCAATTTAACGAACCACTAGTTGAATTTTTTTATAAAAATGATGACTTAAATGATCCGCTAATTACTGATGACCATGTCAAACTATTAAACATTGCCAACGATGAAGAAATACAAACATTAAAACAAATGGCTAAGGATATCAATCATGTACTGATACAACTTATGGATGAAATGGATTTACAGCTTGTGGATTTCAAAATAGAATTTGGAAAAACACAAGATGGAAAAATTTTATTAGCAGATGAAATTTCACCAGACACTTGTCGTATATGGGACAAGGATTCAGGTACGAATTTTGACAAAGATGTATACAGAAATGAAACAGGCTCACTGATTGACACATATCAAACATTTTTAAATAAATTGGAGGAAGTTAAATAATGAAAACGATTGAACTTCATATTACTTTACAACCACAAGTATTAGATACTCAAGGGCAAGCATTAAATCGTGCTGTACATGACTTAGGTTATACGCAAGTCAATGATATCCGCGTCGGCAAAGTATTATATATGTCTGTTGATGAAGCTACGGATGAAGCAGTTGATAACATCATTACAACGCTTAGTGAAAAGTTATTTGCCAATACAGTCATTGAAGAATACAGCTATAAAATCGTTGATGAAAAGGAGAATGCATGATATGAAATTTGCAGTTCTCGTATTCCCTGGTTCTAATTGTGATAGAGATATGTATAACGCGGCGATTAAAACAGGTGCTGAAGCTGAATATGTAGATTATCGTGAGACATCACTTGAAGGTTTTGATGGTGTACTTATACCAGGAGGATTTTCATTTGGAGATTATTTGCGCTCAGGCGCCATGGCTAGCGTAGCCCCAGTAATTGATGAAGTTAAACGTTTAGCAAGTGAAGGTAAACCAGTATTAGGTGTATGCAATGGTTTTCAAATTTTAACTGAAATTGGCTTATTACCAGGAGCTTTACTTCATAACGATTCCCATTTATTTATTAGTAGAAATGAAACCTTAAAAATTGTTAATAATCAAACGCCTTTTACTAACTTATATGAAAACAATGATCTCGTAGTATATCCAGTAGCACATGGTGAAGGGCACTATTATTGCACTGATGACATATATGAAGAATTAGTAACCAATAACCAAATCATATTAACGTATCAAGACAATCCTAATGGCTCATATAAAGATATTGCTGGCATCGTGAATAAAGAAGGGAATGTGTGTGGTATGATGCCTCATCCAGAACGTGCACTTGAAACAATTCTTGGTACTGATAGTGGCGTAAAATTATTCGAAGCAATGGTTAATAGTTGGAGGGAACAACATGTCTAAGTTTATTGAACCTAGTATTGAAGAAATTAAAGTTGAAAAATTATATCAAGATATGGGTTTAAGTGATGCTGAGTACACTAAAGTTTGTGATGTTCTAGGTAGAGAACCAAACTTTACTGAAGTAGGTATATTTTCTGTTATGTGGAGTGAACATTGTTCATATAAACATTCTAAACCATTTTTAAAACAATTTCCCACTACAGGTGAGCGTATATTGATGGGACCAGGTGAAGGTGCTGGTGTAGTTGATATTGGTGATAACCAAGCGGTCGTTTTTAAAGTTGAATCACATAATCACCCTTCAGCAATTGAACCATATCAAGGTGCAGCAACTGGCGTAGGTGGGATTATTCGTGACATTGTGTCAATAGGTGCACGACCTATTAATTTATTAAACAGTTTGCGTTTTGGTGAATTATCAGTGAAACAAAATCAACGACTACTAAAAGGGGTCGTTCGCGGTATAGGTGGCTATGGTAACTGTATCGGTATTCCTACTACTGCAGGTGAAATTGAATTTGATGATCGTTATGATGGCAATCCATTAGTTAATGCGATGTGTGTAGGTATTATTGACCATGATATGATTCAAAAAGGGACGGCTAAAGGCGAAGGAAATTCAGTTATATATGTTGGTTTGAAAACAGGTCGTGATGGTATTCATGGTGCAACGTTTGCGTCTGAAGAATTGACGGAAGAAAGTGAAAGTAAACGTCCTTCAGTTCAAATTGGCGACCCTTTTGTAGGTAAGAAATTAATGGAAGCTACCCTAGAAGCAATTACATACAAAGAGCTCGTAGGTATTCAAGATATGGGAGCAGCCGGATTAACATCGTCATCGTCTGAAATGGCAGCTAAAGGTGGCAGTGGCTTAATATTAAATTTAGACCAAGTGCCGACTAGAGAACCTGGCATATCTCCTTATGAAATGATGCTTTCTGAAACACAAGAAAGAATGTTACTTGTTGTTGAAAAGGGTACGGAACAAAAATTCTTAGATTTATTTGATAAACATGAATTAGATAGTGCTGTTATTGGTGAAGTAACAAATACAGACCGTTTTATACTTAAATATGAGGATGAAGTATTTGCAGATATTCCAGTGCAATCACTAGCTGATGAAGCACCTGTTTATGTGCTTGAAGGCGAAGAAAAGGCATATAATACTTCTAAAAATGATTATAATTCTATCAATGTTCAAGAGGTATTTGACCAGTTATTCACACATCCAACAATTGCATCAAAACATTATTTATATGAACAATATGATCAACAAGTGGGTGCCAATACAATCATTAAACCAGGTTTACAGGCTTCAGTTGTTCGTGTTGAAGGTACCCAAAAAGCGATTGCTTCTACCATTGATGGCGAAGCACGTTATGTCTTTAATCAACCATATGAAGGTGGAAAAATGGTAGTGGCAGAAGCCTATCGCAATTTAATTGCTGTTGGTGCCACGCCACTTGCAATGACAGATTGCTTAAATTATGGTTCTCCTGAGAAAAAAGAAATCTATCAACAATTAATAGATTCAACAAAAGGGATGTCAGAAGCATGTGAAATTTTAAAAACACCAGTAGTATCTGGTAATGTTTCGCTTTATAACGAAACACGTGGTACATCTATTTTTCCAACACCAGTTGTTGGTATGGTAGGGCTAATTGAAAATATCGAATATTTAAATGATTTCCATCCTCAAGCAGGACATAAATTGTACTTAGTTGGAGATACTAGGGATGATTTCGGTGGCAGTCAAATTGAAAAATTGTTATACGGCAAAGTGAATCATGAATTTGAAGCGATTGATTTAAGCGATGAAGTGACAAAGGGTGAAGCCGTTAAAAAGGCAATTAGAAATGGTGTGGCTTCACACGTACAGACTATTGGCAAAGGTGGATTGTTAATTACTCTCGCTAGAATCAGTGCGCATTATAGTCTTGGATTAAAAGCTAAAGTAAATCTTTCAGATGCACAGTTATTCAGTGAAACGCAAGGACGTTATGTGATTGCTGTTAAAGCAGGACAAGAATTAAATATTGAGCATGCAATTGAAATAGGTCAACTTACAGATACGGATGAATTTAATGTTGCAGCTGCTCATACATCAATTTCTAAGAGAGCTTCTGATATAAAAGCACAATGGGAAGGAGCTATTGCGCAATGTTTAACTACAGTGGATTAAACGAAGAGTGTGGCGTATTTGGAATTTGGAACCATGCAGAGGCAGCTCAATTGACATATATGGGATTGCATAGTTTACAACATCGCGGTCAAGAAGGCGCTGGAATTGTTGTCACAGATGGTAACACATTAAAAGGTGAACGTGGTGTAGGGCTGTTAACTGAAGCAATCAAAGAAGTGCAAATGGAACAATTAAAAACAGGTCGTAACGCTATAGGTCATGTACGTTATGCAACATCAGGCAATAAAGGTATCGAGAATATTCAACCATTTCTCTATCATTTTTATGATATGAGCGTTGCAGTATGTCATAACGGAAATTTGATCAACGCACAATCATTACGACAATACTTAGAAAAGCATGGGGCAATATTTCATTCGTCTTCAGATACTGAAGTGATTATGCATTTAATTCGTAGAAGTAAAGCACCAACATTTGAAGAAGCACTAAAGGAAAGTCTACGCCAAATTAAAGGTGGTTTTACCTTTACGATTTTGACGAAGGATGCTTTATATGGTGCAGTTGATCCTAATGCCATTAGACCATTAGCGGTCGGAAAAATGCAAGATGGAACTTATATATTAGCAAGTGAAACATGCGCTATTGATGTTTTAGGTGGAGAATTTATCCAAGATGTTCACGCAGGAGAATATGTCGTTATCAATGACGAAGGTATAAAAATAAAATCATATACAAAACACACAAGTACTGCGATTTCAGCAATGGAATATATTTATTTTGCGCGTCCAGACTCTACAATAGCTGGTAAGAATGTGCATGCAGTTCGTAAAGCTTCTGGAAAGAAATTAGCTCAAGAAAATCCTGTAGAAGCAGATATGGTTATTGGTGTACCTAATTCATCATTATCAGCAGCTAGTGGCTATGCTGAAGAAAGCCAGCTGCCTTATGAAATGGGATTAGTTAAAAATCAATATGTCGCTAGAACGTTCATCCAACCAACTCAAGAATTGAGAGAACAAGGGGTACGTGTCAAACTATCAGCTGTCAAAGACATTGTAGAAGGTAAAAAAATTATTTTAGTCGATGACTCAATTGTACGTGGCACAACTATTAAACGTATAGTCAAAATGCTCAAAGATTCCGGTGCTAAAGAAGTACATGTAAGGATCGCATCACCAGAATTTATGTTTCCAAGCTTTTATGGTATTGATGTTTCAACTACTGCTGAGTTGATTTCAGCGAGTAAATCACCTGAAGAAATTTGTGACCATATAGGTGCCGACTCATTAGCCTATTTAAGCGTTGATGGTTTAATAGAAGCTATTGGCTTAGACTATGATGCGCCATATAGTGGTCTATGTTTAGAAAGTTTTACAGGTGATTATCCAGCTGGTTTGTATGATTATGAAGAAAATTATTTTAAGCACTTGAGCCCACGACAAAAAGCATATATAGAGAATCACCAACACTATTATGATCGAGAGGGAAATAAAAATGTCTAAAGCTTATGAACAATCTGGAGTAGATATAGAAGCAGGATATGAAGCAGTAGAAAGAATGTCAGCACATGTAAAGCGAACACTACGAAAAGAAGTCTTAGGTGGCTTAGGTGGTTTTGGTGCGACATTTGACTTATCACAATTGCAGATGACAGCGCCTATGCTTGTGTCAGGTACAGACGGTGTAGGAACAAAGTTAAAGTTAGCTATCGATCATGACAGACATGACACCATTGGAATTGATGCCGTAGCCATGTGTGTGAATGACATTCTTACAACTGGAGCAGAACCATTATATTTTTTAGATTATATTGCGGCAAATAAAGTTGTTCCAGAAGTTATTGAGCAGATTGTAAAAGGAGTCAGCGAAGGATGTCAACAAACAAATACCGCACTGATTGGTGGTGAAACCGCGGAGATGGGAGAAATGTATCATGAAGGTGAGTATGACTTAGCTGGCTTTGCTGTCGGTGCTGTTGAAAAAGCAGAATACATTGATGGCTCAAATATAAAAGCAGGTCATGCAATTATTGGTTTAGCTTCTAGTGGGATACATTCAAATGGTTATAGCTTAGTACGTAAATTAATTAAACAGACTGACATTGATTTATACGATGACTTCAATGGTCAAACATATTTAGATACATTCTTAACACCTACGCGACTCTATGTGAAACCGATACTTGATTTAAAAGATAAAGTAACAATCATGGGGATGAATCATATCACTGGTGGTGGATTTTATGAAAATATTCCTAGAGTGTTACCTGATGGTTTAGCTGCGCAAATTGATGTGAATACATTCCCAACACCTCCTATTTTTGACTGGTTACAACAACAAGGACAAATTTCTACGGATGAAATGTATAACATTTTTAATATGGGAATAGGGTATACGGTCATCGTTAGTCAAGATGACATTGCTAAAGCACTAGATGTCCTAAAAAAACACGATGTCCCTGCTTATCACATAGGCAATGTTATAGAAGATGCACATGTGCCTATTTATCTCAAGGGGGTAGAATAGTGACTAAGGTAGCTATTTTTGCCTCTGGATCGGGCAGTAATTTCGAAAATATTGTTTTAAAAGTGGATAAAGGAGAACTCAACAATATAGAAATTACTTCACTTTATACTGATCATCACGATGCGTATTGTATTGAACGCGCAAAACAGTTAAAGGTAGCAGTTAATATCAACGAACCAAAAGATTTTGACTCAAAATCTGCCTATGAACACCATTTGATTCGTATACTAGAGCGTGAAGAAGTTGAATGGATTATTCTCGCAGGTTATATGAGGCTAATTGGTCCTGATTTGTTAGACGCATACGAAGGTAAGATTTTAAATATTCATCCATCATTATTGCCAAAATATAAGGGGAAAGATGCTATTGGTCAGGCTTTTAATAGTGGTGATAATGTTACAGGATCAACAGTTCATTATGTCGATAGTGGCATGGATACGGGAGAAATTATTGAACAAAAACAATGCGAGATCAAACCGGATGATACCAAAGAAAATTTGGAAGAACGTGTCAAACAATTAGAATATGAACTTTATCCTAGTGTTATAGCTAAGGTTATTAAATAAGGAGTTAAGTTAATCATGAAAAAAGCAATTTTAAGTGTTTCAAATAAAAGTGGCATTGTGGAATTTGCTAAAGCATTAAGTGATTTAGACTATGAATTATATTCAACCGGTGGAACTAAACGTGTACTAGAAGAAGCAAACGTTCAAGTTAACTCAGTTTCTGATTTAACTCAATTTCCTGAAATTATGGATGGACGAGTTAAAACATTACATCCTGCTGTGCATGGAGGTATCTTGGCCGATCGGGATAAACCTGAACATCTTGAACAATTAGCAGCTCAGCACATTGATTTAATCGATATGGTTGTTGTTAATTTATATCCTTTTCAAAATACCGTAGCTCGTCCAGATGTTACAGAAGAGGAAGCGATTGAAAACATAGATATTGGTGGGCCAACCATGTTACGCGCCGCAGCAAAAAACTTTAAACATGTAACAACGATTGTTCATCCATCAGATTACAATGAAGTTATTGAGCGTATTAAAGCGCATCGTTTAGACGAAAATTTTCGTAAAGCATTAATGATAAAAGTGTTTGCTCATACAAATGAATATGATCATGCGATTGTTAGTTTCTTTAAAGGAGCCAGTGAACAATTAAGATATGGTGAAAATCCTCAACAATCTGCACGTTTTGTACGTACATCAAGTAGTAAACATACCATTGCTGGTGCGAAACAGTTACATGGTAAAGCATTAAGTTTCAATAATATTAAAGATGCAGATTCTGCTTTATCATTAGTAAAGAAATTTAAAGAGCCAGCTGCTGTTGCTGTTAAACATATGAACCCATGTGGCGTAGGAATTGGTGAAAATATAGAAATCGCATTTAAAAATGCTTACGATGCAGATAATCAATCCATTTTCGGAGGGATTATTGCTTTAAATAGAACGGTCACTGCAGAATTAGCTGAGACATTGCATGCTATCTTTTTAGAAGTAGTCATTGCTCCAAGATTTACAGATGAAGCCTTAGATATTTTGACAAAAAAGAAAAATATACGGTTATTAGAAATTGCTATGACAATTGATAAACGTGAAGAAGAATTTGTCTCTGTTTCAGGTGGTTACTTAGTGCAAGACAAAGATAATGATGAAATTACAAAAGAGGATATGAAAGTTGTAACGCATGCAGTACCTACTGATGATCAATGGGATGCCATGCTGCTAGGTTGGAAAGTCATTCCTTCCGTCAAAAGTAACGCGGTCATCTTAAGTAATTCCAAACAAACAGTTGGTATTGGTGCTGGACAAATGAATCGTGTAGGTGCTGCAAAGATTGCTTTAGAACGTGCAATTGAAATCAATGATAATGTAGTGATGGTATCAGATGGGTTCTTTCCAATGGATGATACAGTAGAATTAGCAGCGCAACATGGCATTAAAGCAATAATACAACCAGGTGGTTCAATTAAAGACCAAGATTCTATCGACATGGCAAACAAATATGGTATAGCGATGGTAATGACAGGAACTCGTCATTTCAGACATTAAACTAATAGGAAGGGAGAAATATATGAACATTCTAGTTATTGGTTCAGGCGGAAGAGAGCATGCATTAGTCTCAAAGCTCAATACGTCACCACTTGTCAATCATATAGATGTGATACCTGGAAATGATGCGATGAGTCAAATTGCTGATATTCATAAAGATATTGCAGAAAGTGACCACCAGCAAATTTTAAAATTTGCTCAAGCACATCAAATTGAATGGATCATTATAGGTCCTGAACAACCATTGATAGATGGCTTGTCAGATTTACTAAGACAACATGGATTTAAGGTGTTTGGTCCCAATCAGGATGCTGCACAAATTGAAGGTTCAAAATTATTTGCTAAGCAATTAATGGAGAAATATCATATACCAACAGCAGAATATAAAGAAGTAAATAGTAAAAGTGAAGCATTAACTTACGTAAAAGATTGTGAGCTACCGATAGTCATTAAAAAAGACGGTTTAGCAGCAGGTAAAGGTGTCATTATTGCGGAAACTAGAAAAGATGCTATTGCAGCAGTAGAAGAACTGTATCCCAAAGCGCAAGGTAAAGTTATCTTTGAAGCGTTTTTAGAAGGTGAAGAATTTTCATTAATGACCTTTATTAATGGTGATTATGCTGTACCGTTTGATTGCATTGCGCAAGATCATAAGCGTGCTTATGATAATGATAAAGGACCTAATACAGGGGGTATGGGTGCCTATTGCCCAGTACCACATATTTCTGAAGAGGTACTAAGTCAAACCAACAAAGATATTGCGCAACCTATAGCCAAAGCAATGAAACTGGAAGGCTATCATTACTTTGGTTTACTCTATATTGGTGCAATACTAACTTCTGAAGGTCCAAAAGTGATTGAATTTAATGCGCGTTTTGGTGATCCTGAAGCACAAGTATTACTTGCACATTTAGAAAGTGATTTAATGGCGCAAATTATCGCTTTAGCAAATAAGGAACCGATTCATTTTCAATGGAAACCAGGTTTCGTTGTTGGAGTAATGTTGGCTTCACAAGGTTATCCTGGTACTTATGTTAAAGGGCACAAAGTTTCTGGATTTACTTTAGATAATTCTTATTTTGTAAGTGGTTTAACAAAGGACGAAGCGAATTTCGTAACATCAGGCGGACGTGTCATTTTAGCCATTGGTGAAGGTCAGACAATACAGCAGGCACAACATGAAGCATACCAAAAGGTCAAGCACATAAAAAGTGACAATCTATTTTACCGACGTGATATCGGTAATAAAGCAATTGCTAAAGAAAATTAATGATTAATAATGTGAATTCAGTTTGGGACATCATTATGTTTTAGGCTATGAACTATATATTTTGTCAAGAGTTGACTGAAAATACGCTGATACCAAGCTTGTTTCAATCCTAGTCAACCTTGCCGAGGCAGGACTAGAATTCATAATGAATGCTGTTCCGCTCCCTCATAAAATAAACAGTTTGAGACAGCACTCTAGGAATGCGAAATCGTATAATATGGCGTTTTGAATATAAAGAAGCACAAAGATGATTTATGTCAAACCATCTTTGTGCTATTATTTTGGGATTTGTGTCCCAGCGCTCAAACAATATTTAGCTAAGCTTCCCGGATACGCGAGCATCTTGAATGCCTGTAATAGGGAAGTGTGCTGATAAATAAAATGATAATAGGATAATACCTACAAAACAAAGCACTAATAAGACATCCTTATAGGAAAATGGTGCATTGTAGTAATATGTTCTGGGACCATCTTTAAATCCTTTCGTTTCCATAGCTACTGAAAGTTGATGGGCACGACGGATGTTTTGACTGAGTATCGGAATTAATAAATGCTTAAAGCGCTTTAAACCTTTATAGTTCGACTTATCTATCATTTGATAACGCATCTTTAACGAACGGCGTAATTGAATAAGTGATGAGATAATCAGAGGTACCATACGAATAGCTGCCATAAACGCATAAGCGATTTTCGGTTTTATTTTTAAATGTTGCATTAAACTGTAAAAAATCATGACGATTTGAGAGGTTAGTGCAATAAGAATACCAAACATTGAAACTGTAATAGTACGCAATGAAATATGAAGTCCTCTGACAATACTTTCTGTACTTATTTGAATAATTCCTAGTTTAAAAATAAAATGTTCGCCATTGCCATATAAAATCATAAATAATGATGACGTGAGTGCAAATAAGATTGTAGCAAATAAGAAAGCAAGTGTAATTTTCAACTCAGTACCATTAAAAAGCATTAAAAAGATGAACATTAATGCTGAAATATAAAGCATGTAATCAAAATTGTGAATAAAAATAACAAAGAAAAACAGGGTAATACCTAAAAGTAATTTAGTGATAATATTCACATCATCCATGAAGGTATAGCGTTTTTTCCATCGTTCAAACATGTGTAACACCTGCCATTTCAAGAAGTTGTCCATTTTCCACATGTAAACGACGTGTAGGATAACGTTTGATGATTTCTGGGTCATGTGTAACCATAACGATCGTTTGCCCACGCTTCACGCGTTGCTGGAAGCGTTCAATTAGTTGGAAAGTATTATGACTATCCAATCCAAATGTCGGCTCATCTAATAAAATGATATCCGCTTTAGAACTTAATGCAGTTGCTACACTTAAACGTCGTTTTTGGCCCATGGAAAGTTCGAAAGGGTGTTGCTGTTTGACAGCGTCTAAATGTAACAATGTAAGTAGTTCATTTGTTCTATCATCTGCAACTTGTGGATCTTGGTGATTATAATGAATATGTATCTCATCATAAACAGAATTGGTAATAAATTGTAATTCAGGATTTTGGTATACCAGATACATATGTTGAGCAGCTTGTTTAATCTTACTAATGACTGTGCCATTATAATACATTTGGCCTTTATATTTTATTAATTGAAGAATCGATTCTATTAATGAGGTTTTACCTGTGCCGTTTTTCCCAGTTATCGTTATCCATTCGCCTGTACCAATAGATATTTCAGGGATTTGAATTAATGTTTTCTTTCCTCGAATAATTTCTCCATTTTTGTAATTAAAGCGTGGCTCAGATTTTTCTGTTGATATCAGTTGTCGAGTTGGTGCATGTTCCCAGGCTTTTGGATGCCACACGCCAAATTCAGTTAATAAATCCTCACAATGTGTTAATACATAGTCCGGAGTGTTATCTGCAATAATATGTCCCTCATAATCCATAAGTATTACTCTATCGACATGATTCCAAATATGTTCAACTTTATGTTCGACAATAAGTACAGTTTGATCTGCCCATAGTTCAATAAGTTTATTCCATAGTTCTGCAGTTGCTTCGACATCGAGCATCGCAGTTGGTTCGTCTAAAAATAGTGTACTTGCATCTTGAAGGATTGTTTCTACGATCGCAAGCTTTTGTTTCATACCGCCACTTAAGTGATTGACAAATGTTTGATCTGTTACTTTCAAGTCTACAGAGTTCAAAGCAGCTTCAATTTGAGCATTCATCTCATGTTGTGGTACTTGCTTATTTTCTAAAACAAACGCTAGTTCTTCATAAACTTTAGGCATACAAAATTGTGTATCAGGGTCTTGAAAAATCACACCACTATGAGGGTCGATTTCAAGCTCATCATATTTCATTGGCAAATCAATCAAATTGGGTACGATACCACTTAATACATTAAGCAAGGTGCTTTTACCAGATCCAGATGGACCTAGTAAAAGCACTTTTTCTTTGTCTTTAATTTCAATATTAAGGTGATCAAAAATTTTGCGTTCTCCGTTTGGATATTTCAAACGTAAATTTGTAACTTTTAACACGTCAATGTCCCCTTATAGGTTGTCATAATCTTGTTTAGATGCTGGGCGGAATAATTTTGTAACACCGGTTTGATCCAGCGCTTTGACGACGATGTAAGATAATAAACCAGCAAGGATGATACCACTAATGGCGCGGAAAACGATAAATAGAAGTAAGTTCCAACCAGCAACTTCATTTAAATAGCCATAAAAGTAATCAACTGGGAATGAAATAAGTGCAGTAAGTAACCCGGCTAACATAGCTACTACAGCGCTACGAGATTGATATTTAAAGATAGCAAAAATAATTTCACATGCAACACCTTGCAGTATGGCATAAATAATAGTAGGAATATCAAATTTACCCATAACAATTGTTTCCCCAGCACCAGCTGCAAATTCAGCGATGATTGCAATTCCTGGTTTAGGTATGATTAAGTATGCCACGATTGCGGCCATAAACCATACACCATAAGTCAGTTGTTCAAGGTGTAAACCAGCAACTTTTGCAAATTCATATGGAAACCACCACAAGTTATAAATGATGGCAAAAATAACAGCGATTAACACTGTAACTAGTATTTCAGATAATTTTAAACCTTTTGACATAAAAATTGCCTCCTAAAAAACGCACAACCTTCACGTAGAAAGATGTGCGTTAAAAAATAAATGCTTAAACGATAAGCATTGCAATTTATCGTCACTTTCCTACGCTAGTACAAGCTAGATCAGGTTCGAAGGGTTTGAAGCAAGGCTTCATCTCAGTTTAAACACCCCTAGTGCGTTTATGTAATTTAATTTAAATGTATGCTTTTTGGTACTTGATGTCAAGGCAATTTTAATAAATTATAATAAAAGTGGTTAAGAAATAAAAAAGCATCTTACATACACTTTCACATCTATCATTAATGATTAACAATGAAAATTTGGGAGCGAGACAGAAGTTATTATGAATTCTGTCCCGCTCCCATAGATTTAACTTAACATATTTAATATAAGAAGCAGTGTGCACTGCGAAATAAATTATATTACGTTTAGTCTAATGTGTCTTGAACATCTTTTTTAGTTTGTTCTATGCTATCTTCTGTACTTTCTTTTTCCTTTTTAAGCTTTTCTTCAGCTTCTTTAGCTTTTTCTGCGGATTTTTTATTTAATTCTTCATTTGACATAAATAACACTCCTTAATAGTAATTATATTTGTTGTATACCCTGACCATTTATTGTTAAACTTTTGCTAAGTCTATAGTCGTATTTAATGAAATATTAAAGACAAGTCGGGCTTCTTCATATATAATAACTTTTGAGGTGAACAGTATGTCTTTTCTTAAGAAACACACCGAGATTATTTTCAGTTATATCATCGGTTTCGTTTCACTTTTCACAGGTCTCATTGTTTTGATTAACTTGCCTTTAATTAAAGAGCTTAATCAAAAGGAAAAAGTTGATTTAAAGATTTTTTCGGTATGGGACTTCCTGAATGCATTTTTTAGTGAAATTATTAGAGTGATGAGTAGGTTTATAGGCGCTTTTCCTATTATAAGTGCTATAATCATTATCCTTTTTGGTGTCTTAGTCATCTTTATTGGCTACACATTATTTAGAACAACGAAGTATGATTATGATATTTCAATTTTTTATTTAATATTCGGAATCGTTTTCTTTATCATTACGATTTTATTAATGACGCAAGTTTATGGTTTTTGGGCAATTATTTTTATTTTCCCATTTGTCATTCATATTGGTTATATTGTATATAAAGATGAATTAAATCCAAACAATAGAAAGAATCATTATTTGTGGATTATACTGTCATATGGTATCAGTTACCTTATTACACAAATTTCTTTATACGGCAAAGTAGATGCTAATGAAATTGCACCTATTGATATTTTAAGTGTAAATACTTTCTTCATTATTATGTGGTTGTTAGGGCAAATGTCTATTTGGAACTTTTTATTCTTAAGACGTGCGCTACCATTAACAAAAGAAGAGTTAGGTGAAGAATATGATTTATCTAGAACATCAAAAGGCAATGTTTCAAATCAAACGAAAGTTCACTTAAAGCAACTTCAAGATAAGACAACAGAATATGCACGTAAGACTAGAAGAAGTGTCGATTTAGATAAAATTAGAAAGAAAAGAGACAAATTCAAAAACAAAGTTAAAAATATCATTAATATTGAAGAAGATGATATTCCAAATTGGATGCGTAAGCCAAAATGGGTAAAGCCAGTATTTGTAGAAATCTTTTGTGGTATTATTATTTTCTTATTTACCTTTATTGAATTTAACAATAGAAATTCGCTTTTTGTTTCTGGTGAGTGGAAAATATCTCAAACACAGTATGTCATTGAATGGGTTACATTGCTTATACTAATATTTATTATTATTGTGTATATTGCAACGACGTTGACACACTATTTACGCGGTAAATTTTATTATTTGCAATTGTTTATGATTAGTATTCTGTTCTTTAAATTACTTACAGAATTTATCAACATCATGATTCATGGATTACTATTATCCGTATTTATTACGCCAACATTAATCATTATGTTGATAGCAGTTATTGTAGCATTTAGTTTACAAGTTAGAGATGAGCCATAAATGATATATGATCGACCAACGAATGTCGTTATGATAGTGGCTGGAATATGAATGCTAAAATAATAAAGGTCAGTATTTAAATACAAAGGCATAGCTCTAAGATGATTTCAAAATTGAAGAATTGTCTTAGAGCTTAGTTTATGTTAAATATCATATTTCTCCATTTTCTCCATTTTTCTAAGGTACAGCTTGAGTCTACACAAGCTGGTAGTGCTTGAAATTTTTTGATAGGATCCTAGTTTTTAACTTGGCTTATTCTTTCAAGAACCTTGTCATCAATGAGTCTAGGATATCATTGATGTTATAGGTTATGAACGCTATATTGGCAGTAGTTGACCAGATTGAAAATACGCTTATACCAGGCTTTTTTCAATCCTACGCAATTTTGCCGGGGTGGAACTAAAATTTCATTATGAATGCTGTCTTGCTCCAGAATAGTTTTAAAACATAACACACTCACGTATAATTTAATATATGATTGCTAAATATAATTAAGAATAAACGCTTTACAAACTAAAATATAATGTATCAATTATAAAAATGGTAGTTTTGCCACGATTCGGATGGAAATTGCCATTTTTCTTTGATTAGAAACGATTTACAGGCCAATCTCTTTTTTATGATGATATCTATAAATTTGTTAATATAAAAGAAACAGTGAGAAAGCCTAACATATTTTAATAAAGGAAGGCAGAGAACGTTTATGAAGACAGCTATTATAAATAAAGGGAAAGAACAAAAATATTTAAATCATTATCCTTTAGTAGATGAAGAAGATATTTATCGCCAGGATCATTTAAAAGAGGGCGATTTATTTCAGTTAACAACTGATCAAGGTCGTTATATTGCCACAGCATATGTAGGACGGCAACATAAAGGATTAGGATGGGTGTTAAGTTATAATCCAAGTGAAGAGATTACTACTTCATTTTTCACACAATTATTCACAGATGCTTTAGCTGAACGTGACTACTATTTTCATATTGATGGTACAAATGCATTTCGCTTGTTTAATGCTGAAGGAGATGGAATTGGCGGTTTAACGATTGATAATTATAACGGTCATTTACTTGTTCAATGGTATTCAAAAGGTATCTACAAATTTAAATTTGAAATTTTGCAAGCGATAGAAACAGTTATTCCTTACAAATCTATTTACGAAAAAATGAGATTTAAAGATGCTGATTATTCAGGTGGTTTCATCAAAGGAGAAGCACCACAATTTCCGATAGTTATTGAAGAGAATTTTACATTTTACAATGTTGATTTAAATGATGGATTAATGACAGGAATATTTTTAGACCAAAAAGAAGTGCGTAAAAAGTTACGTGATCAATATGCTGAACAAAAAAATGTCCTTAATTTATTCAGCTATACAGGAGCTTTTTCAGTTATTGCAGCTAATCATGCACAATCAACGACAAGTGTTGATTTGGCTAATCGTTCTAGAGTTTTAACGGAAGAAAATTTTGGTCTTAACGGCATAGATCCTAAGACACAATTCATTTATGTAATGGATACATTTGATTTTTATAAATATGCGCATAGACACAATCGCTTTTATGATACGATTGTGATTGATCCGCCAAGTTTTGCACGTAATAAAAAGAAAACTTTTTCCGTACAAAAAAATTATGATGAGCTCATAAATGGTGCATTAAGCGTTCTAGCGCCAAATGGTGTATTGTTATTATGCACAAACTCAAGTATCTTCTCATTAAAAGTATTTAAATCTGTTATTAAATCGACTTTAGAACAGGCGAATGTGGATTATGAAATTAAAGAAGTCATGGGTTTGCCGAAGGACTTTAAAACGCATCCGCATTATAAACCGTCTAAATATTTGAAAGCAGTTTTTATTCAAATCAAGAATTAAATTTAGTGAAGTGGGTATAATACCGTCATGACACAAAATGAAAGGTGATATTTCATGGGGATTAGACAAAATTTAAGTAATCGAATAACGACTAAAGTAGGTCAAAAAGTATTTAAAATAGAGGATATTAAAGAAAAAAATGCCATGCCAACGACACAGGATGAGTTAGCTAGATGTCGTGAAAGGGCAGAGGCAATCGTTAAAAGAAAATCTTTGATGTCTTCAACGGCTTCTGTTGTACCTATTCCTGGATTGGACTTTGGTGTAGATATTAAATTGATGCGCGATATTATTGAAGATGTAAACAAACTTTATGGATTAGATCATAAACAAGTAAACACACTTGGAGATGATTTAAGAGAACGTATTTTTGCTGCGGCTGCTATTCAAGGTAGTCAATTCATCGGCAAAAAAGTATCAAGTGCTGTGCTTAAAATTGTTATTAAGGACATGGCTAAGCGAGCAGCTGCCAAACAAACGCGATGGTTTCCATTAGTAGGTCAAGCAATTTCAGCATCTATTAGTTATTATTTTATGAACAAATTGGGACAAGATCATATTGAAAAATGTGAAAAAGTAATCAAGGATATTATTTAAATGTAACTTTATGTAGTATAATCAACATATACAACAATATCTCACTATATACGAATTGAATTTATTAATATAATTTGGTAGTGTTATTGTATAAAAATACGTTAGATGACTGAAAAATGAATTTTCTAACTGTAAGAAGGAGACTTTTACTATGGAACAAAAATCATATGTAATTATTGATGAAACAGGAATTCATGCACGTCCAGCTACAATGTTAGTTCAGACTGCTTCTAAATTTGATTCAGATATTCAATTAGAATATAACGGTAAAAAAGTTAACTTAAAATCAATCATGGGTGTAATGAGCTTAGGTGTAGGTAAAGACGCAGAAATCACTATTTATGCAGATGGTAGCGATGAAGCGGATGCAATTCAATCAATCAGTGATGTCTTATCTAAAGAAGGTTTAACTGAATAATTATGTCTAACTTAATCAACGGCATTGCAGCTTCAGATGGGGTTGCTATTGCAAAAGCATATTTACTTGTTGAACCAGATTTATCATTCACCAATGAAAAAATCACTGATATAGATGCTGAAATCAATAAATTTAAAAATGCTGTAGAAGCATCTAAAATTGAATTGACTAAAATTAGAAATAATGCAGAAAAACAATTAGGTGCTGACAAAGCAGCTATTTTTGATGCGCATTTATTAGTCCTAGATGATCCTGAATTAATTCAACCAATTGAAGATAAAATCTCTAATGAGAAAGTGAATGCACCTCAAGCATTAAATGAAGTGACATCACAATTCATTACGATTTTTGAATCAATGGATAATGAATATATGAAAGAGCGTGCTGCAGATATTAGAGACGTATCTAAACGCTTACTTGCACATATTCTAGGCGTGGAATTACCTAACCCAAGTATTATTGATGAAAGTGTCGTTATTGTGGGGAATGACTTAACACCTTCAGATACTGCACAATTAAATAAAGACTTTGTTCAAGGATTTGTGACAAACATTGGCGGTAGAACAAGTCATTCAGCAATTATGAGTCGTTCACTTGAAATCCCTGCTGTCGTTGGTACAAAATCAATCACACACCAAGTTAAACAAGGAGATATGATTATTGTTGATGGTATAACTGGTGATGTTATTATTGATCCAACTGAAGATGAACTGATCGCATATCAACATAAACGTGAACGTTTCTTTGAAGATAAAAAAGAACTTCAAAAACTACGTGATGCTGAAACGGTTTCTTTAGATGGTATTCATGCTGAACTTGCAGCGAATATCGGTACGCCAGATGACTTGTATGGCGTTATTGAAAACGGTGCTGAAGGCATTGGCTTATATAGAACAGAATTTTTATATATGGGCAGAGATCAAATGCCAACTGAAGATGAGCAATTTGAAGCATATAAAAAAGTGCTTGAAACGATGAAAGATAAACGCGTCGTAGTCCGTACATTAGATATTGGTGGAGATAAAGAACTACCTTATCTTAATTTGCCTAAAGAAATGAACCCATTCTTAGGTTACCGTGCGATTCGATTGTGCTTAGATCAACCTGATATTTTCAGACCACAGTTGCGCGCTCTTTTACGTGCTTCAGCATATGGAAAATTAAATATTATGTTCCCAATGGTTGCTACTATTAATGAGTTTAGAGATGCCAAAGCGCTTCTTTTAGAAGAAAAAGAAAATCTAAAAAATGAAGGACATGACGTGTCAGATGATATCGAGCTCGGAATAATGGTAGAAATCCCATCAACAGCTGCATTAGCTGATATCTTTGCTAAAGAAGTTGATTTCTTCAGTATCGGTACTAATGATTTGATTCAATACACAATGGCTGCTGACCGCATGTCAGAACGTGTATCATACCTTTATCAACCATATAATCCAGCTATTTTACGTCTAGTGAAACAAGTGATTGAAGCTTCTCATAAAGAAGGTAAATGGACTGGTATGTGTGGCGAGATGGCTGGCGATGAAACAGCAATTCCATTATTACTTGGTTTAGGTTTAGATGAATTCTCTATGAGTGCAACATCTATCTTAAAAGCAAGACGTCAAATTAATGGATTAAGTAAAAATGAAATGACGGAATTAGCTAATAGAGCGATTAATTGTTCAACACAAGAACAAGTAAAAGAATTAGTTCACAATATAGCTCGATAAAATTTAATTTCACAATAAAGAAGAACCTTATTGGCAATTATTGTCAGTAAGGTTCTTCTTTTTATAAATAAAAACAATAGTCAGTGTCTAACTGATTATACTGTTATGTTGAATGCGTGATTAATTTTATCAATATCTACAGTATACATTGGTTCGTCATTAAGCAATATAAACGGTGTTGCAAACGCATCATACTCTAACATTTCCACACGATAAGCTTGATGCTTTATATGTTTTTCTTCAAAAGGAATTTGATGTTCATGTAAATAATTCTTAATAAAGGAACAAGGTGGACAATCGTCTTGTGTATAAAGTGTAATGTGTGCCATAAAGTTATCCTTCCATTTTTATACTGGATTTACTATATAAAAATAACGCTCAAAAATCAACTTATGAACAATATGTGAAAATAGGACAAAATGATTTTTTTATAGTGCATATATTTATATACTATATATTTAATTGTTTATACTATGAAATCAACGTGAGGGTGATATTAAGCATGAATTTAGTTAAAAAGAGATATGTATTATTAGCACCATATAACAATGAATTAAACACTATAGTGGCATGTAAGTGTCCTTGTAGTTTTACATATGATGTATTTAATTCTGTTCTAATGGAAAGAGGTGAGCAGTAATGGCATACACTGGGATAAGTATGCTGGTGCTTTGGATTTGTTTATTTTTTTATGTCATTGCTGCGGGTATTTATTTTGGAACAGGGTGCTTTGCTTTTTATATGCACATGTCTGGTGAAGAGAAGAAGGTAAAAGTACTTTATAAATATATGATAAATCCCATTTGGGGCTTAATTAATATATGTTGCGTGTTTTGTTATGTAGGTATGATTGCTTTATTTCCATCAGCAATTCACTATTTGAATACAATGATTTTAATTCCTGGTTCAATAGCACTTATCTGTATAATCATCAGAGGTTGCAGTTATATTTTTATCAATAAAAGAGCTGACATAAGTCTACCATGGCTGTTGATATATTGTTTGTCTGGATTAGGAATTCCGGCTGCATTAGCATCTGTTCTCACTATATCAGAAGGCGGTTATATTATAGAAGATGGCGCACACCTTGATTTGAATTGGGTGCAACTGGCCATTAGCCCGTTTGCTTGGTCAGTAGTCTTTTTAGCCGTGATAACAGTGTTGTATATTTCAGCAGGTTTTTTAACATATTCTGCAGCAAAATTAAAAGATACACACGTATATTTAACTGTAAGAAAGTGGCTGTTGCTTTGGAGTATGCCAATGATTATGGTCTCATTATTTGTTTTTCTATCATTACGAATTCAAAATGCGAATCATTTTACCAATGCGATATATAATTATTGGTGGATGTTTACTTTAAGTTTACTATGTTTTATCATTGCGATGTCTCTAGCTTTGTTAAAAAAATACCATGGAATCGCAATGCTTATGATGATATTACAACTATTTTTTGCTTTTTTCGGTTACGGGTTGAGTAAATTACCTTATATTGTATATCCATTTGTTAAAATAACAGATACTACAGTTAGTGTTGCTACAGGATTAACACTTATGATTGTTATTATTTTAGGTTTACTTTTACTTATTCCATCGTTAATATTATTATTGAGATTAGCAACAGACAATAAAGGGATTGTCAAAAATCAGAAATAAAGATTGAGTGAGGATTGGGTTCTTATTATACCTATCCTCATTTCTATCATGATAGGAGTATACTTACTATGGATAAAGAGTACGTTGTGATTGGATTAGGACGTTTTGGGGGAAGTATTGTTAGAGAACTAAATGCACTTGATATGGATGTTATGGCGATTGACCACGATGAAGCTAGAGTTAATGAATATAGTGATATTGCAACACATGCGGTCATTGCTGACACTACGGATGAAGCAGTAATGAAAAGTTTAGGTATTCGAAACTTTGATCATGTCATCGTAGCCATAGGGGAAAATATTCAATCTAGTACCTTAACAACGTTGATATTAAAGGAACTAGGTGTTAAGAAAGTAACGGCTAAAGCCCAAAATGATTATCATGCTAAAATATTAAATAAAATTGGGGCAGATACGGTAGTACATCCAGAACGGGATATGGGACGACGTATTGCACATAATGTAGCAAGTGCCAGTGTGCTTGATTATTTAGAATTATCTGATGAACATTCACTAGTTGAACTTAAGGCGAGTGAAAAGATGGCTGGACAGTCCATTGTCAATTTAGATATTCGAGCTCAATATGGAATCAATATCATTGCAATAAAGCGGGGTAAAGAAATTATTGTATCACCAGACCCAAATATCAATATTGAAATTGGCGATATTTTAATCATGATTGGACATGATAATGATTTAAATCGCTTTGAAAAGAAAATTGTTCGCTAAGAAATAATCTATTTTAAACATAAAAAGAGGCTGGGATATAAATCTCAGAAAAATAGCGCTCAGATGAATTGAATT
>NZ_KV809467.1:0-125962 GCF_001812565.1 Staphylococcus sp. HMSC059F04 | reverse complement strand
ATGAACTAAATATTGGCAGTAGTTGACTGAATTGAAAATATACAGACACCTCAATAATTTAATAACCATGCATGCTGTCACCCAGCTATATGTAGCAGATGGTCTCCATTTTCAAATCGTTCCACAAAAATACTATCAAGCTTGTTTGAATTTATTTTATATTTGATGTTGAATTTTTAACATAAAAGTATTCTTAATTGTTATCATGAATTTTGTTTTTTTACATATATGTATAGTTTTTTATGTATTATGAATTATTAAACAAATAAAGCGCGATTCATTATACAATTAACTCAAGAAATAACGGGAGGTAAGTCAAATGTTTATCGTAAATTTAATTAAAAAAGTAATCGAATTCATCAAAAAATTATTTGGCAACAAATAATTAAAAGTAGCGATTTGATGTCAAAAGAGCTCAAAACCGCCCGTTCACTCGGGTGGTTTGTCGTGCGGCCTAAATCACTAGTTAATAATATGCGCTAACTATTTAACCAATTTTCAACTTTTTTCTCTTCATATCATCCTATCTACATGACATCCTTTATACCAAACTTCGTCATTGATTATCCGCTTCTACTTATCAGTTAATTATAATCATATGAGAAATCCTTAAAGTATCACTTCACACTTATCCTCAAAAGTTAAATTACAATATCCCATCATTTATATTGCGCTAGAATTATGATGTGCACATACGTATTTTAGACTCCCCGTAGGCCTCCCTTTTAAAGCCTGTGCCTTTTCAAATTCCCTTTGTATAAGTTCATCATTTGTGGTAATATCATCATGCATAAAAATTCGAGATACTAATAAAGAAGAAGGTTTAATTATATTATGAAAGAAAACTTTTGGCGTGAATTGCCACGTCCATTTTTTATTTTGGCGCCTATGGAAGATGTGACAGATATCGTCTTTCGTCATGTAGTGAGTGAAGCAGCAAGACCGGATGTCTTCTTCACTGAATTTACAAATACTGAAAGCTATTGTCATCCTGAAGGGATACACAGCGTACGCGGACGCTTAACATTTAGTGAAGATGAGCAGCCTATGGTCGCGCATATATGGGGTGACAAACCTGAGCAATTCCGAGAAATGAGTTTCGGTTTGGCTGAGATGGGCTTCAAAGGGATTGATTTGAATATGGGCTGTCCCGTAGCAAATGTTGCCAAAAAAGGTAAAGGATCTGGCTTGATTCTACGTCCCGAAACCGCAGCCGAGATTATTCAAGCAACAAAAGCGGGCGGTTTACCAGTAAGCGTTAAAACACGCCTTGGCTATTATGATATTGATGAGTGGAAAGACTGGTTAAAACACGTCTTCGAACAAGACATCGCAAACTTATCAATTCACCTCCGTACGCGTAAAGAGATGAGTAAAGTAGATGCACACTGGGAATTAATCGAAGCCATCAAGCATATGCGCGACGAAATTGCACCAAACACATTGTTAACAATTAACGGAGATATTCCAGATAGAAAAACTGGTATGGAACTCGCAACCAAATATGGTATTGATGGTGTCATGATTGGTAGAGGTATATTTCACAATCCCTTTGCCTTTGAAAAAGAACCACGTGAACATACGAGTGAAGAACTTTTAAGCCTATTTAGATTACACCTAACATTATTCGACAAACATTCTAGCGATGAAACGCAACAATTCAAAAGTTTACGCAGATTCTTTAAAATTTACGTACGTGGCATTAAAGGCGCTAGCCAACTACGTCATCAACTCATGGACACACAAACCACAGACGAAGCCCGCGCATTACTTGATGCATTTGAAGCCCAAAGACACGATGAGGTAGAGTCTTAATATACAGAGGTATAAATAAGGTTAAGCTTTTTTATCCCTTTAAAATTTTATGATTTATCGCATGACTTAAGCTGAAACATAAATGTCTTGGGCAAGATGAAGAAGTTCATTTACGATAAAAATAAAGGTGCACGTTCTTTAAATTCAATTAGCGGACTTAATAGCTTAAAAATGGTTCTGTGACAAAGTTAAATGCGCCTTATTTCTTATCTTGTAAAGATTATATTTATCGAGAACAAACATGTCATGATGATCTCGATAGCCGTTGCAGTTGCAATGAGTATGCTGATATATGATAGAAATGATAAACATGCTAAATAGAATCACTGCTTGCTCGCAAAAAGCGACTACTTTAAGAAAGCAAAGTAGTCGCTTTTTCTTACTTTAACTACTGATTATAACAGCATTAAAACATTTTAATTACATCCAGCTAGGTTTGTCGCCGTCTGTATTCGGTTTATTTAATCCAATATTTTCTTTTGAATGTCGTTTTGGATTTTGAGAAATTTTAACTGCTAAATCTGCAACACTTTTGCGAGAAACCTCTGTTCCTTTGAAAGGTTCATCTCTTTGTGTTACTTCATAATCTATTTCATCATAGTTCGTTAACCAAGCCGGTCTGAATATTGTGTAGTCTAAATCTGAATTTTCAATGGCTTCAGTTGCTTCTCTAAAAGGTCCAAGATACGGGCCAATATTTTCATCATTCCACTCACCAAATTTTCCCGGAACTTCATGAAGCGTATTAAGCGCAGTGACAAAGATTAAACGTTTCGTACCATTATCATTCATTGATTCAATAATGGTCTTAGCTTGGTCTCCTAAAGTATCTCCGGTAGAACTAACAAACACAGTATCTACATTTTCTAAAGCCTTTGAAATAGCATTTTTATCTGTCGCATCACCTTCAAAGACTGTCACTCTATTTGAATCATAGTCAGGTAATTTCGATTTGTTTCTTGCTAATAGTGTTAAATCAAAATCTGTGTTCTGTAAATATAAGTCAATGGCCTCTTGTGAAATTTGACCACTAGCACCAATAATTAAAATACGAGTCATTGTTATACCACCCTTTTAAATTTATAGTGTTTCTTTATAGAATGATTCAAGTTTTGGTAGTACTTGATTGACATATTCTGGTATATCGTATAAATCGACTTGTGATGCACCTTCTATTTTATATAATTCGTTGTCATTTCCAGCTGCTTTTTCAACTGCTTCCTCACTGTACTCAAAAGTGTCCGCTTCTGTACCTGCAATTGCTAAAAATGGTTGTGTTAACAGTTCATCAATATACGTGAACGGCGCAAATGTTAATACTTCAGAAAAGCTTCTTAATAAGATTTTGTTTGGTGCATTTTTATGATAACCACGTTCAGTTAAATAGTAATCATGACCTTGCACCATTGTTGAATTTTCAGGCATAGCATCATCAACTTCTTCTGGCACATAACCTGTATATGCATAGTCAGCACCACTTGCTTCTTCTGTACGTTGATCAGCAACTTGAGTCATGAAGCTTAGTTGATCTTCTATGGATATCACATCGCCAGGCCCTTTACGGAATAATGCACCAATATCAACCATACTTACTGTTGCTAGTGTTTTGATACGACGTTCAGTTCTTGCTGCACTGACTGTATAACCACCACCAGCACAAATACCAAGGGCACCAATTCTATCATTATCTACAAAGTCTAATGTTGTAAGATAATCAACTGAAGCTCTCACATCTTCCGTTCTCGCAAATGGATCTTCTAAATATTTAGGTGAACCTTCACTTTCACCTTGATGAGAAGCATCATAGACCACAGTCACATAACCAAATTCAGCAAGTTTCTCTGCGTACATACCCGCAGTTTGTTCTTTAACACCCCCACCTGGATGACACACTGTAATTGCAGGATACGTTTTACTTTCATCAAATTGTTCAGGTGTATATAAATGAGCTGCTAGTAAGTTCGTTTTACTTTTGAAATTAACTGATTGCTTCATAACTTTATTCCTCCATTTTATATATATAAAATTAATTCTCTGTGGATTTTTATTACTCTTGTGTGTATAATGCCATGGTAGAGTAATTAATTAAGTCTTTCAATTAATATATAGCCACATCTGTGTGTTACTACACAAATTGCTGATAATGGGTCTTAAGTAGGGGTGATTCACAATGAATATCAAGGATTTACGTGTCGTTAAAACAAGAGCAAGCATAAACAAAGCCTTTATTACACTTTTTTTCGAAAAAGATTTTGACACAATTTCAATTAAAGAAATTACAGAATATGCTCAAGTTGGGAGAAAAACATTTTATCTCCATTATATTGATAAATATGATTTACTAGATCAAGTCGTATCAGAAAAGCTTACGGAGCTCGAAAAAATTTGTGAAGCTAAAAAACTTCTTGGTCTACAAGAAGGTACACAATTATGGTTTGAGTTTTTCGAAAATAATAGGTCTTTTTTCATGAAACTTTTCAATATTAGTAACGCTTCAAGTTATAAGAAAAAACTTCTTCATTTTATTGAAGAAGAATTTAAGAAAAAAGTACCGACAACAGTCGCTACTGATAAAGGGCTAGATTATCATTTATACATTAACTTTATCAGTAACGGTATGATCGGCTTACTAGACAGCTATCTAAACAGCAGTGATAACACACAAGAACAAGAAAAAATACCTTTACACGTATCACGATTGTTATCTTTATATGATTTAGCCTAAAAGTAAAAAAACAGGGAGCTATATGAGAAATCAATTTTGAACTTTGATCTCCGTATAGCTCCCATTTTAAGTATTAAAATTTAACAATTTAATGCAAATATAAAAATGTTAATTCGCTGCATATGCAGAAACTGGATAATGGTCTGAATAGTCATTGTATCGGTAAGTCTTACCCCAAGATTTTACAGACCATTCTGGTGACTTTACTTTGTGTGTATGATTATGCCATGAACTTGGTTGTGCATGGTCTCGATCTAGTAAAATATAATCTAAATGTTGCGGCTCTAATTTAGGATAATTATAATTCGCAATGCCGTTAGTTTGTGTATCCCAACTATACGCGTTGCCCTCGTATTGTTTAGGCATTGAAACATTCAAGTTATCAGACATTTTCTGATATTCCGCTGAACCTTTAATGACATTTAAATCACCGCCGATATATACGGGTTCATCTTTTGGAATATTTTTATCTTTGATAAATTGTTTGATTTCTTCCATTTGACTCTGTCTAATCGTTTGATCTTTCCCTTTCATACATACTGGGTCTTCTGCTTGAAGGTGCGTTCCAATAATATGTTGGTATTTACCGTTTTTATTAATTTTAATGTATGCAAAGCCTTTATTGCCTACACTGTCAGCGCCACAACCATTTTTGTAAATATGTTGTTCTTGTTGTACGATTGGCCATTTACTCACGATACCAACGCCACCGCTCACTTTTTTCAATTTTCTATAAGATCCAGATGTCTTTTGCCAACCTTCTGTACCTTGACCAACAATTGGTGTTTGATAAGGATATTGTGATTTTAAATTTGTTAAAAGTCGATTTGATGCCTTGTGATCAAATAATTCATTTAAAATTACAACGTCTTGACCTTGGATATAATCCGCTTTTGAAATTAAATCAGCGCGCTGAGATTGCCCCCAATTAGGATATATTGCTGTAGGCAAGAAATAAACATTATGTGTTGTAATTTTAAGGCTGTCTTCAGTATTGCGTTCGCTAGCATATGTAATTGATGAAAATACTAATAAAAAACTGCTCAATACGACTATTGTAGTTATGATACATTTACGTTGCCAATTCAAATACATCATTTATACACCTCATTTCATTTGATGCAATGATTATAACAAATGAAATAAAGTTATTTTTAAAAATTACTATAACTAAATAAAATTTTAATAAAAAATTAAAACCTAAATATTCTGTTTAATTCTATTGAAAGTATTACAGCGTTATCTAATTATATTCAAATTTAGTCTAGTCACGGGGCTGATAGTATTTGTGATAAGTATCTAGATTCTGTTAAACGTCATCTTGTCATTTATTATAAAGCTGAAAACGATTGATTTACCGATGCTTTAATACTTGAATCACTCAGAAAAAAATTGAAAGCATAAGTTTTTAAAATATCATAAAGATTAATACTACTAATAAGAAAAAAGCTGTAAACTGAGCATCAAGACAAAAAAGCTAAGTTTAAAAACGCTCTAAATAATAAAACATGAGACTAAGTAACATCCATTTACTTAATCCCATGCTTTAACATAAAAATCATTCTACTCACTAATTATTTGACATTTAATTACATATCCCTTTTTATCAACATAAAATCTTACATCTTTGTTTCCAATTTTATAAGTACATTCTTTTCCCCATGCTGATGAAGAATAATATTTTGGTTCCCCGTAATGATTAATTAATTCTTTTTTACTAACAGATTTGCCATCTAGTGAGAAAAAAACACCATTAGCTTTATGATTAGAAACCCAATAATATGTTTGATCATATAAATTTTTATGATTTTTAACTGATGAATTTTTAGTAATCTTATAACCATTAATCTTGAAAGTGTCGAATTTTAAAGATTTTTTAAAATTCTTATCCAGTATAAACCTACTTTGATATGCTGTATAACCACTATAATTATAATAAGGTTTAACAGATTCTTGCGCATGTGCTTGAGTTACATTAAATAATTCGGGCGTTACGGAAAAGCCCAAAACAAGACTACTAGCTAAAATAATTTTAGAAACTTTTTTCATAAAAAACCCTCCTCATTAATTATGTTACAGTTTTATTGTTACATTAATGTAACAATATTTCAAGAATATTACAAACAAAAATTTATCTTTTGCCAATTACAATGTAAAATGCGTAATATAATTAAAAAAAGCGCTATATAAGTTATTTTAGATATCAAAAATTTGATAAAGATGTCATAGCAGTAGTTGATGGATATTAGTTTTATATTATTTACTAAAATTACCTTATAATAATAACTTTCTTCATCTGTTAAATTACCTATATAAAAAGCAGATGTCCTTTTTTAACTTTTATACCTAACTTATAACCATTCCCTTTCAATTTATATCCTCTTTTACTTTATAATTATTAATATAAACATATAATGGCATATAACAATTTATGATTATGTTCCGTTGAGTGATATTGTTTATAATCCCAGTAGCTACCTTCATTTTTTAAGTCAATCAACTCAAATATCTTCTGTTTCAATGATTGATTTCTCATGCCAAAACAACTTCCAAATTTGTTACCTTTTATTATTTTTTCAAATGTATTATCTAACAATAGTATTGTCAAAAATATTAAAATATCATTTAAACTACAGTTATAAATAATGATTAATTATTAGTTTTACAATCTAAATCACTTATGATACTCTTCACAAAAACACAATAGCAATTCTCATAAGCTTCATGTTTTCTAATACGTCCAAACCCCTTTACAAAGGTGCTAAAAAAACGTATCTATTAAGCATTTACTTTATTACAATTATTAATTACATTTACACATACTCTCTTCAGCTATATGACTTTTGAAAAAATAAACTGGCTTTTCGTGTGTCCATATGGCTGTAGTAAATCTATGAATGATTCTACTGAACTCATGTTTTCCAATCGAACTTTGAACACAAAGCAAGCGTCACCAGATACTCGATAACAAAAATCCACATTATCTTGTTCCGATATAAATTTTTTAAAATCTACGTATCTATTATTCTTGATAGTTATCTCAATCAAAATTTCAGCGTCATATCCTAACTTCTCATAATCAATATTAATTGTGTAACTTTTTATTATGCCTAAATCTACCATCTTATTTATTCTTTCTCTTACAGCAGGTGCAGATAAATTCACCTGTTTACTTATTTCATTAATAGTCATTCTACTATTCTTTTCTAATATATTTAGTATTTTTTCATTTATTAAGTCATTCACTTATTTTACCTCATTTATTAAATAATTTAACAACATCTACCTTTGAATTGGTATTCATTATTTATTATAACATGTGTATTATTAATTAAAGGAGATGATAAAATGGCGTTAATAAATTATAGTAATATTGGTAAGACACCTTTTCAACAGTTATTAGGACACAATGAAAATATACTAAAATCTTGGAATGATTTAGCTAATCTTTTAAGTGATGATGGTGCTCTAAGTAAAGAACTTAAAGAAGAACTAAGAAGAATACTTGCTCAAGAAAATGGATGTCTATATTGTAAAGCAAAAGGTAGTCCTAGTAATGAATATCAAGATGAAAAATCATTACTGTGTACTGGTTTTGTTGAAGTTTATTTAAAAACAAAAGAAAACGTACCTGAATCTACAATTCAATTACTAAAGGATGTAATGACAAATAAAGAAATTATTGAATTAATTACATTTACTTTATTTACTACAGCACAACAACATTTAGGAGCAATTTTGAAATTATCAAGTGAAACTAACTAATTTATTAAATCTTTGTATTTTAGCATCATCTCACATCAAATGAAGAAAGTTATGACTTGATGTTAAAATATTAAATATATTTTTAGTTTTCAAAAACCGTTGCTAAAGGAGATATGGAAAGCCATAACTACTGGTGAATTAGTAATAATTCCCAATAAACTCTTACTAGAAACTAGCTAAAAAAACCTCATCATTTGTGATACGCTTCGCCTCGCATAATTTTAAACGCACGGTAAACTTGTTCTATTAAAATCACGCGCATCATTTGGTGTGGGAAGGTCATTTTGCTGAATGAGAGTGCGTAGTTGCTACGTGTTAAGACGTCTTTATGTAATCCGTTTGATCCGCCAATAACAAAGACGAAGTCACTTTGGCCTTGGATCATACGTTGTTGTAATTCTTGTGCTAAGCCTTCTGATGACAACATTTTCCCTGCAATTTCTAATGTAATGACTGTTGCTTGAGGCTTAATTTTAGCTAGGAGGCGTTGGCCTTCTTTGGCTTTTACTTGTTCTATTTCTTTGTCGCTCATATTTTCTGGTGCTTTTTCGTCTGGTACTTCTATCAGTTCTATTTTACTATAGGCACTCAGGCGTTTTTCGTATTCTGCAATAGCCTGTTTCCAGTATTTTTCTTTTAATTTTCCTACTGCAAGTATTGTGATTTTCATATTAAACCTCCGTGATGAAGTAACTTATTCTAGTTATCCACAAGTTATTCACTTATCAACACTATACCCTCTTATTATACCAATAATGAATAAAAATAAGCCTTATTTTTGTGATTTATTTGGAAAAAAGCGTTAATAACTTGTGGTTATGTGGATAACTCTGTGAATAATGTGTATATTTTTGTGTGTATTGTTCACAACACTGGATAACTTTGCATGAATTTGGGGATAACTTGCTTACCGTCTTACATAGTTATACACATATATTATGTGTTAAATGGCAGCGTTTCAATTATTCATTTCTTAGACTGCCCTTCTACTTAATTAATTACAAATAAAAAGAGCAGGATTAAGTCTGTCATTTTAAGACTTTGTTATCCTGCTCATTAAAATAGCATTTGAAACTATAGTGTATAAATAGGTGTTGCTTGTGCTTTATCCGTATCACATAATAACACTTCTTTTTGTGTATCAATGTCATGTTCATTCAATACTTGACCGACACTCATACGTGCTAAATCTTTCATATTATTATCTTGAGATAAGTGCGATAAATAAATGCGCTTTGTGTTTCCTGTGATTACATCTGTCATTGCGTGTCCTGCATCTTCGTTAGACACATGCCCCATATCACTGAGGATACGTTGCTTTGTCTTCCATGGATATCGACACATGCGCAACATATCTACATCGTGGTTACTTTCAAACATAAAGACGTCACTACCATGTATCATGCCTTTCATGCGGTCTGAAATATATCCTGTATCCGTAATCATTGTAAATTTCTTATAATTATTATGAAAAATGTAAAATTGTGGATCAATCGCATCATGTGAAACGTTAAATGATTCAATATCAAATCCTGCGATTGACTTCGTTTCATATGGATTGAATATAAATTTTTGTTCCATCGGTATTTTGTTATCTTTTTTTTCAATCATTTTCCATGTCTTTTCATTCGCATATATTGGCAAATGATACTTACGTGCTAAGACTCCTAATCCTTTAATATGATCACTATGCTCATGTGTCACGAGTATGCCGTTTAAATCGCTTATATTTCTGTCGATTTGGCTAAACAGATTTTCCATTTTCTTACCTGTTAAACCGACATCAACTAATAAGCTGCCTTTTTCACTTTCTACATAAGTAGCATTACCAGTACTACCGCTAGCTAAGACGCTCATACGTATCACGTCACTCATCCTTCCTACTATCTGTCATGCTGTGTGTTATTATTTACACTCCCCTTAGAGGTCCTCCTATGTAAATCACCCATCCACACGTTATACATCAGTGACCGTTATTATCAATGATATGTTATCACGCTGTATCACAAGCACATCATCGTATTCCGTCCTCTAAAATATCTTTATATATTACTATACCAATTATAAGAACAATGTGCCAATACACAGATTTAAAATAGCGCGCATATTTTTATTTTAAGTTTCTGTATGTACGCTTATACATCTAGAAAATATTTCATATGTTATTACCTTTTTATCGTTCATGCGCACTTCTTCTATCAATAGTTGCATCGTATATATTTTGTTTTCCTTATTATGCTAGATTTTATACTACCTTCACAGTTCCTTCTCTATACTGTAAGTCTTCCCTTATTGGATTATGCCGTTTGTTTTGTACTTCATAAAACTATAAATAAGCCTTGTGAGATATAGATGGAAAATTACTATATATTGAAAAACGTAAACTTTTATTTTATTATCTTAAACAATTGTTATTGCACTATTACTAATTACTTATGCACCATATTAAAAATAAAAGAGGGGCAATTATGAAAAAGCTTAGTGCCATTATTGTTATTTTATTACTTATTGTATTCACTTTCTTTCCTAAGCATAGTAAGCAATCTGATATTGAAAAGGGTATTTCTATTGATATTGCACGGACGCATTATACTAAAGATAGCATTAAGAAAATCATCGGCGAGCTTAGCCGTGTCAATGGGCGTTATCTACAATTACACCTTGCTGACAATGACAATTATAGTATTTACTCAAAGGTCTTAGGTCAAACGTCTACCCATTCAAATCACTATTACCTCACAAAAGCAGAGTTGCGTGAGCTTGTTCAATATTCCAATAAACACCATGTCCAGCTTATTCCTGAATTAGACTTCCCTGCACATTCAAAAGCCATGCTGACGTTACTCCATAAACATCATCCCTCCCAATATCGACAGGTTGTTTCTAGCTATGATAATACAATGCTTGATTTTCAACAAAATCAGGCAGCGCTTGATGTATCTCATCAGTTAATCAATGAAGTTGCTGGTATTTTCTATCAAACGCCATATAAAGACAATTTAAAAATGGTTATCGGTGGAGATGAGGTACCTGGTGGAGGCGCACAGCAACGTGATTTTGTTTCATACATGAATCAGCTTGCAGACACTGTCCAAGCAAAGCATTATACGCCTAAGATGTGGAATGATTCTTTGACACATGAAGGACTCAAAAATTTAAATCACAGCATTATTATTATGTATTGGCATCAACCATCCAAACAGTCACCATCGCCAACTGACTTTTCACTAACCACTTTATGGTCGAAAATTTTAATCGTTCTGTTTACTACGTCTTTCCTAGAGCACAGCAAAGCACACATTCGTTAGCTAAGCAGAAAGCTGATATTGCCGACACACGTTTAACAGATTTTAATACAGCTAATATGCGTAAAGACCCGTATTTCAATAGTTATATTAATGGTGAATATCTCACATTTTGGGGAGAATTTGCTTCAGATTTAAAACAGACCAATTTAATCGAGTATGTATATAAGTTTATTCGCATTTATTTTAATTCCTAACTCCTTAAGGTTAATTTTTTTCAGCAAAAAAGATTTTCTTCACGATAATTGTTTTCGCTAGAAGAAAAGAAACACATATTGATTTTTCTTACAGATAAAATTTTTATTTGAATTTAGTGAGTTCATTTGTAGATTTTTTACAAACAAAATTATTTTTATATGTCTTTTTTATAAATTAAAAAAGTGTTGCAATACCTAAATTTTTACCTTATCATCATCAATGCACAATACATTTTTGATGGAGGGCGAAAATGAAATATTTAAATTTGTTAATTCTCTATCCACTTTTCATGTCAATGTTTTGGATAGTAGGAACGGTTATTTATATGCTCTTTTCAGAAATTTGGCTTAAAAGGAAGCCAAATAAAGACATCGGTGATCAAGGTATTTCCTTTTTAATTCCTTGTTTTAACGAGGAAGAGACGATTGAAGACACAATTTCGAATTTGTTATCGTTAGAGTTTCCAAATAAACAAATTATTGTGATTAATGATGGGAGCTCTGACAATTCTGCTGAAGTTATTTACAAGCTGCAAAAAACATTAGATTTCACTTTTGTTGATTTAGAAGAAAACCAAGGAAAAGCAAACGCCTTAAATCAAGGTTTGAACTATGCACAATATGATCTAGTGATGGGCATTGATGCAGATACCTTAATTGATGATGACGCACCTTATTTCATGTTAGAACATTTTATCGATAATCCGAAATTGGCTGCGGTAACTGGCAATCCTCGTATTAGAAATAAGAAGTCTATTCTAGGTAAAATTCAAACAATTGAGTATGCTAGCATGGTTGGCAGTATTAAACGTGCCCAATCTTTAACTGGCAAGGTCAATACTATATCAGGAGTTTTCACACTATTCAGAAAGCGTGCGATTGAACAAGTAGGTAAGTGGGATATCGATATGATTACAGAAGACATTGCGATTTCTTGGAAATTTCATCTTGCCAACTTACACATTAAATATGAGCCACGCGCATTATGTCGAATGCTTGTTCCTGAGACGATACCTGGCTTATGGAAACAACGTCTTCGATGGGCACAAGGTGGGCAAGAAGTTCTGATTCGGGACTTCAAACAAGGTATCAAAACACTTAATCCAGCAACGTATATGCTGATATTTGAACAAATCTTTTCATTGCTTTGGGTTCATTGCGTTGTGATTCTTTTAATTATCGATATAATTAACGCTAATTTTTTAGATTATTATTTCTTAAATTATCAATTTTCTTTATTAATCCTGTCAGCGCTGCTTTTGACTTTTATCAATACTGTACAATTTGTTATTGCGCTATTCGTGGATAGTCGCTATGAAAAAATTAATCTTTTAACCATATTTTACTTAAGTTGGTATTCAACAATATATTGGCTGTTAAATGCTTTGGTCGCTATTTCTGCCTTTCCAAAAGCATTAAGACGTAAAAAAGGAGCGTTTGCGACATGGACAAGTCCAGACAGAGGAAAAAATTAGTAATCCATGCTTTTTGCCATGCATTACGTGAAATAATTACATTTATTATTAGTTTAATATTTTGGCTCTATTTTATGATTGCTTGCATTTTAGTTATTGGTTCACTCTTCACGTTTAATATTGACATCGTGTTAATCATAAGAACGTTATTAAACGTTGAAGCAGTTACGATGAGTGACATCTTTTTTACCTTACTTAAATTTATCATCATTGACATTATTATCTTCTCACTTTGTTTAATTAGCAGAAAAATAATATATAAAAAAGAAGGTATTAATCATGGCAAAGTTTTTTAAATTATGTAGTATTTTAACGTTGTTAACGATCTTATGTATCTTCCAAACACATACCATTTCTAGTGCAAAAAGCAAAGAAAAAACGCTCAACGTCAAAGGTAATAGTGCATTAGCACTCAATTATCATCGTATCCGAGATGATAATTGGTTTAAAAACACCCTTTTTACCTTATCTAACAGCAAAGAAATTAAAAATTATAGTATTAGTAAAGAAGCGTTTGAGGCTGAAATTAAATGGCTTAAAGCACATGGGGCACATTTTTTAACAGAAAAAGAATTTCAACATTATAAAGAAAAAGGTAAATTCCCACCTAAAAGTGTTTGGATTAGCTTTGATGACATGGAACAATCCGTCTATGATAATGCAAATCCAATTATTGAAAAATATAAAATACCTGTTACAGGATTTATAATTACTGGTCAAATTGGCAATGAAAATTTTCATAATTTAAATCTTAGTGATTTAAGTACTTTAAAAATATTAAATCATTCTAAATATTGGACCTTTAGTTCACATACGGATAATTTACATTCACTGACTAAAGACAGAAAAGCCATCATGACAAGTACACCTGATGACAAGTTAAAAGATGATATTGTCAAAAGTAATCTTTTCATTCATAAACAGTTTCATAAAAATAATGATTCTATTGCTTATCCTTATGGTGAAGTAAGCAATCAAAATATAAAAGTACTTAAAAAAGAAGGTATTCGCTATGGCTATACACTCGAAGATAAAACTGTTAAACCTAGTGAAAACAACTATCGTATTCCTCGTGTCTTAATGAATGAAGATGCGTTTAATAAATTAATTAAAAAATGGGATGGTTTTGCTGATGGCCGTTAAAAATAAAAAAAGGAAAGAACTTATTTATTTAAGAGCAATGTTGTGTATTATCATTATTATCACACATACATTAACACAATATATGCGAGGTATTGATGGCGATGATCTTAGACAATTAAAAGTCATCTATTATGCTCAAAATATTTTTATCTTTGGCACGCCTTGCTTTATTATCTTGTCACAACTGTTAACAACATTAAATTATGCTTCATTACGCATCACCTATTTAACGTCACGTTTTAAATACATTATTTTGCCTTATTTATGTGTCGGTTGTTTCTATTGTTACAGTGAATCGCGTAAATTAGGTGATCCATTCTGGCATCAGTTTTGGCAAAATGTTGTATTAGGTTATTGGTATGGCTATTTTATTCTAATTATTATTCAATATTTTATCTTAAGCTATCTTATCTACAAAATAACACCTAAAATTTTTAACAGTAAATTATTATTAATTGGCTCATTTTTTGTACAGTATTTCTTTCTATACTATTTACATCATAACCACCAATTTGAGACATTTGTACATAAAATTTATCCTTTAAGTGATAATACCTTTATTTTAGGATGGATATTTTTCTTCTTCTTAGGTGGCTATATTGGTTATAACTATCATAAAATTATCGCATTTTTACATGATTTTCCTTTTATTATATTAACCTTAGCTGTTGGTTCGTATTTAATGTTTGTCTTTTTATTTGGAAAGCACGATTACTGGAATGTTACCAGCTATAGTGAATCGTTAATGTTATATCATATGAGTATGTTTTTACTATTATTGAGCTTATGTATTCATTATAAATACTTTATGTTTGGTGTTATTAATTTAATTAACTCATTCTCTTTCTTTATCTATCTCTTACATCCGATTGTATTAGAATATGTATATGAGTATACGTCTATTTTTATTAATACAAGTATTATTTTTATCATCTTTTCTGTTGTTGGAACGCTAGGTATTTGTATTGGCATTGGTATTATTTTACGTGAATTCTATATTTGCCGCTTTATTATTGGTAAGCAACCTTATAAGTTGGATATTGATTTTAAAGGAACATACTAATTTCTCGTTTCATCAATAACATGTTGCTACTGTCTGGGATGTAAATCCTTTAAAAAATTTAGCCAGTAAATGCGTTTTTGTAAATGCATTTACTGGCTTCTTTGTTTATCGTATTGTTGGCTCGCTTTCTTAGGGGACAGCTTCAGCCACCCCAACCTTCGATGCGTGTTTAATGATCGATGACTTTAGGGTTATCTGAAGTGGCTTCTACATAATATGTCTTCACGGTATCTTTATTTTTATGTTTGACTTTGATTTCCCAGTTAGGTTGTAGCAACTGCACATTTGTTTCTCTCACGACAGAATAATAACCAAGACGTGCATCAATAACTTCGTCATTTTCTTTTAAATAGCGATTAAAGTATAGTGTTTCAACTGCTTTACGTGGTGTTATGATTTGCTTTTTATCATTGTTATCACTTTTTGCAGGTTCGATTTTATCCATAATGGTTTGTTCATATGCTTTTGCTTTGCCACCATCGATTGAGAACTTTAATTCGGCTTTACTATTATTCATAATAGGATAATCTTGATACGTTTGTTCATACGTGACGCTATTATTATTTACGCCACCTAACTGATAGAGTTTTCCATTATAAATATGTTCCATTAAGTACTTTTTCAAATCACTAAAGTTACTATCGCTCACATTTACGGTTGAATCTATATCACCTTTTAACATTTTGCCTGATTTTTCGGCTTTTAGTGAAGAATGTGCTTTAGCATAACTTGTGAAGTCTTTAGAACTTGCTGTAATCATCTGCATTTTAATTCCTTTAACATCTTTATCTAAAATGTCTTTAGAAATTTTAATCTCTTCTTGTTGAAAATTGACTTGATTCTCATTTTCGGAATCATTAATTTGAGATTGTGTAACTTTATTAATATAGATGACGATAAGCGAAATGTTCACTAGAATAAATACGAAAATAAACAGTGTCTTTGTTAGTTTCCAGTTCATTTATTCAAGCCTCCCATTCTCATAGGCATACCACTCGCCATCATATTCAATATACCATTTAGGCATAAATTCACTATTGCGCTGTATTTCAATATCATTTTGTTCTGGCTTGTCATTTTCTTTGTAACCTACTGTGATATTGGTTACTTTTTCAAAATCTACATTAGGATCATTAGCCAATGAGGAACGAACGCTTTCTACGCTTGGCAATTTACAGCTCTTACCTTCTAACGGAACGCTAGAGCGTAATAAGGCACGTTGGTAATCATAAATACCTTTATCTCCCCATGTGACTTGAATTTGATTTAGATGCTGTTTACTAAAGGTTGGGTGGCCATTTAAGAACATTTGATATGTCAGTTGGCCATTATGATTATCTGTGCTGAACAGACGATAATCATCATTGACAAAGCCACCATGACTATTTATATAGTCAAAGGTACTTGGTATCGTTGTTTCCATATCGCTAGAGCTGGATTCGTCTTCTGAGAGATTACGATAATGATACTTTTCACTGTCGTTGTTGTAATTGGCAACTCCCGTATTGTTGTTATAGGTTGTTGCGCCGCCTCGACCGCTTCGTACAATGACAGAATCATCAAAAAGAATTGCATTCATCACCTCTACATTAATGGTATCGAATACCATGCGATATGACATCATTTCTTTGGGTTTCTTCGGTGCAAACACATGTGTTGCTTTATCAATCGTATTTTTATTAGTAATAATTTCTGAGTAATTGGTCATTCCTTTTTCAAGTTGATCCAACGATTTTATAAATGACTCTGCTTTAGCATCCATTGTTAATTTGATAGCATCATGGCGATCTTTACTAATCGCATACAACACGAGACGGTCATATGGATCTTTATCAATTAATATACGATTGAAGTTAAAGTTTTTAGGAATTTTAGCGCTAATATCGAGTACCTGTCCTAAATAGACATTCAATGGAAGGTCATATGTAAAATCAAGCACTGCATAATGGTTAGTTAACTCGGGAATGGTTAAATTATAGTCGTGATGTAACTTTTCTACCTTTTTAACTTTGTGTTTTTTTAATGGCTCAACCATTTGTAATATATTGGCCTTTGAACCTTCGATACCTTTTACATCATCGCCCCTTTTACGGATAATTTGAAATGGTGAAATTACCGTTTCTTCTTTCGCTGACATAGGTTTTCCAATACTTTTTGAACTTACTTTTTTACTATCCGTGCTGTCTAAATGTGTTAAATCTGGAGTGAAATTCCAAATCATATAGGTTAATACCACACTCATAAGTACTAGTAAAATTAAAATAATTGATTTGATATTCTCTCTATTACTCATCCCAATCACCATCATCAATCACTTCACATGGAAGTGTAATAAAGATTGATGTGCCTTGCCCTTCGACACTATTTGCCCAAATGCGACCATGATGTGCCTCGACAATTTCTTTAGAGATAGCTAAACCTAGTCCAGTACCACCCATTTTACGCGTACGTGCTTTATCGACACGGTAAAAGCGGTCAAAGATTTTTTCAACTTTATTAATTGGAATACCGATACCATTATCTTTAATACGAATGGTCATACGATTATATAAAGCATTTTGTTTCACGTGAAACTCAACACGTTTATCACCGCGAGAATATTTCATAGCATTTGTAATTACGTTATCGAATACCTGTGTCATCTTGTCTGGATCAATTTCCGCAAAGATGGTTTCATTAGGAATTTCTCGCACAAAGGTTGTATCTTTGGCCGACATTTCATGGCGATTAATAATTTTATTGATAAACATATTGAAGTCGACAATTTCTTTATTAATTTGATCGGACTCGTTGTCCATTTTAGATAATTGCAGTAAGTCATTAACTAAACGAATCATTCTTTCGGTTTCTTCACGTGTAACCGATAAGAATTGTGGTGCGAGTGCGCCATCTTTCCATGCGCCACTTTCTAACGCTTCAATATAGCTATTCATTGATGTTAATGGTGTCCGTAATTCATGTGAAACATTGGCAACAAACTCTCGGCGCTCACGTTCGACTTGTTGTTGCTCTGTAACGTCATGTAACACCGCAATATAACCAGTCACAAAGCCTGTTTCTTGCACAATTGTACTAAAGTTAACCCGGGCAATAATGCCTTCTTCTTCATTTATATCCAATAAGAAACTATCATTGTTCTCTTGAATTTCATCTAATGAAAATTCTTGTTCTAAATTTAACACGCTTAACATATAATAACCGATTAAATCTTCTTTAGCCATGCCAAGCATTTTAAGCGCCATATCGTTGATAATCCGAACACGGCCACGTCTATCCGTTGCGATAATACCATCGCTCATATGTGTGATGACAGAATCAAGACGACGCTTTTCACTTTCTGTATTCGCTTGGGCTTCTTGTACACGTTTAGATAAATTGTTAAACGCTAATGCTAATTCCCCGATTTCATCGTTTCCATAGATCTTCACGCGTTGTGTATAGTTACCTTTAGACATCTCAACCGTCTGATTACGCATATCGGTAATTGGTCGAGTAATGGTTCGCGCAATAAAGAAACCGAGTATCACCGTAATAAAGAGTGAAATCGCCGTACCTATAATAAATATTTGGTTAATATTGTTTAATTGATTGTACACATCATTGATATTTGCTTCGATATAAATATCGCCCACGGTATCTTTACCATTTTTCACGGGAAGATTATATACCCAGATTCGTTCCTTACCATTGCCATAGTCTTTTAGCACATTATGACTATTAGACTGTCCAAGTGAAATGGCCTTTTGAACGGAACTATCATTGACCTTTTGATTAATCATATTATGTGATGACAAACGTGCCGTTGCCATAATAATTTGATCTTTATCAATAAAGCGAATTTCTTCAATTTCTTGACGGTTGGCATACTCATTAAGTAAATTTTGAACTTCTTTCTGCATATTTACAGAATCGTCTTTATAACTACGCTCAATATTGACTTCTAATTGGGTTGCATATTGTTTAATATTCTTTCTAAAATTATCTGTCAGTTCCTTTTCTAAACTATTTGTAAAATACAAACCGATAATTTGCATTCCAATAATAATCAAAAGAACATATACAACAACCAATTTAGTGTGAAGGGATTGTAATTGTTTCAGCCACTTCATGCAAAGACTCCTCTAATCATGTTGTTGGAGGAAATATCCAACGCCTCTTCTAGTTACGATATATTCTGGATGTGATGGATCGTCTTCGATTTTTTCGCGTAAACGACGAATTGTTACGTCAACCGTACGTACATCTCCAAAATAGTCATAGCCCCAAACAGTTTGAAGCAAGTGCTCACGTGTCATCACTTGACCCATATGCTTAGATAAGTAATGGAACAACTCAAATTCACGATGTGTTAATTCAATATCTTCACCGCGTTTTTTAATAGAATATGCGTCTGGATAAATCACAATATCTTTAATTGTGATTTCGTTTGATGCGTTATTCACTTCTTGGGCAGGTTGTGAATAATGACGACGTAAATTAGCTTTAACTCGAGCAATTAATTCACGTGTACTGAAAGGTTTTGTGACGTAATCGTCAGCACCTAATTCAAGGCCTAATACTTTATCAATTTCAGAGTCTTTTGCCGTTAGCATGATAATTGGCATTTCGAATTTTTTACGTACTTCACGGCAGACTTCCATGCCGTCTCGACCAGGTAACATGATATCTAATAACACAATGTCTGGTTCTTCCTCATAAATTAAATCAACGGCATCGTTACCATCATAGGCACAATAAACATCGTATCCTTCTTTTTTTAGATTAAACTCTAAAATATCAGCAATTGGTTTTTCATCATCAACTACAACAACTTTTCTTGCCATATCTAAAAACCTCATTTCTAAAATTGTAGTTCTTCACATCTGTTCTATTAAAAAGTTCTTTACTTATATAAAATAAATCTTCTGTGTAGAAATATCCAACAATCGTTCCTATCTACACAAGTATCTACTATATAATTTACCATTAATATACTGCGAATTCTATTTTCATAAGTAAAATTATAGAATAATATTTTTTATAAGTTTACCACTCTATGCCTAATTTACAAATAAGTTAGTCTATTCTATCTTTTGAATTTAGCCGATTTTTAAAAATCCAATTAAATATTACAAAATGATGTTATAACAATGGGTATTCATTGCGGGATTTCTTATCCATATCATTTAAAATATTAAGTTTTTATTGCAACATGCTATTGTAGTATTAACCCATGAGTGACTCAACTACTTTTATATAAAAGCATAAAAAAATGCCTACCCTATTGGGTAAGCAATACGGTCTCGACGGGAATCGAACCCGCGATCTCCTGCGTGACAGGCAGGCGTGTTAACCGCTACACTACGAGACCTAAATCAATGGTGACTCCTACGGGACTCGAACCCGTGTTACCGCCGTGAAAGGGCGGTGTCTTAACCGCTTGACCAAGGAGCCGTTCTTAAGCACAAGATAGATTATAGCATAGCTAATATTTTAAATACAAGACATTTTTACAGCATATTAATGTTTTTTTAATAAATTAATTCAACAGCAACACATTCCATTTTTACCATATAATATAGTAAAAGAACGCGCAGTAAAATTTTACCGCACGTTCCTAATTGTCAGTAACAGTTTGGAACATCATTATATTTTAGACTATGAACGATATATTGGCAGTAGTTGACTGGAATGAAAGCACGCTTATACCAAGCTTTTTTCAATCCTAGTCAACCTTGCCGGTACGGGACTACGAATTCATAATGTATTCTGTCCCGCTCTCCCTATGCATGCATTTATCTTTTTACCATAATTTTTCTAATAAGTTCGTTTGTTCACGGTCTGGACCTACTGAAAAGATTGAAATATGAACGCCGCATAATTCTGAAATACGTTCTAAATAGCGACGTGCATTATCAGGCAACGCTTCTAATGAACGACAGCCTGTAATATCTTCTGTCCAACCAGGTAATTCTTCAAAGATTGGTTTACAACGTTTTAATTGATCAAGGTTAGCTGGATACTCTGTAATTTCTTCTCCATCTAACTCATAAGCTGTACAAATTTTTACCGTATCTAAACCTGTTAGTACATCAATAGAGTTAATAGATAAGTCTGTAATACCACTAACACGACGTGAGTGACGTAGCACGACTGAATCAAACCAACCCACGCGACGTGGACGTCCTGTCGTCGTACCATATTCACGACCAACCTCTCTAATATGGTGCCCATCTTCATCAAATAGTTCAGTTGGGAAAGGACCATCGCCTACGCGAGATGTGTATGCTTTACATACACCAATTACTTTAGAAACGAAGGTTGGACCTACACCTGTACCAACAGTGACATTGCCGGCTACAGGATTGCTTGATGTGACGAAAGGATATGTACCATGATCAATATCTAACATAACACCTTGAGCACCTTCAAATAAGACTTTTTCTTCGGCAACAAATGCATCATCTAAGATTTTCGCTGTGTCCGTTACAAAGTCTTTTAAACGTTGACCAGCTGCATAATATTCTTCAAAAATGTCATCAAAAGTTGGGCAAGATTCATTGAACATACCTTTGAAATATGCGTCTTTATATTCAATATTTTCTTTCAAACGTCTTTCAAATGTCTCTTTTTCTAATAAATCTGCCATACGGATACCGATACGTTGTACTTTATCTACATACGCAGGACCAATACCTTTCTTCGTTGTACCTATTTTGTTATCTCCTCGACGACGTTCTTCAAATTCATCTTGAGCAATATGATATGGCAAAATAACTTGTGCACGGTTTGAAATACGTAAGTTACTTGTTGATACACCACGTTCATTTAAGCCGTCTAACTCTTTTAACAGAGCTACAGGATCGACAACAACACCATTTCCAATTACAGCAAGTTTATCTTTATAAAAAATACCAGATGGTACTAAATGTAATTTATAGGTTTCTCCACCAAACTGAATGGTATGTCCAGCATTATTACCGCCAGAAAAACGTGCAATAACATCTGCCTGTTCCGCTAAGAAATCCGTGATTTTACCTTTACCTTCGTCTCCCCATTGTGTCCCAACTACTACGATTGATGACATAAGAGCACCTCCAAGTTTTCTCGATTAACCACTAGATATTCTATCAATAACAATCTGATATTGCAAATAAAAATCGAACATTAATTTTATAGTGTTTTTCACATTATTATTTTAGAATTTTGATGTCTATCCACTTCAAAAACACTTTAATATCAAGGTTTAAAGATGTTTTTACAAATTTCCAAGATACATACTTAGCTGTTAAAAAGTATGTTAAAACAAAATAAAAACCGTACATTTAAAATTAATAAAAATTAAACGTACGGAAATAAAAATATTCTTTTCTTACATTTCAGCATGTGCATAATCAATATCGGTAAATTTATTATATTGCTTCATAAAGTGAAGTTTGACGGTACCGGTTGGGCCGTTACGTTGCTTAGCTATAATAATTTCGATTTCACCATTATCATCATTTGTTTGTGGTTCGAAATTGCCACCATCTTCATCTTCTTCACCATCGCCACGATTATAATAATCATCACGATATAAAAATGCAACAATATCAGCATCTTGTTCTATAGAACCTGATTCACGAATGTCACTCATCATTGGTCGTTTATCTTGTCGTTGTTCAACACCACGAGATAGCTGACTTAACGCAATAACAGGACATTCTAATTCTCTAGCGATTGCTTTTAGTGTTCGAGAAATTTCTGAAACCTCTTGCTGACGATTATCAGATAAACGTGAACCGCTTCCTTGTATTAATTGCAAGTAGTCAATCATAATCATATCTAAACCATGTTCTTGCTTTAAGCGACGACATTTAGAACGGATATCTGTAATACGAATACCTGGTGTGTCATCGATAAATATTTTCGTACGTGATAATTTACCTACCGCAATGGTAAAGCGATTCCAATCTTCTTCAGTCATCGTCCCTGTTCTTAAACGGTTAGAATCTACGTTGCCTGAGCTACATATCATACGCGTAGCAAGTTGGTCTGCCCCCATCTCTAAAGAAAAGATACCTACTGTATAATTATCCTCGTGAACCGCTACTTTTTGAGCAATATTAAGTGCGAAGGCAGTCTTACCTACTGATGGTCTAGCTGCAATAATAATCAAATCATTACGATTAAAGCCAGCTGTCATTTGGTCTAAGTCACGATAACCTGTTGGTATCCCAGGCGTTTGACCGCTATTTTGGTCAAGTTCTTCTGCTGTTTCATAAACTTGACCTAAAATATCTCTAATATCTTTAAATCCTTCACTATCGCGTGTTGATGATAATTCTAAAATACGTCTTTCTGCATCACTTAAAATAGCATCTAATTCTAATTCATCATTATATCCGTCATTAGCAATACTATCTGCCGTTTGAATGAGCTTCCGCTTTAAAGCATGCTTCGCCACAATGTCAGTATAGTATTGAATGTTACGTGTCGTGGGTACGTTATTAGAAAGCTCAGCTAAATATTGCGGACCACCCGCTTCACTTAATGTACCATCATTTGTAAGTTGATCCATAAGTGTAACGACATCAATTTCTTTAGTATCTTCATTTAAATGCATCATTGCACGGAAGATATGTTGATGGGCGCCTCTATAAAATGACTCAGGAAGCAATACCTCCTGAGTCGAACTTAACAATTCTGGATCAATAATAATCGCACCTAAGACAGATTGTTCAGCTTCATTATTATGGGGCATTTGATTTTGCTCATATGATCTATCCATTATTGATTACACCTCTTAATCAAAAAGTTAAACCTCTTTGATATCAATCTTATCTTAATTAACAGCGTCTTATTGTTCTACTACATGTACACGAATTGTACCATCAACTTCTTTGTCTAATTTCACTGGTACATTCGTATAACCTAAAGCATGAATACCTTGTGGTAAGTCCATTTTACGTTTATCTAATTTAATATCATGCTGTTTTTTTAAACCTTCAGCAATTTGTTTTGTGCTTACAGAACCAAATAATTTGCCACCTTCACCTGTTTTAGCACTGATTTCAACTTCAATATCAGCTAATTTGGCTTTTAGCGCTTTGGCTTCATCAATTTCTTGTTGTCTATCTGCTGCTGCACGTTTATTTTGTTGTTCTAATTGTTTTAAATTGCCAGGAGTTGCTTCTACGGCATATTTATTTTTTAGTAAAAAGTTATTCGCATATCCTACTGGTACGTCTTTAACTTCTCCTTTTTTGCCTTTACCTTTAACATCTTGTGTAAAAATTACTTTCATGCATCTTCACTCCTACTGATTTGTTCTGTAATTGCTTGTTGTAATTGTTCGATTGCTTCATCAATGGTTACATCTTTAATTTGCGTTGCTGCATTGGTAAGATGGCCACCGCCACCTAATGCTTCCATAGTTAATTGTACATTAATTGAGCCTAACGAACGAGCAGAAATACCAATTAAATTGTCTTCTCTTTTTGCGACAACATATGACGCTTCAATACCTTCTAAACTTAACAGCTCATCTGCTGCTTGTGCAACAGTCACGGGATGGTAAATTTTATCATCTGAACCATGTGCAATAGCAATGCCATTATCTTGCACTTCTACAGTTTGAATCAGTTCAGAACGATTAATATACGTATCGACATCATCTTTTAAGAAATGCTGAGTCAATATCGTATCAGCACCATGTGCACGTAAGTAACTTGCAGCATCAAAAGTTCTAGAACCTGTTCTTAATGTAAAATTACGCGTATCAACGATAATTCCTGCATACATAACTGTTGATTCTAAGCGTGTTAAACGCTGTTCTGTCGGTTGATACTCTAATAATTCTGTAACAAGTTCAGCAGTTGAACTTGCATAAGGTTCCATGTAAATTAATAACGGGTTTGAAATAAAGCTTTCACCTCGTCTATGGTGGTCAATAACGACTTTACGATTAGCTTTATTTAAAATATTTTCGTCTAATACCATTTCTGGTTTGTGCGTATCGACAATGACGACTGTCGTTTTAGAAGTCATCATATCCCAAGCTTCATCTGATGTAACAAAGCGCTCTTTTAGTTCTGGCTTTTTATCAATTTCATTCATCACACGGCGTAAAGTTGGGTCAATATCCTCTTCATTTAACACAACATAGGCTTCTAAGTTATTCATTAGTGCAAAGCGAGAAACACCAATTGCAGCTCCGATAGCATCTAAATCTGGACGCTTATGTCCCATAATAATTACTTTGTCGCCTTCTGTTAAAATATCTTTCAAAGCATGAGATATAACACGCGCTCTCACACGCGTACGTTTTTCCATTGGGTCAGTCTTACCGCCATAGAAACGTACATTACCATTCATACTTTTAATCGCAACTTGGTCTCCGCCTCGACCTAAAGCAAGATCAAGACCTGATTGTGATAATTCACCCAAATCTATAAGATTTTCTGTGCCTTCTCCAACACCAATGCTTAATGTAAGTTGGGCGCGATAACCAACACTTTTTTCTCGCAACTGACTTAAAATTTCAAAGTTAGACTTCTCAATTTCAGCTAAAATCTTTTGATTAAGATAAGCTACGAATTGATCTGAACTATAGCGTTTAAAATAAATATTATATTCAGAAGCCCAACGACTGATAACACGTGTTACCATTGAGTTGATTTCTGAACGTTGCGTATCGTTCATATTCTGTGTTATTTCATCATAATTATCTAAAAATAACGTTGCTATAATTGGCTTAGAGTCTTCATACAACTTATTTGTATGCACCTCATCGGTAATATCAAAGAAATAAAGACAATGATCATCTTCACTATAGCGCACGTGATAATGATAATTATTATTTTCAATTTCTACTTCTTGAATCTTTTCCAATTGCTTTAAAATATTGGGGAAAACCTCATTAATAGGTTCAGAAATTACGTTTGATTCTAAATGATCTGACATAAACTGATTGATCCATTCAATATGATCATCCGCATCTAAAACGACCATTCCTATTGGCAAACGTTTAATTGCCCTATTACTTCCTGCTGAGATATGGCCACTTAAATCATCCACATAGTTATCCATTTTTATCATTGCTTGTCGAGCTAATACCGCACTGATAACGATAATTACAAAGAGAATCGCTGCCGCTATCCCTGCAACAAGTGGTTTAAAGATAAACCCCAATATAACAAGGGCTATCGCCGTTAGAACCATTAAAATGTACGGAACAAACAAAGCTTTTTTTGTGGATTGTCGGTTCATTTTTCCACCTCTATTCGCTTTTTAGTATCTTTTTTTTATTATCTGTTTTAAGTTAATTCCTAAATCAAGCACCCCTATAAGTGCAACAATATGCGTTACTGGCGAAATAATTGTCCCAATTACCATTAATATTATTGTTACTACGTCTGGCATGCGTTTTGCTTTTCCGAAGAAATGAATCACGCTTAATCCTTGGATGTACATCAATAATGATAACATAATCTGTAAGTTTATAACGATACTTTGGAAGATACTCGGTTGTGTTGCAAACATTACACATATTAAATCAATAACATATAACCACAAGACTGAACGTTTAAACTGCCATGCGAATAATGGTTTGAATATTGGTGTTGCTATTTTAAACTTTCTAAGAATTGGGAATGTGACAAGCAAATTGATTAAAATAAGGATAAATATTGCTATTATCATATAACTTGGAAGCTGAATAGACAATTGTTTAATGATAAAACTTAATGTTTGTTCATATTCTGCTTTCATGCCACTTTGAACATACGCTTGATCCAATAAATCTTCTAGTGGTTTTACTGCTGTTCGAACTAATACTTGTGCCTTGGGAATATGACCAGACACTTGTAATAACATAAAACCAATAATAGTTATTGTGCTGGCGACCGTCGTCGCTATGTAAAGAATCTGTTCTTTAGATGCACGTTCTTTAAGTAATTGTCCGATGACAATACTTGAGATAAGTACTAATATCATGGCACTTAATACGATTGTATTGCCGAATAATACTGCAATAACCAAAGTCACAATTGTAGCCAAACCAAATGATGGTATTGACTTATTCCAGAGAATAATTCCAGGAATGGTTGCAAATAAACATAACAGCCAACCCACTTCTGGTAATATATATGTGACTAAAGCGACTACAATTAATGCAAGCGTACCGATAATAGTAGCTTTAGGTTCTATTTTTGAAAACAACTTCGCCACTCCTATACTAAATTTAACTATAAGCACTATTTTAACCCGTGTAGCATATTAAAACAAATAAAGGACTGGCATAGTAACTTTCATTTAAATGTCTAAATTAGCTTATCTTTAGACATTTTACACAGTCGTATGTCTTACCTCAATATCCATGATTGTCACTTCATTTACGTTTAAATGTTGATACCTTTAAAAAATGATATAAATTAGGTGCCCAAGTATTAAAATTAAGCAAAAAGCCATCATGTCCAACATTATCTGGAACAAAGAAATGACGGTGATATTTAAAGCGTACGCCTAATTGCTGTACCAGGTCATCTGGATATAGTAAATCATCGATAAATCCCATTGTCAGTACTTTAGTATCTAAAGATTGATATACTTCATCAACATCTGTTCTACCGCGGTCAACGTTATGACTGTCTAAGACATCTAACATAGTTAAATAGCAATCCAAATCATAATGTTCTTTAAATTTATCACCTTGGTAACGTTGATAATTGACTACCTCATCAGGAGTAAAGTGTTCATCATAACTTTTAGATGAACGATATGTTAAAAATCCTAATTGTCTTGCAATACTCAAACCTTCTTTACCACCGATATGAATGGCTTGACGAGCAATCTCATTAAATGCACGACTGTATGATGATGTCTTATCGGTGGCTGCTAAAATTACTGCTTTATCAACAACAAATCGCCGATTATATAGTAATTCCATCACTTGCATCCCGCCAAGACTTCCACCAATTAATATGTTAATCTTGTTAAAACCTAATGCTTGAATTCCTAATTCTATTGCTTTGGTAACATCTCTTAAAGTCAATTTCTTAGGAAAATGTTGGTCTGTAAGATGTGAGCTAGAGCCAAATGGGCTTCCTATCACATTAAACGTTAGGAATTGATAATCATGAATTGGCATATAACCACCATCGATAATTTCACGCCACCAACCTGGCTGTTCATTGGTTCCATACGTTAAATGATTTCCAGTTAAGGCATGGCAAACCACAACCAAAGGCTGCCCTTGATAACCTACATGCTCATATCGCAGTTTTAAATTTTCTATTTTTTCGCCAGACTCTGTAGTAAATGCTCCAAGTTCCAAAGTATCGACAGTATAATTTATCATGACTACTCCTCCTTTAAATAATATAAAAAACCGCTCCTACTCTAAATGAAGTAAGAAGCGGTCATTGACTTATCATTCGAGTATCTCGTTGGTTTTAGCACCGTGCATTACTGTCGGTTGCTGAAGCGTCACTGGGCCAAATCCCTCAGCTTCTCATAATAAGATATATTTATGTCTATTATTAAGTTAAATTTAAATTTATTTTATCTAAAAAATATGATAACTGCAATGCCTTACTGCGATTTAGTATAAGTTAAAAGAATAAACGAAGCCCCGCCATTAACACAATGCCTGTCACAACTGTTATGGTCAAACTGCGTGAAATAAAAGCAACAACAATAGTCGGAATCGTAATAATCACGAATGATAAATTAATAGTAAAGCCTAAGCCGTGCGATGGTTGTTTTATCATAGCGTCTACAACTAATGCAGTAAACAGTGTAATAGGAATATAAGACAGCCATTTAACAACCTTCTCAGATAATTGTATGCGTGTAATCATAATAAAAGGCACAATTCGAATTATCAAAGTAACTAAACCACTAAAAAAGATAATAGCAAACATATACCAAGACGTTGTCATCGTTCCATCACCACCCCTAATGTCGAAGCAATGATAGCAGACAATAATATTGCCACATAAGTTGGCATAAACCAGCTAAAGATAAACATCATGACAATAACAGAGATGATTAAAACAATGTATATTTTAAGTTTAGAATTGGTAATAGCATCAAACTGCGCAATAGCTAAGAAGACAAACATTGCTGTAATAGCGTAATCTAGTCCAAAAACTTCAGGATTACTTATGAATTTGCCAAACACGGCACCGCCAATCGACGCAATCGTCCAAAAGACATATGCCGTAATATTTAAGCCATGAAGCCAGCGATCATTAATTTTTTCACCTTTTAAATAAGGTGAAATAGCCACGCCAAATGTTTCATCTGTCAATATTGAAGATAGCCCTACCCTATTCCATAACCCATATTGCTTATAATTGGGTGCAAGTGTCATTGATAATAAGAAAAAACGTGAATTGACAATAAGCGTCGTCACGATAATTGCTGTAATCGGTGTACCTGCAATGACTAACGCACAAATAATAAACTGAGCTGCTCCCGCATAAACAATCAGACATAAAAGGATAATTTCTAATAAACTAAAATGTTGTGATGCAGCTACAATGCCAAAAGAAATACCTACACCTGCATAACCTAATAATGTAGGTATACATTCTTTAACACCTTGTTTAAAGGAAAGATGTGTATCCATTTTATGCCTCCTCTTTTTATTTAATAACCAAGATAAGTCTAATATAACACTAGAACTGTATCAATCCTTTTATACTGCCGTTTGTCTTACGTTAGACAAACGAATGTCTAAAAATCTTTATATAAGTACCTTTAATTTTAATAAATTTTTCTGATAACTATTTAGACTACTCGCATTCAAATAACTTATCATTAAAAAAACAGGGAAACCATTGAGTTCGTATCTTTCTCAATCTTTCCCTGTATGATGATTTAATCTATGACATATAACGATGCGTCAACAAATAACGCTATTTATTTAACTGGTTTAATTTCTGTTTTACCGCCCATGAATGGCACTAAAGCTTCTGGAATAGTAATTGAACCGTCAGCATTTTGATAGTTTTCAACAATTGCCGCAAACGTACGTCCTACAGCAAGTCCACTACCGTTTAAAGTATGTGCTAATTCTGGCTTAGCAGCATGATCACGTTTGAATCGAATATTTGCACGACGCGCTTGGAAATCTATACAGTTTGAGCATGAACTAATTTCTTTATAATCATTATAACTTGGTAACCATACTTCTAAGTCATATGTTTTAGCAGCACTGAATCCAATGTCTCCAGTACATAGAATAACACGACGATATGGTAATTTAAGCTCTTCTAAAATCGCTTCCGCATTCGTTGTCATTTCTTCTAGTGCATTCCAAGAATCTTCTGGTTTTTCAAAGCGAACCATTTCAACTTTATCGAATTGATGCAAACGGATTAAACCTCTTGTATCTCTACCAGCAGATCCAGCTTCACTACGGAAACAAGCAGATTGGCCAGTGAATTTTTCAGGTAAGACACCTGGTTGAATAATTTCATCACGATAATAGTTTGTTAATGGTACTTCTGCTGTAGGTATTGTGTATAGACCCTCTTTTTCTACTTTAAATAAATCTTCTTCAAATTTAGGTAATTGTCCAGTACCAAACATTGTATCAGCATTTACTAACTGAGGAACCATCATTTCAGTATAACCATGTTGTGTTGTATGTTTCGTAATCATATAGTTCATCAAAGCACGTTCCAATTGTGCACCGTCTTTTGTTAAATAAACAAAACGCGCACCTGATACTTTTGCAGCACGTTCAAAGTTAGCCATGTTTAATTCTTCAACTAAATCCCAATGTGCTTTTGGCTCAAAGTCGAAGTCACGTGGCGTTCCCCATTTTTTAAGTTCTACGTTTTCTTCATCAGAAGCCCCTTGTGGCACATCATCATGAATTAAATTAGGAATGCGGATTAATGTATCTTTGATCTTGTTATCAATTTCGTTAAGTTTAGTGTCAATTTCTTTAATTTTATCGCCTAGCTCACGCATTTCTTTAATAACATCATCCGCATTTTCTTGATTGCGTTTCTTTTCAGCAATTTGCTCACTTACTTTATTGCGATTCGCTTTCATTTCTTCAGTTTGACCAATTAATTTACGGCGTTGTTCATCTAATTGAAGCACGTCATCAACTACTTTAGGATCATCCCCGCGTAGTTTAATTTTATCCTTAACTTTTTCAGGCTCAGTTCTAAATAATCTAATATCTAACATGTAATATTCATCCTTCCCAAAATTTATATATAGTGCAGCAAAACACAAAAAAGACCACATCCCTAGACAAGGGACGTGGTCTTTACGCGTTGCCACCCTATTTAACAATTCATGCTAAAGCATCAATTGCACTTCACTATTATAACGGTATTACCGATTGCTCACATGAGTAGGTAGATTCATATAAATAGTGATTACTTGTTCACACTTTTACCACAAGCTCTCTGAAATCAACATGTTTATACTACTTATCCTACGAACAATAACTTATTAAGTTAATTTCAATATAGCAAAGTATCTTTCACATTTCAAGTTAAATTCTAAGCCATAACTTGTATAGATAATAATATTTACAAAATTGCCACTTTTTCTTCTACTTGAATTCATTACAAAATCTATTGACGAAATGCGATTACAGGTATAGTATTTTCTATTGTATTTATAGGACTTAGAATATATAGAAAAAATAGACATTTAATCATTATCATACAGTTAAAGTATAGGTTAAAGGAGGATATATAATGGAAACGTTAAATTCAGTTAATATCCCTAAAAGAAAAGATGAAACACATAAAGGTGATTACGGCAAAATATTACTCATTGGTGGAACAGTAAATTTAGGTGGCGCAATTATGCTAGCAGCACGCGCTTGTGTTTTTAGTGGTAGTGGATTGATTACGGTCGCAACGCATCCTACAAACCATTCAGCGTTGCATTCACGTTGCCCAGAAGCCATGGTTATCGATATTAATGACACTAAAATGTTGACTAAAATGATTGAAAATACCGATTGTATCCTGATTGGTCCAGGGCTAGGTTGTGATTTTAAAGGCAACAATGCGATTACATTCCTTTTACAAAATATTCAGCCTCATCAAACCTTGATTGTTGATGGCGATGCAATTACAATTTTTAGCAAGCTTAAACCAGAAATTCCGACATGTCACGTTATATTTACGCCACATCAAAAGGAATGGGAATGTTTAAGTGGTATTCCAATTGAAGAACAAACTTACGAACGTAATCGCGAAGCAGTTGATAAACTTGGTGCAACAGTTGTCTTAAAAAAACATGGTACAGAAATCTATTTCAAAGAAGAAGATTACAAGCTTACAATTGGTAGCCCAGCAATGGCTACAGGTGGCATGGGTGATACACTTGCAGGTATGATTACAAGCTTTGTAGGACAATTTGATAACTATAAAGACGCTGTCACAAGTGCCACATATACACATAGCTACATTGGTGAAAAACTCTCTGAAAAAATGTACGTTGTACCACCTTCAACTTTAATCAGTAAGATTCCATATGTCATGAAAGAATTAGAAGTTAAAGCATAAGATTTTAAATTAAAACCACCCGTTCACACGGGTGGTTTGTTTTGCGGCTATAAACCTTTCATACTGGCCAGCCCTAAAAGGGCACTGATAAAGTCAGCCAACTGCACTACTATTCTAGCAACTCTAAAGCGTGACTATGTTTTCTTTTTATACCAATTTATTCTTCATGATCATCTTCAGTTGCATCACTATGATTTATGTCTTCGTTCACACGATCCATAAAATCTTGTCTAACATCAATACGATCATCATTTGATGTATTGTCATTATCTTCATGTTCTGCTTCAGGTGCCTCTGTATGAATTGCATCACCTGGTGCACTATTTTCAATGACTTCTTCACTATCGTTAGTTAATTTATTATCATCATCTGTCATTGCTTCACTCTGTTCATCATCTTCTGAATCATTTTGTACTTTAGCAACAGTTGATACAAATTGTTCATTACCTAAACGCATTAATCTTACACCTTGTGCAGCACGACCATTTTGTGAAATATCTTGAACGTCTAATCTAATAATAACGCCACCATTTGTGACAATCATTAAATCTTCTTCTCCAGTAACTGTAGTGATACAAACAACGTTACCATTTCGTTCCGTAATCGTAGCAGTCTTAATACCTTTACCACCACGATTAGACAAGCGATATTCTCCTACTGGCGTACGTTTACCATAACCATTTTCAGTAACGACTAAGACCTCATCTTCACTTTCTGAATGAGCAACATCTAAACCTACTACGGTATCTCCTTCTCTTAAAGTGATACCTTTAACACCGGCAGCAGTACGACCAAGTGGACGTAGCGATGTTTCTGCAAAACGAATAAGTGATGCATGTGCTGTACCAATTAAGATATCTTGTTGACCATCTGTTAAGCGTACCGCAATAAGTTCATCATCTTCTTTAAAGCCAATCGCAATTTTACCGTTTTTATTGATATGTGAAAAGTTACTTAATGCTGAACGCTTCACAATACCATTTTTAGTAGCAAAGATTAAATAGTTACCTTCGCTTTCTAAGTCATTGACGGCAATCATGGTACTGATTGATTCATCATTAGCAAGTTCTATTGCATTAACGACTGGAATACCTTTGGATTGGCGAGATAATTCTGGTACTTCATAGCCTTTAAGTTTGTAGACACGACCCTTATTCGTAAAGAAGAGCACATGATCATGTGTACTTAACGTAACCAATTGGCTAACAAAGTCTTCTTCCAATGTATTCATACCTTGCACACCTCTACCGCCTCTATTTTGAGCACGGTAAGTTGATACTGGTAATCGTTTAATGTAGTTATTATGACTTAACGTAATCACGATTTGTTCTTCAGGAATGAGGTCTTCATCCTCAATATTATCAATGCCACCTAACTGAATTTCCGTACGACGTTCATCACCAAAACGCTCTTTAATTTCAGTCAGTTCATCACGCACTAATTGTAATAAGACCTCTTCATCAGCTAAAATTCGTTCAAGTTCATCGATATATGCCAATAATTCATTATATTCCGCTTCGATTTTATCTCGTTCTAATCCAGTTAAACGGCGCAAACGCATATCTAAAATTGCTTGAGCTTGTCGCTCAGTTAACTTAAAGCGTTCTTGTAAGCTAGTCATTGCCACTTTGTCCGTCTCTGACTCGCGGATAGTGCTAATAATTTCATCAATATGATCTAACGCAATACGTAAACCTTCAAGGATGTGGGCACGATCTTTTGCTTTTCTTAAGTTATATTCTGTACGACGACGTACAACAACCTTTTGATGTTCTAAATATTGTACTAATGCTTCTTTTAAGTTAATTAACTTAGGTCGCCCATCAACAAGGGCAATCATATTCGCACCAAATGATGTTTGTAATGGCGTTAACTTGTATAAATTATTTAGAATTACGTTGGCATTAGCATCTTTACGAATATCAATTACAACTCTTACACCGGTGCGTAAGCTTGTTTCATCACGTAAATCAGTAATACCGTCTACTTTTTTATCACGTACCAATTCAGCAATTTTTTCAATCATACGAGCTTTGTTAACTTGATAAGGAATTTCTGTGACGACTATACGCTGACGACCGCCACCACGTTCTTCAATTTCTGCGCGTGCACGCATTTGAATGGAACCTCGACCTGTTTCATATGCACGACGAATACCACTTTTTCCTAAAATTATACCAGAGGTTGGGAAGTCCGGACCTTTAATATCTTCCATTAATTCAGCAATGGTTATGTCTGGGTTCTTACTGAGATTTAACACACCATCAATGACTTCAGTTAAATTATGTGGAGGAATGTTAGTAGCCATACCTACTGCAATACCTGATGCACCGTTAACTAATAAGTTAGGGAAGCGTGCTGGTAAGACTGCCGGCTCTCTTTCAGTACCATCATAATTATCTAAAAAGTCAATCGTATCTTTATTGATGTCTCGAAGAAGTTCTAGCGTAATTTTAGTCATTTTTGCTTCGGTGTAACGCATTGCTGCAGCGCCATCACCATCCATAGAACCAAAGTTACCTTGACCATCTACGAGCGGATAACGATAGCTAAACGTTTGCGCCATTCTAACCATTGCATCATAAATTGACGAGTCACCATGAGGGTGATATTTCCCCATTACATCACCCACGATACGTGCTGATTTCTTATATGGTTTATCTGGTGTCATACCTTGTTCATTTAAACCGTATAGTATACGTCTGTGTACAGGTTTCAAACCATCTCGAACATCAGGTAAAGCACGTGAAACGATAACACTCATGGCGTAGTCTAAGAATGATTCTCGCATTTCACTGGTTATATTTCGTTCATTAATTCTTGATTGTGGTAAGTCAGCCATCAAGAAATCCTCCTTCAAAAGTTCATTTCATAGTGCTTAGAAATCTAAAGTTGCATATACCGCATTATCTTCAATAAATTGACGACGGTTTTCCACAACGTCACCCATCAACATTTCGAATGTTTTATCCGCTTCAATGGCATCATCTAATCTTACTTGTAACATCATACGATTATCTGGATTCATCGTTGTTTCCCAAAGTTGATCTGCGTTCATTTCTCCTAAACCTTTATATCGAGAAATTTGCCATTTAGGTGTTGGGCTTAACTCTGATTTTAATTTATCTAATTCTTTATCATTAAAGACATAATATTTTTGTTTACCTTGCGTCAACTTAAATAATGGTGGTTGCGCAATATAAACATAACCTGCTTCGATAAGTGGACGCATAAAGCGATAGAAGAATGTTAATAATAACGTTCTAATATGCGCACCATCAACATCAGCATCCGTCATAATAACAATTTTATGATAACGTGCTTTTGAAATATCAAATTCTCCACCAATACCAGTACCAAATGCAGTAATCATTTGGCGAATTTCGTTATTGTTTAGTATGCGATCTAAACGTGACTTTTCAACATTTAAGATTTTACCTCTTAACGGCAAAATTGCTTGTGTTCTAGAGTCACGACCTTCTTTCGTAGACCCCCCGGCAGAGTCACCCTCTACAATAAAGATTTCACTTTCATCAGGATTTTTACTTGAACAGTCTGCTAATTTACCTGGTAAGCTTGAAATTTCTAAATGTGATTTACGGCGTGTTACTTCTCGCGCCTTTTTAGCTGCAACGCGTGCACGTGAAGCCATAATTCCTTTTTCAACAATGATGCGTGCCACATTTGGATTTTCATATAAGAAGCGCTCGAAATACTCAGAAAATAGTTTATCTACCACTTGACGTACTTCTGAGTTTCCTAATTTTGTTTTTGTTTGTCCTTCAAACTGTGGATCACCATGTTTGATTGACACTACGGCCGTTAAACCTTCTCGTGTGTCTTCACCTGACAATCTATCTTTATCTTCTTTAATAATCTTACTTTTTGTACCATAGCTATTTAACACACGTGTTAGTGCACGTTTAAAACCATCTTCATGCGTTCCGCCTTCATACGTGTGTATATTATTCGCATAAGATAATAAATTCGTCGCATAACCACTGTTATATTGAATGGCTATTTCGATTTCAATATCATCTTTCATTTGATGAATATAAATCGGTTCTTCATGAATCGGCTCTTTATTTTCATTCATTAACTCAACATATGATTTAATACCGCCTTCGTAATGATATGTATCTTCTCGTTGTTCTTCATCATCACGTTCATCTTTTAATGTGATAGAAATACCTTTATTTAAGAAGGCTAGCTCACGAATACGCTTTTGCAATGTATCGTAATCATATACTGTTGTTTCGGTAAAAATTTCGCTATCCGCTTTAAAGCGAATCACCGTACCTGTTTTATCTGTTTCCCCAACTTCTTTTAAATCAAATTGAGGGACACCTTTTTTATAAGCTTGATGGTAAATCGTTTCATTTCGATGTACATAGACTTCTAAGTCTTCGGATAACGCATTTACAACGGAAGATCCTACACCATGAAGTCCACCCGAAACTTTGTAGCCACCGCCGCCAAATTTACCGCCGGCATGTAAGACTGTTAAGATAACTTCAACTGCTGGGCGCCCCATTTTTTCTTGAATATCAACTGGAATGCCACGGCCATTATCCGTTACTTTAATCCAATTATCCTTTTCAATAATTACTTCTATTTGATCTGCATATCCTGCTAATGCTTCATCAATACTATTATCTACAATTTCCCAAACTAAATGATGTAGACCTCTTTCTGAAGTCGAGCCAATATACATACCTGGTCTTTTTCGAACCGCTTCAAGACCTTCTAATACTTGTATCTGTCCAGCACCATAGTTATCTGTGTTGTTTACATCTGACAATGTAGTCACCATCACTTTCTGTTACTTAATAATTTCACCTTGGTTAATGCGATATAACCTTGCATTATTCATAATGTCATGGTCGATACCGTCTACCGATGTTGTCGTTACAAATGTTTGTACTTTATGTTGAATCGTACTTAATAAATGTGTTTGTCTCGAATCATCTAATTCACTTAAAACATCATCCAGTAATAAGATTGGATATTCCCCAACTTCAATATTCATTAATTCAATTTCTGCTAGTTTAATTGATAACGCCGTCGTACGTTGTTGACCTTGTGAACCATAAGTCTGTGCATCCATGCTATTTACATTAAATCCCAAATCGTCTCTATGCGGACCGAAAAGACAAACACCACGATCAATTTCTCTATCAAGATTGTCATTTAAAAACGTAATTACTTCTGACAATAAAATAGATTCATCTTGGCTTGTATCACTTAATTTAATACTTGGTAAATAATTAAGTGATAACGCTTCTTTATCGTTTGTTATTCCCGCATGGATGGGCTGTGCTAGAGCTTCTAAATCATGAATAAAATGCTCGCGTCTTAAAGTGACATTTAATGCATATTGCGCAAACTGTTGATTTAGGACTTCTAACATAGTGACGTCCGTCTTATGTCCGTATTGTAACTGCTTTAAGTAATTATTCTTTTGTTTAAGAATACGCTGATACTGAGCCAAATCATTCAGATATACTGCTGATATTTGTCCTAATTCCATATCGATAAATCGACGTCTTATTTGTGGAGACCCCTTAACAATATTTAAATCTTCAGGTGCAAAAAGAACCACGTTTAAATGACCGACATATTGAGTTAGTCGACTTTGTTCTAAGTGGTTCACTTTAACTTGTTTGCCCTTTTTAGTTATAAACATTGTTAGTGGCATTGTTCCGTGGCGATAATTTAGCTCACCTTCTATTTTAGCATACTCAGCTTTAAAACGTATAAGCTCTTTGTCATTTGAAGTACGGTGGCTTTTAGCCAATGCCAAAGTATAAATTGATTCAAGTAAATTCGTCTTCCCTTGAGCGTTCTCACCAATAAGGATATTCACTTCTGGATGACAATTTAACGTAACTGCTTCATAGTTACGATAGTTTTCTAATTGGAGTGTTTTTAATTTCATTGTTCACCTTGATGAATGATAATGAAGTCGTCTATTTCAGAAATTTCTGGAATAGCAATGTGATCATGATGTGTTAATTTTTTACCACGACGTGTTTCTCGACTTCCATTAATCAAGACTTCAACATCTTGGAGAAACCATTTTGCTTGTCCACCAGATTCAATAATACCCTCAGTCTTCAAAAATTGACCTAAAGTAATGTCTCCTGCAACAGCAATTTCTTGAACCAAATTAATCACTCCGTTTCTTTTTCATATCATTAGTATATTATACCTGTTTTATCAGGAAATTTCATTTAAAAGAAAGTGTGTAAGCGCTTAACAAATAATTTATTTTGTTATTTACAATAAAAAATGATGCAATACAGTAAAAATGAGAATAAGTAGAGGTTTAAAGTAGCTTATATCGTTTTTTTGCATTTTAAAGGGGCATACAACGCGTTTAACATATTTACTAAAACTTCATCATAAATTAAAAATTAGCCTCTAATTTAAGCTCTTAGAGGCTTTATATGAAGCATTGATAAACAAAAGAAAGCAAGATTGCTCTCTTTTGTTTGATTTGAACTAAATCATATACGCTATGTGTTTTAATATGTGCGGATTGGCAAGATAAGCTGTGTTACTGAGTCATCGGCTTTAGGTTTTAAAATGAATGGTTTCATTGTTCCAAAGAATTCTATTTCTACTTCATCATTATCGATGGCTTTTAACGCATCCATCATGTATTTAGAATTAAATGAAATTTTTAAATTTCCGCCCTCAACATTGGTTGCATTTACTTCTTCTTTAACTGTACCAATTTCAGGAGATGTTGAAGATAATTCAACGACGTCATTTCCTGTACTTAATTTAATGACATTATTTCCACCTTCACGTGCTAATAATGACGCACGATCAATCGCATGATAAAACTCACCATTATCAATGCCTAATTTGATTTCATAATTTTCAGGGAACAAGCGTGTTGTATCTGGATAATGTCCTTCTAACAAACGAGATGTGAAGTTGATATGGCCAACTTTAAATAAAACTTGGTTTTGTGCAAAAAAGATATCAATATCTTCTTCACTATCACTCATAATTTTATTTAATTCAGATAAAGCCTTTCCTGGAATGATGACATTTTTATTTTCTGAGTTATCTTCTAACTGCAATTTTCTAACAGCCAAACGATGTGAATCGGTTGCTGTGCATATTAATTCATTATCTTGTATAAGCCAGTTAACCCCAGTTAATACTGGTCGTGTTTCTGAGGTGGACACTGCGAAATTCGTTTGTGCTATCACATTTTTTAGTACTTTAACCGATAGTTGAATCGCATCGTCTCTTGAAACTTGTGGTAATAGTGGATATTGATCTGGATCTAAGCCACTAAGATTGAATTCAGAATGTCCAGATGTAATAAGTGTTTGAAATTGTTCGTTTGTAGATAGTTTAACTTCATTTCCTGGTAACTTTTTAATGATATCAACGAAGAAACGACCAGGAAGTACAACTGAACCAGTCTCAGAAATGGTAACAATATCTTTACCATCTACTTGTTTGGGTATTGTAATTTCAATAGATATCTCTGAATCTGAACCGGTCAAAATCACTTCATTATCTTTAGCATCAATTTTAATACCAGTTAAAATCGGTAATGTTGTTCTAGGTGAGATTGCTTTTAACGTATCATTGAGTTGTGTAATAAAGTAATCTCGTTTTATTGTGAATTCCATCATTAAATTAAACTCCTTCCAGTCGTTTATATATAATTATATAGGTTTTAAATTCATAGTAATAATAGTAGGGCTTGTGGATTAGTGGATAAGTCTCTCAATCATTGATGATAGCTAAGTTATGCACATGTGGATAAACTGTGTACTGTGTGTATGACTTTTACACATTATCCACAAAATCACATTATCGTATTTTAAATATATAGTCTCATTTAAGAAATATTACAGTTATATATTCCCATAAATTGACGGGCTAATCTATAGCTAAACAATGAAAATAATTTCCCACTTATTGATTCCTAATTTCTTTTTCAAGATTTTCTACTTCTTGTTTGAAAGTTGAATCGGTTTTAATATCATTTGCAATCTTCTCATGCGCATGAATAACTGTCGTATGGTCACGTCCTCCGAATTCTTCACCTATTTTAGGCAATGAGAAATCAGTAAGTTCGCGAGACAGATACATTGCAATTTGTCTTGGATATGCAATGGATTTGGTACGTTTCTTTGCACTAAAATCTTCAATCCGTACACTATAGTACTGGCCAACAACTTTTTGAATATCTTGTATTGTTATTTTCTTAGATTTTGGAACTTGAATGATATCTTTGAGTGCTTCAGCAGTGAGTTCAGTAGTAATAGGTCGTCCTTGCAACTGAGAATAAGCTAATAATCTGGTTAGTGCACCTTCTAATTCTCTAATATTTGATTGAATTTGATTAGCTATATAGTTTAAGGCTTCCATTGGTATTTCTAAGTTTTCTTCTTCCATTTTCTTTTGTAAGATTGCCATACGTGTTTCATAATCTGGTGGTGTAATATCAACGATTAATCCCCATTCAAAGCGCGAGCGTAAGCGATCTTCCAGTTTAGCGATTTCCTTTGGAGGACGGTCACTAGAAATAACGATTTGCTTATTATTTTGATGTAATTCATTGAATGTATGGAAGAACTCTTCTTGTGTTTGCTCTTTGTTTTGAATAAATTGAATATCGTCGATTAACAGCACATCAATATTTCGATATTTTTCACGAAAGGCTTCATTTTCGCCGTCACGAATAGATTTGATAAATTCATTTGTAAATTTTTCACTAGAAGTATAAAGCACTTTGGCATTAGGATTATTACTTAAAACATGATGTCCAATTGCATGCATTAAATGTGTTTTACCTAGTCCAACACCACCATAGATAAATAAAGGATTGTATGCTTCGGCAGGCGCTTCAGCAACTGCTAAACTTGCGGCATGCGGAAATCTATTACCTGGCCCAATGACAAATGTATCGAAGGTATTATGTGTATTAAATTGATCAGTACCTACGTGCGCGTCATGTTCATCCTCTGCTTTAGCTTTTGATGATGCAGGCGCTTTTTTAGATGCTGAATCCCCTTCACTAACAATTTCAGCAAGTTGTTCGGCTGTAAGAAACTTAGGTGTAATATCTAATCCCATTATCTCTGAAAAGATGGATTCGAATATGGCTGAGTACTTTTGGTTGAGCCAACTAGCATAAAATTCATAACCAACAAGCACAATTGCTGTATTATTTTCAATTTTGTATAGTTCCGAATCTTTTAAAAAGGTGTTCATGCTTGTTTCTGAAATATGTAACTTTGCTGCTTCTAAAACTTTTTCCCAGATTTCTTGTTCTGACATAAAAACTCCATCTTTCTTTAATTTTGACTTATACACAAAATTCAGTATGGTGGATAAAGATAATCACAATATGTTAATAATTATCCACAAGTTAATCACAAATAGTGGATAACTCACTTAGTTTATCGCTTTATTCACAACCAAATTGTATATAATTTGAATAAATAACCCCTTATAAAATCAATATTCGAGCAACTTATCCACACAATTATAATTGTTAAGCTTAGAACATGTCAAATAACTGTGAATATGTGGTTAAATCGAGCGTAACTATGTGCATAACTGCAAAATTATCCACAACTTATTTGGTTGTTTTTGTGTATAAGTGGATAACTTATGCACGTCTCATATTTTGACGATAACAGTTACGGGAAATAATTATACTGATTGCTTTTAAATTGAAATATATGTAGTGTTTATTTTAATTAAAACTGTGATGAAAATATTTTTGGTGTTCAGCTAAAACTATCTTGCTTTATAAAAAGTATTTTGTTATATTGTAGTAGTTGCTTGAATTATGACTAGATAAAACGAAAACAAATGAAGATTTCTGATAAACAGAAATGATATTTATCTATTAAAATAATCAGTTTCATTGGCTCAGGTGAATGAAAAGAGTTAGTTATTAGTTAAAGATGGAGGTGTTTTGCATGGTAAAACGTACTTATCAACCAAATAAACGTAAACACAGTAAAGTGCACGGTTTCAGAAAACGTATGAGCACTAAAAACGGCCGCAAAGTATTGGCGCGTCGTCGTCGTAAAGGTCGCAAAGTTTTATCAGCATAAGATCACTGATTCATCAGTGGTCTTTTTTTTCGTTTAGAATGTATTATATTAAAATAAGATAATGAATTAAGCGAGTGATGTGGACGTGGAAAAAGCATATCGAATTAAAAAAAATGCTGATTTTCAATTGATTTATCGCCATGGAAAGTCAGTAGCAAACAGACAATTTGTCGTATACACATATCAGAATCAGATAGCTCATTTTCGCTTAGGTATCAGTGTTTCTAAGAAGATTGGGAATGCAGTGATACGCAATAAGATTAAACGTGCGATCAGAGAGAATTTTAAAGTACACAAACAAGATATTATTGCCAAAGACATCATTGTTATTGCTAGGCATCCAGCTAAAAATATGACGACTTTAGAAATTCAAAGTAGTTTGGAACATGTCTTAAAAATAGCTAAAGTATTTAATAAAAAAATTTAGCAAGACGAAACAATTAGACATCCGTAAGTCTAACGTCAGACAAACCGAATACTTACCTAAAGATATAAAGCGGGATACTCGCAATTTAAAATGAAACAATTTACAATGTTAAAATGAAATTTTACTTGAATAAGGAGGCGAGTAGCGTTATGGATTTCGATACAATTACTAGTATTTCGACACCGATGGGAGAAGGTGCTATTGGAATAGTCAGACTATCAGGACCACAAGCAATTGAAATCGGTAATAAGCTTTATAAAGGGAAATACAAATTAGCTGAAGTCGATTCTCATACGATAAACTACGGTCATATTGTTGATCCTGAGACGAATGAAGTAGTAGAAGAAGTAATGATATCTGTATTACGTGCGCCTAAAACGTTTACTAGAGAAGATATCATTGAAATTAATTGTCACGGCGGCATATTGACCATTAATCGCGTGTTAGAATTGACTATGACTCATGGTGCAAGGATGGCTGAACCAGGAGAATATTCTAAGCGTGCCTTTTTAAATGGACGGATAGACTTATCACAAGCAGAAGCAGTTATGGATTTTATTCGCTCTAAAACAGACCGCGCATCAAAAGTTGCGATGAATCAAATTGAAGGGCGTTTAAGTGATTTAATAAAACGACAGCGAAAATCTATTTTAGAAATATTGGCACAGGTAGAAGTGAATATCGATTACCCTGAATACGATGATGTCGAAGATGCTACGACCGAATTTTTATTGGAACAATCTAAAAATATTAAAGCCGAGATTGACAAGTTATTAGAGACAGGTGCTCAAGGTAAGATCATGCGAGAAGGTTTATCAACAGTCATCGTTGGTAAGCCAAACGTAGGCAAGTCTTCAATGCTTAACAACCTTATTCAAGATAATAAAGCAATCGTGACCGAAGTTGCAGGAACAACACGAGATGTGTTAGAAGAATACGTTAACGTAAGAGGTGTACCATTAAGATTAGTTGATACAGCAGGTATTAGAGACACAGAAGACATAGTAGAAAAAATAGGTGTTGAACGTTCTCGTAAAGCTTTAAGTCAAGCCGATTTAATTTTGTTTGTCCTTAATTATAATGAGCCTTTAACAAAAGAAGATCGTACTTTATTTGAAGTAATTAAAAATGAAGATGTTATCGTAATTGTTAATAAAACAGATTTAGCACAGCAATTAAACATTGAAGAAGTTCAGGAAATGATTGGTAATAAACCATTGATACAAACATCTATGCTTAAACAAGAAGGTATAGATGAACTTGAAATTCAAATACGAGATTTATTTTTTGGTGGCGATGTTCAAAATCAAGATATGACATATGTTTCTAATTCACGTCATATCGCATTGCTCAAACAGGCAAGACATGCAATTCAAGATGCTATTGACGCTGCTGAATCTGGCGTTCCAATGGATATGGTACAAATAGATTTAACACGAACATGGGAAATTTTAGGTGAAATCATTGGTGAATCAGCTAGTGATGAACTTATTAATCAGTTATTTAGTCAATTCTGTTTAGGAAAATAAATAAGTGGATTGGTAGTCTATAAATATGTAAATGGAAAAGGGAGGTTGAATCATGACACAAAATTATGACGTGATTGTTATTGGTGCTGGTCACGCAGGTATTGAAGCAGGTTTAGCTTCTGCGCGTCGTGGCGCTAAAACATTAATGTTAACCATCAATTTAGATAATATAGCGTTTATGCCATGTAATCCATCAGTTGGTGGGCCAGCAAAGGGTATCGTGGTAAGAGAAATCGATGCGTTAGGTGGCCAAATGGCGAAAACAATTGATAAAACACACATTCAAATGCGCATGTTAAACACAGGTAAAGGACCTGCAGTAAGAGCACTACGCGCTCAAGCTGACAAAGTGCTATACCAACAAGAAATGAAACGCGTTATTGAAGACGAAGCACATTTAGATATTATGCAAGGTATGGTTGATGATTTAATTATTGAAGATAATGTAGTTAAAGGTGTGCGTACAAATATTGGTACAGAATATCATGCTAAAGCAGTAGTCATTACTACAGGAACATTTTTACGTGGTGAAATTATTTTAGGAAATATGAAATATTCAAGTGGGCCGAACCATCAATTACCATCTATTACGTTAGCAGATAATTTAAGAGAACTCGGCTTTGAAGTAGTTCGTTTTAAAACTGGAACGCCACCACGTGTTAATGCGAAAACCATCGATTATTCTAAAACAGAAATTCAACCAGGTGATGATGTAGGTCGAGCATTTAGCTTTGAAACAACGGAATATATTTTAGATCAATTGCCATGTTGGCTAACTTATACTAATGGCGAAACACATAAAGTCATCGATGATAATTTACATTTATCAGCGATGTATTCAGGTATGATTAAAGGTACAGGACCGCGCTATTGTCCTTCAATTGAAGATAAGTTTGTGCGCTTTAATGATAAACCACGCCATCAGTTATTCTTAGAGCCAGAAGGTCGCAATACGAATGAAGTATATGTTCAAGGGTTATCTACAAGCCTTCCTGAACACGTACAACGTCAAATGTTAGAAACCATTCCTGGTCTTGAAAAAGCCGATATGATGCGTGCAGGTTATGCAATTGAATATGATGCGATTGTGCCAACTCAATTATGGCCTACATTAGAAACGAAAAAGATTAAAAACCTATATACTGCAGGACAAATTAACGGTACGTCTGGATATGAAGAAGCGGCTGGCCAAGGCATTATGGCTGGTATTAATGCTGCAGGAAAAGTGCTAGGCACAGGTGAAAAAATTCTAAGTCGTTCAGATGCATATATTGGTGTGTTAATTGATGATTTGGTAACTAAAGGTACCAATGAACCATATCGTTTATTAACTTCTCGTGCCGAATATCGCTTATTACTTCGTCATGATAATGCTGATTTACGCTTGACTGACATAGGCTATGAATTAGGTATGATTTCTGAAGCACGCTATGCACGTTTTAATGAAAAACGTCAACAAATTCAAGATGAAATTGACCGTTTAACTCATATTCGCATTAAACCAAATGCACATACGCAATCTGTGATTGAAGCACATGGAGGTTCTCAGCTTAAAGATGGTATTCTAGCTATTGATTTATTACGTCGTCCTGAAATGACGTATGATACTATTTTAGAAATTTTAGGAGAAGCACATCAATTGCCTGAAGCAGTTGCTGAACAAGTTGAAATACAAACAAAATATGAAGGTTATATCAATAAATCATTACAACAAGTAGAAAAAGTGAAACGTATGGAACAAAAGAAAATTCCAGAAGACTTGGATTATAGTAAAGTCGATAGTTTGGCAACGGAAGCACGTGAAAAATTAGCCAAGGTTAAACCATTGAATATCGCACAAGCATCACGTATTTCAGGTGTTAATCCTGCAGATATTTCAATTTTACTTGTGTATTTAGAACAAGGTAAGTTGCAAAGGGTGAAAAGCGAATGAACGCTGTAAAATGGTTAACTGAGAAATTAAAAGAACATGATATTGTATTGACTGAAAAACAACAAGCACAATTTCAAACGTATTATCAATTACTTGTTGAGTGGAATGAAAAGATGAATTTAACAAGTATTACCGATGAACATGATGTTTATTTAAAACATTTCTATGATTCTATTACACCAAGTTTTTATCATGATTTTAATCAACCATTAACTGTTTGTGATGTTGGTGCAGGAGCTGGTTTTCCTAGCATTCCATTAAAAATCGTTTATCCAGCTTTGAAAGTTACAATTGTTGATTCACTGAATAAGCGCATTCAATTTCTTAATCATTTAGCTAGTGAGCTAGAATTACAAGATGTTAGCTTTATTCATGATCGTGCAGAAACCTTTGGTAAAGGTGTCTACAGGGAGTCTTATGATATTGTAACAGCGAGGGCTGTGGCTCGTTTAACGGTACTTAGTGAATTATGCTTACCTCTTGTGAAAAAAGGCGGTCAGTTTATTGCATTGAAGTCGTCAAAAGGTGGCGAAGAACTCGAAGAAGCGCAATTTGCTATTAACGTTTTAGGTGGTAAATTAGCAACGACATTCAATTTTGACTTACCTGAAAATGCTGGTGAAAGACAAATGATTGTTATCGATAAACAACGACAAACAGCTAAAAAGTATCCGAGAAAACCTGGTACACCTAATAAATCTCCTTTACTTGAAAAATAAAACAGATTAAAATAACCTCAAATGAGAAGGAGCGAATGGATAATGAAAAAGCCTTTTTCAAAATTATTTGGTTTAAAAAATAAAGAAGACATTGTTGGCTATATTGAAGAAGATCGCAATTCTAATGTTGAATCCATTCAAATTGAACGTATTGTGCCTAATCGTTATCAACCACGACAGGTTTTTGACCCTAGTAAATTAAAAGAACTTGCTGAATCGATTGATGAACATGGTTTGTTACAACCCATTGTTGTAAGACCAATTGAAGAGCACATGTATGAAATTATTGCTGGAGAACGACGTTTTAGGGCATTGCAATCGTTACAAAAATCACATGCTGATGTCATTATTCGTGACATGAGTGATGAGGAAACGGCCGTAGTTGCTTTAATTGAAAATATTCAGAGAGAGAACTTATCTGTAGTAGAAGAAGCGGAAGCCTATAAAAAACTACTTGAAATAGGTAATACAACACAAAGTGAATTAGCTAAGAGTTTGGGGAAAAGCCAAAGCTTTATTGCCAATAAGTTACGTCTGTTGAAATTAGCACCTAAAGTTATCGTGCGCCTTAGAGAAGGTAAAATTACTGAACGACATGCACGAGCAGTCTTACCTCTGTCTAATGAAGCACAAGAACAGCTCATTGAACAAGTCATTCAACAAAAGCTTAATGTTAAACAAACAGAAGCACGAGTGAAGCAACAAGTAGGACCAGAAAAGGTTACAGCACAAACATTTCAGTTTTCGCATGATTTAACGCAAGCTAGGGATGAAGTGGGTAAGAGCATCCAAGCAATCGAACAGTCAGGTATTCGAGTAGAACATCGTGATAAAGATCACGATGATTACTATGAAATTAAAATCAAAATATATAAACACTAGATAACACAGATTGGGATATCGTTCCAAGAAACATAAGCCAGTAAATGAGTTTAAAAAAATCATTTACTGGCTTATTTGTTTATAATACTTTGTATTAGCATGTCTTTTTATATCAAATTATGTTTAAAAATAAAGCATATTTGCATCATTTAATAGATGTCACTTAACTAAATGAACACGGTGTCTTATGTATCAAAGGCAACATCCGTTACGAATAGAACTTTCAACTTTAATACCTTTAAATAATATTTCTTAACATATTAATGAGAGTGTGGAAATCATACTCGAAGAAAAGATTTTGGTGTTTCAATGATATTTCGTTACAGTTAAATCCCTAACTGTTTTTATTTTCATTTGCCCTGTTTACAATTTAGAAATTACGATTTATATTAATAGTAAACGGTACGTTTCGTTTTACAATAAAATGTCAAAGAAGGGAAAAGATTGTTTAGTATTTCTAGTGCTATTCTACACTTTGTTATCGGTGGTTTTGCAGTGGCATTTGCATCGATTATGTCAGAAAAAATTGGAGGTAAGTTAGGAGGAATTATCGCTACACTGCCGGCAGTCTATTTAGCAGCAATCATTGCATTGGCAATTGATCATCGTGGTGAAGAACTTGTTAAAATGTCTATGCATTTGAGTACAGGTGCAATTATTGGTATTGCTTCTTGTATATTAACAGTGGCATTAACATCTATCTATATAAGTAAGAAAGGTTATGTTAAAGGTAGCATTTTTGCACTTGTTTGTTGGTTTATTATTTCAGTTGCCATCTTTTTAGTAAAACACATTTAAATTTGGAGGCTTTCGTAACATGAAACTTGCTGTAATTAAATTTTTAGTTGGTGGCACGGCAGTCTTATTAAGCTATATTGTATCTGTCGTTTTGCCATGGAAAGAATTTGGAGGTATCTTTGCGACCTTACCGGCAGTCTTTTTAGTGTCATTATTTATTACGGGTATGCAATTTGGTGATGAAGTAGCCATGCATGTGAGTCGTGGTGCTATTTTTGGTATGACGGGTGTCTTATGTAGTATTATCGCAACATGGGCCATGCTCAACTATACACATCAGTGGCTATTAAGTGTTATTATTGGTTTCATAGTTTGGTTTGTAAGTGCATTTTTAATATTTGAGTTAGTTGAATTTATAGCACGTAAAAGAAGGGAACGACATGGCTGGAAGACCAAAGGATCCAACGATAGATAAAAAGATTTTTAGTGAAATTGAACGTTTGTTAGAAATGTCACACTACGGTGAGATTACGATAGAGCAAATTGCAGAAAATACTGGTGTATCGAAGGCAACGATTTATAGACGATGGAAAGATAAAGCATCCATTATTATCGATATGTTTGTTACGCATACACGTGATATTACGTTTAATCATATAAATTTATATGATGCATTGTTTGCTTTTGCCACACAAATCATGGCTATTTATAAGACGAATTTAGGAAGAGCTGTGATTGAGATATTAGTCAGTTCTAAGCAATCTGAGGCTAGAGGATTATTTATGAAAGGTTACTTTGAAAGTAATCGGCGAAATTTTAAAGAGATGATTGCACCTTATCTTAATGAAGAAGACCAAGATTTAATGATTGATTTAGTATTTTCACCCATTTATTTTAATATCTTAATTAAGCCTCAAGAGTTAGATGAGCATTATATTCAACGGTTATTAAAGCGTTTGCTTAAGGCCTATGATATTGAGCAATAACGATTTGAACAGTTTGGGACATCATTTTGGGACATCATTATGTTTTAGACTATGAACGATATATTGGCAGTAGTTGACTGATTTGAAAATACGTTTATACTAAGCTTTTTTCAATCCTGGTCAACCTTGCTGGGGCGGGACTACGAATTCATAATGAATTCAGTCCCGCTCACATTTTTATTTAACAAACTAATAATTATTGAAATCGTTTACATAATATATTCATAATGCTAGCATTAACTTAGCAATCTTGTGGAAAATCAAACATCGAGATATCGACATCAATGTAACAACAAAACAATGAGGTGGATAAAGATGGATCATGAAATTCCTAGAAAGATGAAAGTGGCAGTGTTAAATGAACCGTACGATATTGAAATTAAAGAAGTGAATGTGCCAGAACTTGGGCCGCATGATGTATTGGTACAAATGTTAGCAGTTGGTGTATGTGGCTCTGATGTGCATTATTATGCTCATGGTAGTGTCGGTGAATTTGTAGTTGAAGCACCACTTATTTTAGGACATGAATGCGCTGGAAAAGTAGCAGCTGTAGGCAGTGATGTAACGCATTTTAAACCTGGAGATCGCGTGGCAGTTGAACCGGGTGTGCCATGTGGAACATGTGAATATTGTAAAACCGGAAAATATAATTTGTGCCCAGACGTTGTATTTCTCGCAACACCTCCTGTTGACGGGGCATTTACGGAATATTTGAAGCATCCAGAAGATTATTTATTCCATATTCCAGACACATTGAGCTATGAACAAGCAACGCTGAATGAACCATTGTCAGTTGGTATACAAGCTTGTCGTCGAGCAAATATTCAACCAGGATCATCTGTAGTGATAATGGGAATGGGACCTGTGGGATTAATGACGGTTGTCGCGGCCAAAGCCTTTGGAGCTACTCAAATTATCGTATCTGATATGGAACAAAATCGTTTAGATGAAGCACTAAAATTAGGGGCAACAACAACTATTAATGTCAAAGACGAAGATGTTAATCAACGAATAAATGAATTAACACAGCAACATGGTGTTGACTACGCAATTGAGACAGCAGGAAATCAAATTGCCTTACGCAGTGCTTTAGCAGCATTAAAAAATGGTGGTACTCTAGCAGCGGTAGGTTTAGCTCAAGAGGCGGATAATCCTCTTAATATTCCTTTTATTACCAATCATGAAATAAACCTTGTTGGTATTTTTAGATATGCAAATACGTATGATACAGGCATTCAAATTTTAAGTCATACTGATGCAGATTTAAATTCTATGTTTACACATCAATATCCTTTGTCAGAAACAAAAGCAGCAATGGAGCGTGCAAGAACAGATAAATCGGGTTCGTTAAAAGTGATTGTATATCCAAATGGTATCGAAGCAGCCAAATTATAAATTTAGAGATAAATATTCAGTTTGGGACATCATTATATTTTAGACTATGAACGATATATTGGCAGTAGTTGACGGGATTGAAAATATGATTATACCAATATTTTTTCACTTCTAGTCAACTGTGCTAGGATGGGACAGAATTCATCATGAATACTATCCCACTCACGGATATATCATTATTGATAAGGTTATACATTGTTATGCAATATAGCAGTATAGCCTTATTGTTTTTTAGTTTTAAGATATATTTTTGAAAATTCTATTTAATATTTTCTAATAAAGTTAGAAATATTGAACTTTTAGCATAAAGTTGTTATTTTATTCAAAATTAACTATGAAATACATGTTATTTTCCTATGGTTGTAAAATAAATTGTGTTAGCATTGTAAATGGTAACGGTTTCATAAAATGTGAAAAGGAGGGTTGTTAATGAATATTGAAGAAACAAAACGCTTTATTGAAGCGGGTCATCTTTCCGTAGGCATTGAATTTGGATCGACAAGAATTAAGACGGTAGCCATTGATGATGATTTTAATACAATAGCTACGGGCTCATTTGAATGGGAAAATAGTTTTGACAATGGCTATTGGACTTATTCCATGAATGATGCATGGGTTGGTTTACAAAAAAGTTATGGTGAAATGACACGATACGTTAAAGATAAATATGATACGACTGTTAATCAAATAGCGTCATTAGGTATTAGTGGCATGATGCATGGTTATTTAGTATTTGATGAACATGATGATTTACTTGTACCTTTTAGAACATGGCGTAACAATAATGCGAATGAAGCAGCTACGGTATTACGTGAAGATTTTAATGTTAATATTCCCGAGCGTTGGAGTATCGCACAACTTTTTCAATCAGCGATGGAGACAGAACCCCATGTCGAACGTGTAAGATATATGACGACATTAGCGGGTTATATTCATTGGTATTTAACCGATGAAAAAGTGATTGGTATTGGTGATGCTTCCGGAATGTTTCCAATTGATAGTCAACGGCTAGATTATCGTCAAGATTTAATGGACCGCTTTAATAAGTTATTTGCGCAGCGTGGTTATAACCAAAAGATTGGTGACATTTTACCTCGTGTTGTCGTAGCAGGTGAGTCTGCTGGAAGACTAACCGAAACAGGTGCAAAATTAATTGATCCAAATGGTGAGTTGCAGGCAGGATGTCCTCTTTGTGCCCCTGAGGGAGACGCAGCAACAGGTATGGTTGCAACGAATAGTGTAGCACCGCGTACAGGTAATGTTTCAGCAGGTACAAGTATCTTCTCAATGATTGTGTTAGAACAACCTATTCAACGTGTTTATCCAGAAGTAGATATTGTAACGACGCCAGATGGTTATGAAGTAGCCATGATTCATGCGAATAATTGCACGTCTGATATTAACCTTTGGATAAATCTTTTTGAAGAAGTATTACAAACGATGGGCGTCAATTACGACAAAAATGAGCTTTTTACAAAAGTTTTTGAAAGCGCTTTAAACGGAGAGGATAACCTGGGAAATTTATTATCTTATGGCTATATCTCTGGGGAATTTATTACCGATGTACCTCAAGGTTATCCTATGTTAGTGCGGTCGGTAGATAGTAACTTTAATTTAGCAAACTTAATGAAAACGCATATTTATAGCGCGTTCAGTACGTTGAAAATTGGCGTTGATTTATTGAAAGAAAATGAAAATATTACTATAGATTCTATGCTTGGTCACGGTGGTATTTTTAAAACTGAAAAGGTTGCGCAAATGTTTTTAGCAGCAGCGCTTGAAACAAATGTACGTGTCATGCAAACGGCAAGTGAAGGCGGTGCATGGGGCATTGCAGTATTAGCACAATATTTAAAAGACCAACGCAATAGTGATTTAGCCACTTATTTAAGCAACTATGCGTTTAAGAATACGACGTCTGTTGCTATTGAGCCAACTGCTGCAGAAGTGGAAAGTTTTCGAATGTATACTGAACGTTTCAAGCAAGGCATTCCACTTGAAAAATTAGCAGCAAAAAAATTCGGAATGTAAAAGTTTAAACAAAATAATGAAAGTGGGATGGAAACGTGGTTAATAAGATACAAAGTCAGCAAACAGAGCGTCAATTTTTAGGCTTACCAATGGTACTTATTTGGGGCTATGTTGCAGTGGCTATTTTTATGACGGGTGATGGTGTTGAGCAAGCGTTCTTGTCTAAATATATTGGGAGTCTAGGATTTAGTAGCTCAGAAGCTGGTAGAGTACTGGCTGTTTATGGCTTGGTTGTGGCTATCGCATCATGGTTATCAGGTGTGTTAGCAGAAATATTTAGCCCAAGACGTATCATGACATTTGCCTTTATTATTTGGATTATCTTTCATGTAGGATTTCTAGTGTTTGGTTTAGAACAACAAAACTATGCCATGATGCTTATTATGTATGGTATCCGCGGTTTTGCTTATCCAATGTTTATTTATAGCTTTGTCGTATGGATTACATATTCTTCACCTGCCTATAAACTCGCATCCGCGATGGGTTGGTTCTGGGCGATGTATTCTATAGGTATTGGTGTATTAGGTTCATATTTACCAAGCTTTACGATTCCATTTATTGGAGAGTTGGGTTCATTATGGTTATCAATTGTATTTATTCTAGTTGGTGGACTCATTGCAACGTTCTTGGTGAAAGATAAAAAAGGTGAAGACGTTGAAGCAAAGCGTATGACGACAAAAGAAATGTTTGCAGAATTTGGTCGAGGAATCACGCTTCTAGGTAATAAGCAAGTAGCTATTGCTTTTGTGGTGCGGATTATTAACCAATTATCGCTATTTGGCTTAGTTGCTTTTTTACCGCGTGTATATACTGATGAATTCGGCTTTACAACATCTGAATGGCTACGCGTATGGGGACTGATGTATTTTATCACAATCTTCACTAACTTATTCTGGGGTGTTGTCGGTGATAAAATTGGCTGGGTGCGCCAAGTGCGTTGGTTCGGTTGTATTGGCATGGCCTTATCAACTTTAGCCTTCTATTATTTGCCATCGTGGAGTGGTCCAAACATCTTTGTGACGACATTAATAGCGTTAATGTTAGGTTTCGCAGTGGCGGCATATGTACCGATGTCTGCTATTTTCCCAACATTAGTGCCGGAACATAAGGGTGCGGCAGTATCTGTACATAACCTGGCTGCAGGATTAAGTAATTTTTGTGGTCCTGCGATAGCAAGTGTCACATTAATGTTTACTACAGAAAAAGTAACTATTTGGGTCTATGCCATTCTTTATATCATAGGCTTCATCTTGACATTCTTTATGAAAGTGCAGCAACCAACGAAAGAAGTAGAAATAACAAATCAAGTACAAACGAATGAAGGAGTGTAATTTATGACAAATATTATTGATCAATTTAGAGTAAATGGTAAAGTAGCAATCGTAACTGGTGGGGCGATGGGTCTAGGTAAAGCAATGGCTGAAGCGCTAGCACAAGCAGGTGCAGATATTGTAATTGCCGACATTAAGTTAGATTTAGCAGAAGAAACAGCTCAAGCTATTGCACACAATGAAGGTGTTAAAACAACAGCATTAAAAGTAGATGTTACAAATCCTGATGATGTTAATAAGATGGTACAAGATGTTGTTAGAGAATATGGAAAAATTGATATTTTAGTTAATAATGCAGGAATGACAATTAATGAAAAAGCGGAAGATGTTTCTTATGAAAATTGGTTAAAAGTCATCAATCTCAACTTAAATGGTGTTTTCTTAGTGGCACAAGCAGTTGGACGCCAAATGATTAAACAAGGAAATGGTTCAATCATTAATACATCATCAATGTCTGGCTTAATTGCAAATAAACCACAAGAGCAAGCATCTTATAACGCATCTAAAGCAGGCGTCATTATGTTAACGAAAAGTTTAGCCATGGAATGGTCTAAATACGGTATTAAAGTAAATACAATCGCACCAGGTTATATGAAAACAGCATTAACTGAACCAATGTTTAATACTGGTGGCGATATGATTGATTATTGGATGGGAGCAACACCAATGGGTCGTCCAGGTGAGCCACACGAATTAGGCGGTATTGTCGTTTACCTCGCATCTGATGCATCAACATTTGCTCAAGGTAGTGTATTTACAATCGATGGTGGTTACACAGCATTATAATATAATTTCAAAACAGTCTGAGATATCAATCTCACAATAATAGCACAATGATGGTTTGCCATAATCATCGTTGTGCTTGTTTTATATTCAATGATCTTTTGAAATGTAAAATAAATCGCTAAATTTTGTTAAGGAATCGTATTAAATGGGATAAAAAATTAATAATTAATAATATTGTCAAAAATGGGGTGGTCAAAATGATTTGACTAGTATATGATAAAAGAAATTTCATACAAAAGGATGGAATATCATTGAAAAAGATTATACTAATTCTAATACTAACAATGTGTATGGCAATTTCTTTATATGGTTGCGAAGAGAACAAGAAAAAGAAAGTAGCAAAGAAGCCTGTTAATATTGAATATGTTGCGCCTCAATCACAAACGGGAAAGAAATATGACGATAAAATTGAGTCATTACAAAAGTTATTGTCTAAAGAGTTAAAAGCGCCTGTGAATATACAGCGTACAACTAGCGATTATAAGATGATTGAAGATTTAGCATCTAAAAAAATGGATGTGGCTATCATGTCGCCAGTAACCTATACAATTGGTCGAGATAAAGGAACAGTAGATGTTCTGTTAAAATCTAAAGACTATTTAGTTGATGATAAAGGAAATCAAACTAAGAAATTGGGAGATTATTATCGTTCACAAATTGTGGTTAAAAAAGATAGTGACATTAAAAAGCTTAAAGATTTAAAAGGGAAAAAAGTTGGGTTACAAGATGCAGATTCAGCTGCAGGATATATTTATCCATTAGCTGATTTGCAAAGAGAACATATTCCTAAAAGTGCATTGCGTGTGTCTCAATTTAAAGATGAAGATCAAGCATTAAAGACGTTGCTAGATGGAGATATAGATGCCGTGGCTACTTATGATGATGCACGTGTAGAGCTAAAAAAATCTAAACCTAATGTTTATAAAGATACGAGAGTCATTTATACATCAGATAAAATACCAAATGACACTATTTCGGTTCGTGTAGATTTAAGTGACGAATGGCGTAATAAAATTGCAAAAGCATTTATTAATGTCAGCAAAAAGAAAGAAGGACGTCAATTAATTCATGACCTCTTTGACCATGAAGGATATGAAAAAACAAGTGAAGCGGACTTTAAGAAAGTTAGAGATAACCGTATCTTGATAGACGGCTAGAAATATTAACAGAAGGGTATCACCATATCAGTTTGGGCATCATTATGTCCTAAGTTATGAACTAAATATTGTTAGTAGTTGATTGGATTGAAAATACGCTTATACCAAGCTGTTTTCATTCCTAGTCAACCTTGCTGGGGCGGGACTTCGAATTCATAATGCATTCTGTTCCGCTCCTTTTTTTACCAAAGATACACATTGTTTTGTAACACATAAATAAAATTTTAGACATACGGACGTCTAAAAAACACGATGATATCAAATTGTCAAAGCATTTTGTCACTATTAATACTGCAGTTTCTAAAGATATTTGATAGATTAATACTATAACATACGTTTCTATAAAACTATCACTTATTTAAATGAGTGAAATTTTCACAGAGATAATCTAAGGAGTGCAAAATGATAAATGTTGAGCAACAATTAAAAAAATATAGAATACAGCAAGGTTATTCACAAGAAGTATTGGCTGAAAAATTATATGTTTCTAGACAAACGATTTCTAACTGGGAAAATAATAAAAGTTTGCCCGATATCCACAATTTATTAATGATGTGCTCGCTATTTAATGTATCCTTAGATGATCTTGTTAAAGGAGACGTATATCAAATGGATAGAGAAGTAGTACGTAAGGAAATGAACAAATGGACATGGTGTATGTTAGTAACATTTGTAATAGCCGCTGTGTTGATAGGGCCTATGATACATTATTTTAGTTGGCTAGGATTATTTATCATATTGATTTTATACATGATAGGCCTTTTTGCAAGTATACGAATAGATCGACTTAAATATAAACATAACATGGAAAATGCAGATCGTATTATTGCATTTATGAATGGAGAAGATCCTAATAAAGTTCAAGTAACGAAAAAACGTGAGCTCTTCACGAGTGCTTTAGCTTTTATCTGTTTTGTTGGTAGTATTATGATTATTGTACTAGCTAGTTTATGGTTAACTGATGTATTCTTATAAATTTAAAAATGGGGCAGTCATCACAGTTATTTCATTTAGCTGTGTTACTGCCCCTATATACTATCTACTTATGATTATTCTTTTCTTCACGACGTTTTAAGTAATAAGCGCCCCCGAGTAACCCTGCAGGCACACCAAGAATAGGTGTTGTTATACTACTTAAAATGATAACAGCTAGTGTCAATGTTATACCGTTAAACCAATTAACCTCTAAGTTTTTTAAATCCTCGTATGATTGTTTAACTAATTCTTTAAATTTCATGACAATACATCCTTTCAAAATATATTAATTTAATGCTTGTTTAATCTTATTGTTTGCATGGATAAATGAAATAACAGCAAATATTAAATAAACGATGGTATACACAACCATGACTACAATAACAGGTCTTAAATCTTGTTGCCCTAATAAATTCATAAAAGCCAGAGCTGCGAATAAAGCATGTAATAAGGCAATCAATAAAGGTAAACCAAAGTTGAATAATATTTTAAAACCTATACCTTTCATCATATCAATATGCGTGAAACCAATACGACGTAAGATACGATAATTGCTCATTTCATCTTCGGTTTCATCCATCTGTTTAATATAAATAATACAACCCGCTGCAACTAAGAAGGCTAGACCAAGGAAGGAAGAAACAAACATTAAGATACCATTTGATTGATCTAGCATGGTTGTTGTTTGACTTTGAATCGTGACATTAGGTGCGACACGCTGAGCTATATGTTCGGCCTGTTTAAGCTGTTGATGCGTGTGAATATTATAGCCATAGTGTGTAGCAATGAGCTTATCATTTGCCAACGATTGGTATTTTTCCGGACTTACTTTTAATACAGGCCCGCCATTTGATGCAAGCATTGAAATCACTTCATCTTTATTTATTGCGTTAACGTTAAAGGTTTGTTGTGATTGTCCTTTAACAGTGACATTGCGATTTAAGTGAATGTTAACTATACCGCTTAATGGACCCTTGAGATTCGTTAGTGTTGCCTTATTACCTTGTACTTTTTGATCTGGCATGATACCCAAGCTTAGTTGATTATTTGTATCATTTAATTTATTTTTTAGTGCCTCACTTTTGACAATTTTGGTCATTAAGACAGATACTTCTTTTTTATGATAACGAATGCCTTTTTGCTTTAACTGTTCTTCAAATTTTTGTGCAGAAGATGCTTTTGAAAAGTTGATATCTTGTGGTGACGTTGCCTTAAGTGTGTAATCAGTATTGGATTTACTAATGACACCAAAGCATAAAATCGTAACCGTGACCGCTGAAATGATTGCGATGATTGTTAGCGATAAAGCATTTTTCTTCATTCTGTGCATAATAGACGACGTAAAGACGACATCTGTAATATTAATACGCCCATGCTTTAATTTTTTCAAAGATTTAAAAATAATAGAAACTGAACTTCTGAAAAATAAATAGGCACCGACAATCGTTAAGAATAGAATAACAAAAGGTGATAACATTGTGAGTGTTAAGGCTTTAAATTGACCAAACATTTCCGTGGAAATATAATATCCAAATGCTATCATGATGATACCTAATAGGCCGGCAACCGTTTCAGGTATGGTGATGCGTGCTTTAGTAGCTTCTGAAGATATATTATCTTTCATCATATCTAAAATGCTACGTTTCTTTAAAAAACGTCGATTTTGCAAAAATATCATAATAAAAGCTAATAGTAGCATGATCATGGTTTGAATCAACGCCATGGGTTCAAAACTAATTGAGACATTAATAGATAAATGCATCATACGTATTAAGATTGATAATAAAAGCTGTGAACCAAACGTTCCAATAAATATTCCTATAATACCTGTCAGTGCAAAAAAGGTAAACTGTTCTATTGATAACATACGTAAGATGTTATGTTTATTTAAACCAATCAATTGAAATAGTGCAAATTCTTTTGTTCGTCGTTTAATAAATAAATGATTGGTATACATTAAGAAAATGATAATAATAATGAAGAGAAAAATAGCACCTATCATTGCACCTTTTTGAACAATTGTACCAGCATTCTCGTTATTAATACTTTTTGTATATTGTAATGTGACAAAACTATAATACAGTATAATACTTAAAATAAGTGAAAATAAATACAACATATAGTTTTTGATGTTTTGACGTAAATTTTTAAAAATGATTTGATTAAACGTCATTAGCTACACCACCCATTGAAGACTGCAGTTGAATAATGCGGTCATAAAAGGCGCTTTTAGTGTGTTCACCTTGTCGGAAATCAGAATAAATAGCACCATCTTTTAACATAATGACACGTTGTGCGAAACTTGCTGCTGAAGGATCGTGAGTAACCATTACAATCGTTGTATTAAAGTGTTGGTTCATGTCTTCTAAACGATGTAGTAAATCTTGGGCGCTTTTAGAATCAAGCGCACCTGTAGGCTCGTCAGCAAAAATGATGCTTGGTTTATGAACGAAAGCACGAGCAGCTGCTGTTCTTTGTTGTTGACCACCAGAAATTTCACTAGGATATTTATGACTTAAGTCATGGATACCTAAGGCTTGTGTTACTTCGCTATAATTTTGCTCCATCTCTGCTGCAGATAACTTTTGTACTGATAGTGGTAACATGATGTTTTCTTTGACAGTTAACGTTGGTAAGACGCTATAGTCTTGAAAGATAAAACCTAGGTCTGTTTTACGAAATTGTGCAAGTTGTTTATCATTTAAGTTGTTTAATGTGTGACCATTAATTTCAACAGTACCACCTGATAATGTATCAATAGAGCTGATTACATTAAGTAACGTTGTTTTACCTGAACCAGATGGGCCCATAATTGCTACAAATTCTCCTTTATCAACCGAAAAGTTAATATCGTGTAGTGCTTTATATTTTTGTTTTTTACCATAAACTTTAGATAAATGATTAACATTTAATATAGGCATTGTGTCACTCCTCTTGTTTTATCGATATTTTTATTTTATGAGTTATTCAACACAAGCGCCTTTATCTAATCTTACAAAAAATGATGTTTAACTTACAAAGTTGAAAGAAATAAATAATAACAAGCTATAGTTAATATGAGTTTTATTTTTAGCGGGAATAGATTATAATTTTAAAAATGAACTATGATAAAATAGAATATATCAAATAACGCAGATTATAAATTGTAAAATGAGACATAAGTCGTTAGCATAATAGAAATCTAAAATAATTAGGCGGGATAAAAGTGAAAAAAGAGATCTTAGAGTGGATTGTGTCTATAGCAGTTGCACTTATCATTGTAGGTATAGTTGTTAAATTTATTGGAGTTACATATTCAGTTTCGGGAGATTCAATGTATCCAACATTTAAAGATAGAGAAAAAGTAGTAGTGAGTAAAATTTCCAAAACGTTAGACCATATTGATAATGGTGATATCGTTGTCTTTAAAAAAGATAAAGATAGAGACTTTATTAAACGTTTAATTGGTAAACCTGGAGACAAAGTTGAGTATAAAGGTGACCAACTATATGTTAATAATAAAAAAATTGATGAGCCTTATTTAAAATATAACAAAGAGCATAAAAATGGTAAGTATCTGACAGGTTCTTTCAAATCGAGTGATTTGCAAAATGCTAATGGTGAGACGAAGATTCCTAAAGACAAATATTTAGTGCTAGGTGATAATCGTCAAAACAGTTTAGATAGTCGTTTTCCACAGGTAGGGCTTATTGATAAAGAACAAATTGTAGGTAAAGTTGTGTTACGTTTCTGGCCATTTGGTGAGTGGACAACAAAATTTAATCCTGGAACATTTGATAAGTAAATAATCAAAAGTAAGCGTACAATCTATGAGTAACAAAATAGATTGTACGCTTTATTTTTTGTCACATTTTGCTATAAAGATGATATAATGTTTTATAATTACATAATTGTATCAGGAGAAAATTAAATGAAAGTATTAAAGAATTATCAAAGTGTATTTATTATCTTATTTTTCTTACTTTTAAGTGCCATTACGCCATTAAGTGGTGATGATTGGACTTGGCGCACGCATGTTGGGATGGATAGATTAAAAAGTTTCTTTTATGACTATAATGGACGATATATCAGTAATATTATTGAGATTATCTTTGTGCGTTCAAGTTTTATTAGAGTGATAGGAATGACCATTTTTTCATCATTATTAATTTTATTAATGAGTCGTTTAGCATATAAGAAACGCGCGTTACAAAAAAGTATTGTCACATTAATTATTGTGATGCTTATGCCAACTCAGATTTTTGCTGAAACATTTGGATGGGTAGCAGGATATGTAAATTACGTAACTTCAGCTGTTGCCATGCTTTACTTTGTATTGTTGGGGCAGGCTATTGTTAATCGTCAATGGAAAGTTACGCTATTAAATGTTGTGCTAAATATTATTTTGGCAATTTTATCGATGTTACTTGTGGAACATGTAAGCTTATATTTATTGTTTGTCACTGTTTATTTTAGTATTATTTATTATTTAAAATATAAACGTATTTCTAAATATCTAGTCTATGGTTTTGTTAGTTTGTTTATTGGAGCTATAGCAATGTTCTCAAATAAAGCATATTATTCAATTGCTACAGCAAAAGATGCTTATCGCACGGTAGGAACAGATCAAGGCTTATTTAATGCGATGTTAGATATTTATTATACGCATAATATGTATTTGATTCCGCTTATTTTTCTAGCATGTGTTTATGTTGCTAAGAAACTGAATCGCATTGATAAAGTGAATGTGATATTATTACTCGGCATGTTTTTAGGAACGGTATATTTATTCTTTAACCATCGTAACTTAGAAGTACCACACCCTAGCATGACGCACATTGTAGCAGGTATATTATTTATTATTTACCTTGGTGCTTTTATAGGATTTGCTTTATATAATTTTTATCAAACATCACGTTTCGACATGTTAGTGCTGTATGCTTTAAGTACATTTGTCTGTACGGTACCATTTTTCTTTATCACACCATATGGTGGTCGTACAGCATTAGCAAGTTTAATCTTTGTTCTATTAATTGTGTTAACCATGGTAGATGAGGTGACACCAGATGTTACCTTTACTTATAGTAATTGGATCAATGTGGGATTGATTGTGACGTTAGTCGTTACGATATTATTACCAATCGGTGAAAATAAGAAAACTGAAATGGAACGTACTCAAATTGTTGAACATCTACCTAAAAATGCGAAAACAGTGGAGTTACCGGGCTTGCCATATCCACAGTTTCATCATATGGGAGACCCAACTGAAAATACCTATATGACACCATTTTTCAAATTGTATTATGGCATTGACTACAAAAAAACAAAGTTTATTATTAAAACACACTATCATTAATAAAAAATAAGTATTTATAAAAGGGAGCGGGACAGAATTCATTATGAATTTTTAGTCCCGCCCCGGCAAGGTTGACTAGGATTGAAAAAGCTTGGCATTAGCGTATTTTCAATCCAGTCAACTAATGCCAATATAGAACTCAGAGCCTAAAATATAATTTTGTCCCAGACTTTATTATATATTTAAAATGTATATAGATTAGTTTATTGGATTACACGGTTTCTTGACCACGTTTGTTCCAAGTTAAAATAAAGCTGAGCATAGCTAAAATGCTAACAATGGTTAATAAGATAAACCCAGCATCCCAGCCCATGTGATCAACAATAAAACCGAGTACGATGTTAGCCATCACTGCACCAAACAAATAGCCAAATAAGCCAGTTAAACCAGCTGCTGTACCTGCAGCTTTCTTTGGTACATAGTCTAGTGCTTGAAGGCCAATGAGCATAACAGGACCATAAATAAGGAATCCAATCATAATTAATGAGATATTATCTAACCAGGCATGTCCTGGTGGATTTAACCAGTAGATGAGTACAAAGAAAGTAACACCTAGCATAAACAAAAATCCAGCTGGTCCACGACGTCCTTTAAAAACTTTATCAGATAGATAACCACAGATAATTGTGCCAGGTATTCCAGCCCATTCATATAGAAAATAAGCCCAACCAGAGCTTTTAAGATCAAAACTTTTTTCTTCACTCAAATAAGTAGGTGCCCAATCAAGCACACCATAGCGTACAAAATAAACAAAGATATTGGCAAAGGCGATAGCCCAAACCCATTTATTATTTAGCACGTACTTAAACAAAATATCTTTTGTAGTGAGTTCAGTTTCAAATGTTTCTTTCTTAGACGTCGGGTAGTCATCTTTATAAACTTCTATTGGTGGCAATCCTTGTGATTGCGGTGTGTCACGAACTAAAAAGAAGGCAATAATAGCTACAATGATGGCTAATAATGCAGGAAAGATAAACGCACCTTCAAACCCTTTTAAATAGCCTAAATGATATTGTGCTGTCACAAAAATACCCCAAGTTGCTAGTGGCGCCATTAATCCACCACCGATATTATGTGCAACATTCCAAATTGCTGTTTTACTACCACGTTCACTCACACTATACCAATGCACGAGTACACGACCAGACGGTGGCCATCCCATGCCTTGGAACCAACCATTGAGAAATAATAAAATGAACATAATAAGAATACTAGATGTGAAAAATGGTACAAATCCTAATAATAAGTTCACAACGGCAGTAAGGATTAAGCCAACTGTTAAAAAGATACGTGCATTGCTTCTATCACTTACCGTCCCCATCACAAATTTACTAAATCCATAAGCAATAGAAACAGCAGATAATGCAATACCGAGTTCTGCTTTACTAAATCCTTGTTCAATCAAAGCTGGCATTGCTAAAGAAAAGTTTTTGCGCAGTAAATAATAGCCTGCATAGCCAATAAAAATGCCTAAAAATACTTGCCAACGCAAACGCTTATAAGTTGCATCAACATCACTTTGTGGAAGTTGTTGTTTAGCTGCTGGCGGCTTTAAAAAGTTGAACATTTCAACACCCCTTTATTAAATTTACAAATACTTAACATCATCTTAATATAATTTTCTTGGTAATGGAATAATATTTTTATAATAAAAACAAATTAGTTATTAAAATATTATCGGTTAAAAATACATAATAAAATATATGGATGGTGGTCGAGAATGAGGTAAGGATATGTTAGTATAATGATAATTTATTATTGTATGTTAAAGGGAGCATGATGAAGATATTTGATTTTCAAGTCAATAATAGTATTCATTTCGAAAGATTAGAGATTGCTGAAGTAGATGCGTTATATCAACCTGTTGATTAATTTAGCTAATCATTATTTATAAATCATGGAGGGATAATAATGATATTTGGATATAAAATAGATGAAAGTATTAGTTTGAAAATACTAGAACAACGTGAAGCACCCCTTCTTTTCAAACTGGTAGATTCAAATCGTGAGTATCTATCCGAATTTTTACCTTTTGTTGAATACACAACAACAGTTGAAGATAGTAAAAAGTTTATACGTTCGGCGCTACAACAATTTAGTGATGGCAATGGCTTTCACAGTGGGATTTGGTTCGATGGAGAACTTGTCGGCGTCATTGGATTGCATTATTTGGACTTAGTTAATAAAAAAACATCGATAGGATATTACTTAGCAGAAACTTTTCAAAAGAAAGGGATTATGACTAAATGTACTGAAGCTTTAATTCGTTACATTTATGAGGAATTTGATGTAAATCGTATCGAGATTTGTATGAGTACCGATAATAAAAAAAGTCAATCAATACCTCAACGTCTTGGATTCACAAAAGAAGGTACTTTAAGAAGCAATGAAAGATTGCACGGAAAATTCTCTGATAGTTATGTATATAGTTTGTTGCGAGAAGAGTATGATCATTCATTATCGTTAAATAATTGAGAATTTTTCATGGATAAGTGTCATCATTTATGGGAGCGGGACAGAATTCATTATGAATTCTTAGTCCCGCCCCGGCAAGGTTGACTAGGATTGAAAAAAGCTTAGTATAAGCGTATTTTCAATCCAGTCAACTACTGACAATATAGAGTTCATAACTTAAAAATAATTATGTCCCAGGTTCTAAACGATAACGTTCATTGCGCCTAGAAATAGAGAATTAATTAAGTGTGGACGTTTCACATTATCCGCAATCCCAAGTATACATGTAATCATCAAATTTCAAAGCTAAGAGATCTTCGGGCTTAATAAAGATGTTACCAATTCCTAAATCTCCCCACATAATTTTAGCATTGCCTTTTTTTGTAGAATCAATCTGTAGTAAGAGCGTATCATATACTCTTAATTCTTTGTCATAAGCTCTTGGGTCTGCTTGCATAAATAGTGGATAGCCGCCTAGCTGGTTGCTTGGCTCTTCAGCAGAGAACGTATTAAATACAAGTTCCATTAAATCATCATAGCCATCAAACATTGATTCTAACTTAAATGAAGGGTTAACTTTATTCCAGATTGAGCGTAAATCTTCATCATATCTATAATCAGAAGAAGATACTGTTTGTTCAGTAAGCTTGTATTCTATTGAAAACGTTCCATCAAATGGAATATTCTCTTTATCAAACGCCAATGAATCCATATGAGCACGTATGTCTTCAAATGTTAAATTCGTAACTGGGTCTTTAATATAAATAAGACTTGAATTTGGATTGTCATTTCCTTTTTCATCAGACAAACCATACATTTCATCCTGTGCACTAATCCAGAATTGTATTATTCCTTCTTTTACAGGAAATACTTTTTGTTCTTCTGGAAGTTCGCTTAAGTTAATCTGTGCTAACAAGGCCATAGGCTCAGTATTTTCATCCAATGGAATATCATCCACTGACTTCAAAAATGGAACTCCACCAATCTTACTTTTAAGTAAAGTTTCATCTTGCATTTCAGATAGTTCCATTTTAATGCATGGACGTACCGGCAGATTGCTCTGCTTCACCGATTCGACAAAGCGGTTATAAGCCGTCTGTTCTTCTTCAGGAAGATGGCTGACATCTTGAATGTTTAGCATATGAACAGCTCCTTCTGTATGAATTAATACAATGCCATTATAAAGTAAAAGCATATCACTGTATAGTTTTGTATGCGCTAACGCATCCCTTGGATAGGTGCTTCGTTAGGTTCAAGTATACCCAATATTATTATATGAAATTTGGGATAAACAAACGATAAAGGTAAATGATGTTATTTATATTGTGCAAGTGATTCCGATAGAAATACCTTTTTACAAGAAACGTAAGTAAAATTATGTTACATTTGCAGTGGTTGTTAGATATGTTTGAATAAAATTAAAAGGAGAGTTTTATAATGAAAAAGAAGCTAGCAACAATTATTGCAAGTACCATTATCCTTTCTCCATTAGCATTTAATTTGCCAAACGACATTAATCTAGTTTCACAAAACAATCACACCGCACATGCTGAAGGTAAAGTTCTTTCTAAATACACGCTTAGCAAAGGTGAGGTTAAATCAATGGCGTCATCCATGCCTAAAAAATATAAAAATATTAATAAGTGGGCAGGCATCGTATCAGAATTATTTGGTAAATATAGCATTCCTGTAGAAGCGTCAATTTTAGCTAGCAACCACGCACAGAAAAAGACAGTTGACACTTTTACGTCAGCAGCAAAGCAAAATAAAAGAATTCAAGTTATTATTAAATCAGGCCCAACACCAAACCTTAATACAGTTGAATATAAAATTGTAAAATAAACGATACACTACGATTAGCGATGAAAAATTCTGTTAGAATAAATTTTTCATCGCTATATTGCGTTTTATAATAATGTAAGAAAGCAAAAAAAGGTGTGTTTCCTATATTTCTCAGGAAATACACCTTTGAATTTATGTACTAATTTAGAAATTATTAACTCACTATACGAAAAGAGCCTTTTTATTAAATTACCCTGTCGTTCCCTCATGCAATTCAACTGGAAAAATATACTCTTGATGCGTAGCCTTATTGTGAATTCTTTGCTCTAAGATGTCTATGGCTTTATCCGCAATTTGACTGATAGGTTGGATGATTGTTGTTAAGTAAGGATGCATATATCTCATGAGTTGAGTTCCATCATAACCAATCAATTTCAAATCGTCTGGTATTCGTTTACCGAGTACTTGGGCAAGATGATAGATTTGAATAGCATCTGTATCATTGGAGGCAAAGATGCCATCAACGTTAGGATGTTCTTGAAAAATACGATTAAAAATTGCTGATTTTTCTTCGTAGCCTAAGCTAAAATCAACAGTATAGGTCACTGGTGATAAACCATGTTTATGCATCGTTTGTTCATAACCGGTTTGTCTTAGATTGGCAGGCGTATTCACATCAATAGGCCCATTGGTATGAATGATATGACGCGCGCCTTGTTGGATAAGACGTTCTGTAGCAATAATACCACCATTAAGATTGTCTGAACGAATATCTGGTATATCTTCGTTCATAACTCTATCAATGGCCACAATCGGTAAGTTTCTATTATTGTATTGTTCAATACCAATATTATGCGTGCCAACGATCAGTGCATCTATTTGGTTTGATAATAATTGATTAATATAATGACGTTCTTTTTCTGGATTATTCATTGAGTTACCAATTATAACGATATAACCTTTATCATACAGCCTTTTTTCTAATTCAAAGATAAGTTCACCAAAGAATGGGTTGGCAACCGTTGGAAAGAGCAAGCCAATTATATTTGTTTTTTGTTGATAGAGTTGGCGAGCTGCGGAATTTGGTTGATAATTCAACTTTTGCATTGCATGATAAACCTTATCTTTCGTTTCTTGACTTATATAACCTCGGTTATTTAGGACACGTGATACCGTTGTTTTAGAGACTTGCGCGAGCTCAGCAACATCTTCTAATTTAGGTTTCATTGTGTGACACTCCTACTCCATATAGATTATTAACTTTATTATGCACTTTTCATAACCAGAATGCGATACAAATGAAACAGAAGCGGGATCAAAGTTAACTTTCGATTGTATACACAACGTTGACTTCGTAATCCCGCTTCATAAAACAATGAGATATGATTATTTTTTATTGTTTTGATTTAATCAAATTGGATGGCGTTTTCTGCTAGTTCATAAATATGAGTATTAAGTTTGATAGGTGAATCTGCAGAAACCCATATCTTAGGGGCAGTTTCGCTATAGAATCTTTCTGTAAATACAGCTTCACCATCATTAATAAACAATTCTACTGAACTTGTATCAATATAAATTTGAAGTTTAAGCTGAGCTGATGGTTTGATGGTTGTGTATCTGCAATCATTTAAATCATTACGGTATAAGGTAAACTTACATTTTGTTGCGTAGTCAACAGATAATAATTCACTTTGCTGACTCGTCAATTGAAGTTTAAAGTTCTGTTGAGGAAGTAAAAGATTAAGTTCAACTTGTTTCATACCTTCTGATAATAGCGTACGTTCGCTAACTGTCATCGTATCATGTACACCTTCATCTTTACGCAATTGCTTTAATTCTTCGATAGGCGTCATGTATAAGTGGCCATGATTTAAATGAAGTTCACGTGGTAATGTCAGTGCACCTGACCAACCATCTTCTTTTTCAGGCATATGGCTTTCCCACATAGCCATCCAGCCAATTAAAATGCGTCTACCATCAGGTGTTTGCATCGTCTGAGGTGCATAAAAGTCATGACCATGATCCAGTTCTTTGAAGTTATCACGTGTAAATCGATGGTTGTCATAATCAAAATCACCCACGAAATACCCATTTTGGAATAAATTTAAATATTGTTCTTCTTCTGCATCCATGCCTTGTGGTGAAAAGAGTAAGACATGCTGACCGTCTAATTCAAATAAATCTGGACATTCCCACATATAACCTTCGATTTGTTGACCGTTAGACATATCAACAGGACCAATGTAATCCCATGATAATAAATCGTGTGAGCGATAAAGAATAATACGTCCTAAGGATTCGTTATTTTGACTGCCAACAATCATATAGTAGTCATCTCCGTGTTGCCAGACTTTCGGATCTCTAAAGTGGTGTGTATTATCTTCAGGTGGCTTAGGAATAATCGCATTATGTTGATATTTGGTAAAATGTAGACCATCTTGTGAAAAAGCCATGTTTTGATTTTGCCAAAAATGATCGGGGTCATTATCACCATAATAGTGATGGCCGGTATAGAATAAATATAAAGTGTCATCTTTAACAATACCGGTACCTGAGAAACAGCCATCTTTATCTTCTGTATCTCCTGGAGTTAAAGCGATAGGTAATGTTTCCCAATGTACTAAATCTTTACTGCGCGCATGTCCCCAATGCATTGGCCCCCATTCAGGCGCATAAGGATAATGCTGGTAAAAGATATGATAATAGCCATTAAAATAGGAAAAGCCGTTTGGATCATTTATCCATCCTGATTTAGGCATAATATGATAGCCCAAACGATATCTATCATTTGAAATTGCATTTGTATTTTGCGTCTCCATTTTTATTAACACTCCTTAATTTATTCTCTAATAAAAGGATCTCCAAAGACATATTCGTCATCTTTTCTTAATGTAACAAAGGCAAAAACACCTGCCAATAAGACGATTGAAGAGATAACAAAGAATGTCGGTTGATAGCCAATATGGTCTCTTAATGTACCGAGTGGACCTGATAATATCACTTGACCAACTTGAGCAGATACGTTGTAACCTACCATGTATATAGTAGCGGATAATTTTGTATCAAAATGCAAGGTAATATATCTGAAAATCGGCAAAATAAACAGAGGAACTTCTAAAGCATGGAACATTTTTATAAATGATACACTAATAGGTCCTTGAGCAATGCCACATAGGCCAATACGTAAAAACATAACAGTCGCACCTAAAAGTAACGTTTTACGCACACCAATTTTTGACATGATAATTGGCACAATACCCATCATAATTGCCTCTAAAAATACTTGTACAGAATTTAATGTGCCGTACATTTGCTGCCCTACACTAGTAGATGAAAATAGTTTCGTATAGAAATCAGGAAACATTTGCTGGTCGAATATCGTATAGAAAGACCATGAAAATGTAATAAATATAATAATAATCCATAAGTCTTTTACTTTTAATAATGATAAGATACGATGCATTGATGGAACGGCTTCATCTTCGTTATCCTCAATACGTTCCTTAGCATTGATTTCTTCATCAGATTTCCAAAAGATGATGGTTAATAATAATATTAAACCAAGCAATGAGCCTAACCAGAAATTTAAATGTGGATTGATAACAAATGTGAAACCGGCAACAAGTGCCATTACGGCATATCCGAATGATCCCCATGCGCGTGCTTGACCGTAATTAAAGTTAAAGAAACGACTGAATCTTTCTCCAACAGCTTCATATGCGCCCACAGCCGCTAAAAAACCACAAGATAGGAAGATAGCACCTAAAGCAACACCTAACCAAAAGACATTTTGAATCAATGGTGCGTAAAGCCAAATGAAAAATGGTCCAACGAAAGTTGAAAAGAGCGAACAGAAAATAAGCAATGACCGTTTGATAACTAATTTATCTTGGATAATGCCATAGATGAACATCAATATGAGTGTGACAAAAGAATTGGCCGAATATATAGTACCAACCTTTCCGCCAGTTAAACCTAAACCGTTGCTATCTGAAGTAAGCCAAATTTGGAAAAATGACCACCAAATACTCCATGAAGCAAAAAAGAGCATGAACATTAATGAACTTTGTAAATAAGATTTGTTTTTAAAGGTAGCTATGAAATGTGTAGGTTTCATAATAGACCTCCTTATATCATTTTAGAAAACGCTTTCTTAATTTAGTTAAAGTGTAATCGCTTTCTAAAAATATGTCAACCGGATGACATATAATGTTTAGATGTAAGGATATACAAATTTAAACTTCCGGAAGTCTTAGCGCGCTTTTAAATTAAACGATGTTATTGAACTCATTGCTGTTTAACAGCTTTACTAGAATGCATACACATCATAAGTACGTCGAGCATTTGAATCGTGTTACACTATAATCGATGTAAAAAATAAAAAGGAGAATTACAATGGGTTATCATGCTTTAATTATTGAAGATGATATAGATATCGCACATATTTTATCGCTTACTTTGACAAAGATGCATATTAAAACGACGTTAAATTTTTCTGGACAGGAAGCAATAGAAACGTTAGAAAAAGACCAATTTGATTTAATTCTATTAGATTTAATGTTGCCAGAGGTAAGTGGAGAAGAAGTATTAAGCTATATTAAAGCACATGCCAACAGCAGAGTCATCGTTATTTCTGCTAAAACAGATGTAGAGGAGAAGGTACGTTTGCTAAGCAGTGGCGCCGATGATTATTTAACCAAACCGTTTGATACAAAAGAATTAGCTGCACGGATTGATGTACAATTGCGCAATTTGCAACAGATGCCACGTCAAGGTGATATCTTAACGTGGCGAGATCTTACGATAGATAAACAAACAAGAAAGGTGCAAGTTAAAAATCAGGTGCTCAATGTTACTAACACTGAATACGATATTCTATGTTTATTTATGTTGACACCCGAACAACCGATTTCTAAGCAAAAAATCTATGAAAATATTCAAGGTATCTATTTAGGTGATGACAATACAGTGAATGTACATATTTCTAATATTAGAAAAAAATTAGCTGCCTTCAGTGATGAATCTTATATTAAAACGGTATGGGGTATCGGTTTTATGCTTGAATAACAATCTTTATACTTTTTTTATATTTTACTTAAAGGACTTTAAGTATTTTCAAGTTAAAGTAAAGGTAACATTATAAGAGGAGATGATAATGTGAGCCTAGTTATTCAAACACAACAGTTAAGTAAAAAATACAAAGGTGCTCATGGCTTAATGCCAACGGATTTTAAATTGTATCAAGGTCAAATTTGCGCACTTATTGGCCGAAATGGCGCGGGAAAATCGACATTTTTTAAATTATTAGCACATCAAATTGAACCAGATAGTGGACAAATTGAGCTATTTGGACAGCAGGCAACAATTAAGCAACAAACGCGTAAGCGAATTGGGTTTATGATTGAACAGCCAACATTTATTGGCCGTTTTACTGCGTTTCAAAATCTAAAATATTTTAGTATTCAAAGAGGAATGTCGAGCAATCATCATATCCATGAAGTATTGCGAACGGTAGAACTTGATAATGTGACAAAAAAATTTAAAGCCTATTCATTAGGTATGAAACAGCGTTTAGGCTTAGCGTTGGCACTGTTGAATGGACCTGATTTATTAGTGTTAGACGAACCTATTAATGGCCTTGATGCACAAGGAATAAAAGATTTTCGTAATTTAATTTTACGTTTAAATCAAGAGCACGGTATTACCATTTTATTATCAAGCCACATTTTAAGTGAATTACAACAAGTGGCACAGCGCTTTGTCTTTATTGACCAAGGCCAAATCATGCAAGATATAACGAAAGAAGAACTCAATCAACAAAGTGCCAAGCAACTAGTTATGACTGTCGATGATACAGCACATGCGGCACAAGTGCTTGAGGAGCATATTCCAGGTGTGAAATACAACGTGTTACAAGATGATACATTAATCATTTTTGAAAGTCAGATAAAATATAGTCAGATTAATACACTAATGTTCCAACATGGTGTGACAGTATATGAATTAAGCATGCAATCAGCGAATTTAGAAGATTATTTCTTGAAAATGAATCGAGGTGGCAAGAATGATTAACTATCTTAAAAGTGAAAACTATCGGTTGACACATAGTAAAGGTATTTATTTATATACTGCTATCATTTCTGGATTAATTATTTTAGCGGCACTCACGCTTGTGAATTTTGGTCATACGACAAATAATTTTCCATATAGTAGAGCAAAATACCTTTACGGTAATGTTATTAGTGGGGCTATACCAATTATGTTTGTTGCTTCAGCTATGAATTTGCTCGTCAACAGTAGAGAAAATAGACAAATAATAAAACAAAGTCTATCATTTGATATTTCAAAAGGAATTATTTATTGGTCTAAGTTTCTATTATTCTTAGTGTATTTTGTACTATTATGTGTGATTTGTATTCTTGTGACCATTGGCATGGGCCTAACAGTTTTTAATAAAGACATGAAGTCATTACATGATTTTGTTATATCTATTTGCAATATGGCGCCATTGGTTTTTGGTGCGTTAGCATTAGTACACGTGTTGAATAGCTTGAAAATAAATGGTATTTTTTCAATGATTTTAACGCTAATTATTTACTACTATAGTGCGGGACTCTTACGTCTTTTAAAATATATTGATAAAGAATTTATTATTATTTATAAAAATTCTCCAATGCATGGATTTAAAAATATACTTGAAGAATACCTTAATGGCATGAGTACGTTTCATGTGGAATATTGGTTTTTAGGTATAGGTTTAAGTATCGTTATTTTAGCTTTAGGGCGATGGTTAGTGAATAAAGTAACGTATTAAATGATAAGTAAGGTGAATGGGTATGTTGATCTTTATAATAATCGTGTTGATTATAGGGATATTATTTTTAACTTATAAATACTTAGCACTCAAACGCGATGTGTCGCAACTGACGATACAATTGCAACAGTTGAGTCAAGATATTTCATCAAATCAACGCTTGCGTACAACAACACAGTTTCATGAAATGCAACAATTAACTAAGGCATTAAATCATATGTGTGATGAATATAAGCAACAACGTATCCAATTTAGAAAAAAAGAACTGATGTTGAATCAAGAAATCACAAATATTTCTCATGATTTACGCACACCATTAACAGCCATTAAAGGATATTCTGAACTCTTCACAGACGATATTGAAGTGACCGAGCAGAGACGCTATTTGAATATTATTAAAAATAAAACAACAACGCTTATCGAGACAGTTAATTTATTCCATGAAATTACGAAACTAAAGTCGTTAGATTATGAACTTAAAGTCGAACCAGTATCATTAAACACAGAGATAGAGCAAGTTTTCTTGTCGTATTATGCACAATTTACTAAACAACAACTTGAAGTGCGTTTCAATTTGCAACGTGTTTCCAACGTTAAGTTAGATTTAGCGGCCACGCGACGAATATTGACGAATTTAGTTCAAAATATTTTGCGCTACGGTAAAAGTTTTGTTGATATTTGCATCTATGAACAAGAAGATTTTGTAGTAGTGAAGTTAGCCAATGATACAGATGAAGCTTTAACGGATGAAAATATACAAGATATATTCAAGCGTACCTATACACTTGATAAAAGTCGTCATCAAGGTAGGACGGGCATTGGGTTATACATTATTGCACAATTAGTTGAAAAACAAGGTGGAAATGTAAGCGCAAATATTAAAAATGACCTCTTTACGATAACAATGAAATTTCATAAAGGATAAAATATAGATATCATTAATTAAATTAAAGGAATAAATATGAATAAAACATGGTATAAGAACAATAAATATACATTGAGCTATATGATAATTTTTGGTGTCATCTTGTCATTTATTTTTGGGATACCATTAGGAACAGGGTTTGGTGTCGCAATTGGTGTCTCAACGGGTGTCGCACTTGGACAAGCAAAGCAAGTTAGTGTAGGGGCCCCAACAAAGAGGATTTCGAGAAGAAATTCGTCCAGCAAAGCAAGTTGGGGTAGACACAAGCACAGTAAAACTGACTAAACCAGTTTTTTCTAACAAAGAAAGCTGGAGTGGCTCAAGCTGTCCTCTAAGAAAGTGTGCCAATCATTCAGCGTATTAATTAAAGCAGAGTCGGGACATTATTATGTTTTAGGCTATGAACTAAATATTGGCAGTAGTTGACTAGATTGAAAATACACCGATACAACCTTTTTTCAATCCTAGTCAACCTTGCCGGGGCGGAACTATGAATTCATTATGACATCTGTTCCGCTCTTTTTTTAATGCTTAATTTAATTGAATTTGTTGAATGACATCGCCAAATGCTTCTTGTTTTATTAAAGGCTGTGTCAACGTAATCTGGTGACCATCAGGATCTTTAAGCGTCAATTCATAGGCATTCCAAGGTTTTAGAGTTAATGGCTCTAGGATGTTTTTGGGAGATACACGAGCTGCAACAGCGTCAATGTCATCAACTAGTAGATTAAGGTAAATCGCGTTACCAACATGCCAATCTGTATCGTTAGTTATAAGCATAATATCTTGATATTTAGCTAAACGCAGATGATTCATAAGCACTTGTTGCTTATCATTTCTAAACTTGAAGACACTTTTGAATCCGAGTGTTTTGCTATACCATTTTTCGGATTTAGCTATGTCTTGCACACAAAGTTTATTAAACATTGGCATAAGATAAAATTCCATATGTCTCACCTCCTTCTGATGTTTAATATAAAGTATGACGTAACGTCAATATCAATAGATAAATAAACGAACAGCTTGCTAACAATATTGTCATATGCCATAAAGACAACATTTTCGTCTGTATAATTAAAAAAGATATTGAGTTATAACAGAAAAGGAGTAGACAGATGACTAAGAAAAAAATATGGGCAATCAGTTTTATTATTCTTATATTATTAATCATTAGTGTTGTTATTTTAAAATATATATTGCGAGATCATAAGCAACAACATTCAGGTTACGATACATATACAGTTAAAGCGGAAACACCGATTCAAATTGAAGGTAAGGCCGCGCCACAGTCAGTAAAAACTTATCAATATAATAGTCAAGTTGGTACGTTGATTGCTGCTACAGTTGAAGATGGACAAAAAGTACGCCAAGGTGAAAGTCTTATTAGTTACGATACAAATACGAGTAAGCGTCAATCTATGGCCAATAAAGTGAATCAAGCACAGCAACAAGTGAATAAAGATGTGACGCAAATTAATCAAACGCCTAATGACCAGTCATTACAAACGAAGCTTACAGAGGACCAAAGTGCCTTATCAGAAGCACAACAGCAACTTGCACAATATGATAAATAGGTAAATGATAGTACGGTAGCTTCATTTAACGGTATTGTTAACATTAAAAATGGCAGTGATGCTAGCGATGGTGAACCTATTTTGCAGCTAATATCGAATCAACCTCAAGTTAAAGCAACCGTTTCAGAATTTGATATTGATAAAATTAAAGAAGGAGATAACGTCAATATTAAGATAAATAGTAATGGTAAAAGCGGGACTGGGAAAATCATCAAGATTGATCAACTTCCAACATCGTTTGAAGATTCAACAAATACAAATGCTGCACAAGCAAGTCAACAAGGAAATACGGAAAGTAATGGCGAGGCGAGCGGGACACAAACAGCTATAAATCCAACTGTTAATAATCCATCAGGAGGTAAAGACGGAGCAGCATCAAAATACACGGTAATTATAGGGAATATAGATCTCCCAATTAGAGCAGGTTTTTCGTTAGAGGCCAAAATTCCATTGAAAACATTAAAATTACCGAAGAATGTTTTAACGAAAGATAATCAAGTATTCGTGTTGGATTCTGAGCATAAAGTACATAAACGCCATATTAAAATTGAACGCAATAATGATCAAATTATTGTTAAAAAAGGATTAAAAGCTGGAGATAAAGTAATTAAAAATCCTCAAGTCAATCTCAATGATGGTGAAAAAATTGAGGTGTCTTCATGATTGAGTTAAAAGGTGTCAACCGTGCTTTTAAGAATGGCAATGAAACAACCCAAGTATTAAAAGACATTAACTTGAACATTCAAGCAGGCGAATTTATTGCAGTTATGGGTCCGTCTGGTTCTGGGAAAAGTACGTTAATTAATATTTTAGGTTTTATTGATCGTGGTTATTCAGGAATCTATAATTTTGAACATGAATCTTACAAACAAAGTTCAGATAGTAAATTAGCTGAAATACGCAATCGTACAGTGGGTTTTGTGTTTCAAAATTTTAAATTAATTCAAAATCATACTATTTTTGAAAACGTCAGCATTCCACTTATTTACAATGGTATGCCAGCGAAAAAAAGATCAGTACGCGTGAAGCAACGGCTTGCTGATGTTGGACTCACAGGGAAAGAAAATTTACTACCTAGCAAGTTATCAGGAGGTCAGCAACAACGTGTGGCAATTGCTCGAGCAATCGTCAATGAACCAAGGTTTATTATTGCTGATGAGCCAACTGGTGCACTTGATTCTGAAACGTCGAAGGAGATTATGGCATTATTTGGAAGTTTAAATAAGGCACAACAAACAACATTAATTATGGTTACCCATGATTGCAAAGTGGCTGAACAAGCAGACCGTATTATTCATATATTAGATGGTCGCATACAAAGCGAAGAGGTGATGACACATGAGCAATTTATATAATGTTATTGTTGTCGCCTTGCGCTCAATATTAAAAAACAAACGACGTAACCTGTTAACTATGATTGGAATCATAATTGGTATTGCCGCTGTGATTACAATTATGTCGCTAGGTAATGGATTTAAACAATCGACCAATGAACAATTTGATGATGCAGGCGCGGGCAAGAATCAAGCAATAATCAGCTTTGCTACAGAAAACCAAAGCGCTCCAAAAGAAAATCCGTTTAAACATGAGGATATTCAGTTAGTAGAACAAGTCAATGGTGTGTCCTCGGCTAAAATCAAAGAAACACAAGAAAGTACATATGCAGCTAAAGCGACCAATACCCAAGGTAACGGCGAAGTTAACTTAAAAAAAGCAACAGCAGTAACAGCGGTAGATGAAGGCGATGGATATTCTACTGAAGACAATGATATGATTGAAAAAGTTGTCGTCATTGACCATAAACTTTCAAAACGAATCTTTCATAATGATGCGGTTGGGAAGTCATTATACATTAATGGTGAGGGCTTTAAAGTTGTTGGTGTGTCTGATGCTGATGTTACAGATGACAGTGGTTCACCAGTTGAAAACGTTGTGCAAATGCCTACGAAAACATTTAATCATTATATGAGCGACCTTTCACAAGGTACGCCGCAACTTCAGCTTACTGTGATGGCAGATGCACATAAGAAAGATGTCGCCCAACAAGTTGAGAAGGAATTAAATAAAAAAGGCTCAGGGCTCTCTGAAGGTAAATATAGCTTTGTGGATAATGAAGATATGATGAAAAGTGTGGGTAATATTCTTGATACCATTACCTACTTTGTTGCTGCAGTAGCAGGAATATCATTGTTTATTGCTGGTATAGGTGTAATGAATGTCATGTACATTTCAGTGACCGAACGTACCGAGGAAATAGCGATTCGCCGTGCGTTTGGTGCAACCGGCAAGAACATTGAAGTACAGTTTTTAGTGGAAAGTGTTATCTTATGTTTAATTGGAGGTATTATTGGACTTATATTAGGCATTGGTTTGGCAACACTTATTGATTTCGTTACACCTGACATGATTAAGAGTTCGGTCAGTCTAGGGTCAGTCTTATTAGCAGTTAGTGTTTCTACACTAATTGGAATCATTTTTGGTTGGGTACCAGCACGTGCTGCGGCTAAAAAAGAATTAATTGATATTATTAAGTAGTAGTATAAAAACAACTAATAAAGGCCATAAAATGCATATCGTAGCGTGCATTTTATGGCCTATTCATTTTGTTACGTTTTGAAAGATGCACTTAGAGCGTCTTCTAAGTTTATACCTATCATCACGAGATAAAGTGGAATGTCTTGTTGCAGAGCAATAGGTGTTAATTCGATTTGTTGTTGTGTACATTGGACAAGGTAAGTGTAAGGTTTATCAGCAAAGCGCATAAAGCCTTTTAGTCTATATACATGTGTTGGTAAATGTTCTAAATGATCGATAAATGTATGTTGATTAACTATCGTCGGCTGTTCAATAAAAATATGATTCAGACGATGGTGATGTTGTCCAGAAGGCTTAGCATGTAAAGCCTGTGGTTGTATTAAATCACTTAAACCTAATTGGCCTTGAACGCCCACTCGCACATCTGCATCTTGATGTTGTTGGCCTATGTTAACCAGAAATTCACTTAAGCTGTCTAAATCAACTCGATCTATTTTATTGATGAATAGTGTAGAACTATGCTCTAGTTGTGCAAAGAACAAGTGCTGAATGTCATCAGGATAGGTTGATAGCTTATTTGCCATTGCCGCATCGATGACATTGACAATACTATCAATACGAACGATAGGACTAAGCACTGGTGTTAAACATGCATCAACAACTGCCAGTGGTTCAGCCACGCCACTGCACTCGATAAAGACAACATCTGGTTGATAGTGTATATAAAGCTGATGTAGTTGTTGCGAAACATCTGCTTTCATAGCACAACAAATACAGCCTGACGTTATTTCTTCTAAAGGAATAGGTTGTTCAATTAGTAAGCCATCGATACTTTGCTTACCAAATTCATTCATAATCACAGCCGGATGCAAGTGACTGTCTATAGCATCTTTAACTAAATGATTTAACAGGGTAGTCTTCCCACCGCCTAAAAAGCCACCAATAATGATAATTCTCATACGATTGCCTCCTTATTAATGTAGCCAAATGGTGCAGATACGAACGATAAACCATGTAACCGTTATACACATGCTTGCAGTTATCATTTGTTGTGAAATCATTTTCAAGCTTTGCAACCATCCTAAATGTCGTATTAACATAGTCATTGTGACAGTACATGATGTGAACGTTGAGCTGAAAAACACTAATAGTAGCAACTGTAAACTACTTAACTCCTTAAGCCAGAATCCATCATGCATATTGAAAAGCAACATGCCGTCCTTGCGTATAATTGAAAACAATATACCGGGAGATAACTGTGTTGGTATATTGAGATAAGATAATAAAGGCATAAAAATTTGTGAAATAAACGTTAATATGGGCGTTAATGCTAAGAGGCTAACAATAACACAAATGCCTATAAAAATAGGTAATGCTTGTAGCAAAAACATACGCACATTACACCATAAAGCATTACATAAAGAAAAAAACTGTGGCCAATGAAATTTAAAATTGTGATAAAAGTTCGAATTGGTTATTAATCTTAGCTGTTGTCGGTTCCTCCACAACTGGTTGTGTAACATACCGCCTAAAAAGACTAAAATTAAGTACGGTACAAATAACCAAGAGCGCTGTGCTACGTTGAAAATAGAAAGGGTTGCACCAATTTGATAGCTACAAGAGCTACCAAAACTAATCAAACTCATACACTGTGCTTTAGTACATTGGTGACATTGAGAAGCCGCTTGTGATACCGCTGCAGCATTACAACCGAAGCCTTCAAGCACGGGGATGATATCAGCTCCGTGTAGGCCCAACTTTTTCATAGTAGGCTCGATAGCCCATACAATATATTCTTTAAGATGTGTTTGAGCAACAATGGCTGTCGATAAGCTGATTAATATAACTACTGGTAACGCCCATATAAGTGAATAAGTACCTAGTGAGCCAATGCCATAATCTCCAAATAATATCGAATTTACCCAATGTTGACTGAATAGAGATAGCTTGGCTAAATGTTGTATGCCTTCTTCTACATAAGCAGTTTGTAACCATGCTGAAAAATGATACGCCCCCCATACGGGTAGTGCAAACATAATCACAATCAATAACCAACCGAAAGACATATCACGTTTTTTGGGTTGTATCGTTTTGCATAACTGTACAAATTGAGTGAGTTGTTTCACAATGGCTTCACTATTCAAAGGACTTACTAATATACGTTCATACAAAGAAATATCTAATTGATGTTTTACAATCCATTGGCGTAATAAAGTTTGTTGCTGGGTTGTTAGTTTAGTAATATTTGTTAACTTTAGATAATGAATATCATGTGGTATGGCATCATGTGTACCATTTTTTAAATCAAAGGTTATCTCTAGCATGAGCAGTTCACATCACAGCATTCATAATCATCTAGGTACATTTGATTATGCTTATAGCGGTCAACGATATTTTGATTGTCTGATAACCCTTCACGATCAGCAATTATCTTCGCTAATACCGCAAAACGTGCTCTAAATTTATAAATGTAGCATAACGTTGCATTGTTATGGCGGACTGTTGCACCAATCATAAACACATTTGGATATCGTGTTGATTCGTCTTGGTCTGTAAGTTTAATGTCTTGACCGTTAATATCAAAAAGTTGTTGTACCAATGGATTGGCCCTGACATCAAAACCAGTTGCAATAATAGGCTCAGTTTCAGATTGAGTAATAAGCCCATTTGTAAACGTTAAAGTATAGATGTCATTATCATATGAGATAGATGCTAATGTATAAGGTGTATGCATATCAATTTGAGCACCATCAGACATGGCACTTTTCAAACGATGATAGGTATATGATGATAAGCGAATACTTGGATCTGCATCCACTTGATTGAAACTTGATTGCTGTGCATAAATTGATACTTGGGCACCGACGTTAGACAGATGTATGGCAGCGTCAAAAGCACTTTCATTACCACCGATAATAGTGTAGCGTTTGTTGTCTTGTCCTAACGTGTTGAAATCATGGATCTTGCTGTAATGGCGACCATATTGAAATGGTTGATATGGAAAGTCAAAATCACCAGTAGCAATAAATAAATAATCAGCAGAGTAATCGCCATGATTTGTCTTTATGTAATAACAATCTTTCTTTGCTTCTATACTGTTTACAGTTGTCTTGGTTTCAACATTTAATTGATAATGTTGACTAATCAATTCCAAGTATTCACTATATGTTGAACCTGAAAGGTGCTCTTCTTTAAAGGTAAACGCTGGAGAAGTATCGATTGACACGGCATTAATATCAGGCATACCGAAGCCATTAGTAGTAAATGATGGTGTAATGGTTCTGGTTGACTTTGGCCATTGTTTAAAAGAATGACCAATACTATTTTTTTCTAAAATTAAGACGTCAGATAGGTTAAAATCTTGAAGGGTAATCGCCATTCCAATGCCAGCTGCACCAGCGCCAACAATAATAATAGAGTGATGTTGAGACATATATATACTCCTTTATATGTTATAAATAGTAATGATTACGATTTGTAATTATATAATGAATATCCGGTGAATTCAAATGAAAGTAATAAGTAGAAGATTGAATAAAGTAAGAATCATAAAAACAACCAAGGCTTGAGGGTGTGTACCTTGGTTGTTCTGGTTATCATAGATGAGGCATTATTAGGAGGCAAGTTGATGCCTTAATGATATAAAACATGAGCTATTTAAGGCTTAATTGCAAATGCACGAACGGGGAATCCTGGTGCATTTTTAGGTTTAGGACTAATGGCATAAATAATGGCACCACGGGTTGGTAATTGATCAAGATGAGTCAATAATTCAAGTTGGAATGTGTCTTGACCTAGCACATAGCGTTCACCAACAATATCACCATTTTTAGCTGTATCTATTGAAGCATCTGTATCAAATGTTTCGTGACCAATAGATTTTACCTGACGTTCTTCTAGTAAGAACTTTAATGCGTCAAGTCCCCAACCTGGTAAATGTTGTTGACCTTTAGCATCTCTGTTTTCAAAGCGTTCTATATCAGGCCAGCGTTTTGACCAATCCGTACGCAAAGCGACAAAGGTATCAGGTTCAATTTGACCATGTTTCGCTTCCCAGGCTTCTAAATGAGCTCGAGTGACGACGAAATCATTGTTGTCAGCAGCTTCTTTAGAAAAATCCAACACGATAAGAGGCAGAACGAGTTCTTTTAAATCTAAGTCTTCTAAATAACGTTTACCTTCAACAAAGTGAATAGGTGCATCAATATGTGTGCCATATTGTGTCACAATATTCCAACGTTGCACGTAAAAGCCGTGTTCTTTTACAGTGAATAGTGTATCCACTTGACCCTTTTCGAATTCACTAAAACAAGGAATATCTGGATCAAACGTATGTGTAAGGTCAACCCATTGTGCTGATTTTAATTGATGAAGCTGTTCCCATAAAGGATAAGTTGTCATTACAATCACCTACTTTGAATAATATTAATCGTGATGAGTCTGGAATATCATCATATTTTAGGCTCTGAGCCCTATATTGGCAGTTGTTGACTGGATTGAAAAGCACTTATACCAAGCTTTTTTAATCCTAGTCAACCTTGCCGGTGCCGGACTACGAATTCATATTAAACTCTGTCCCGCTCCCATCATAAATCATCAGCGTATTAAGAAATATAAGATGTGTCTTATTCAGCGCGTTTTTTCTTCACGGTATTTACCAAGACGGTTAAAGCAGCTTTAACTTCATCTTCTTTACGTGTTTTTAAACCGCAATCTGGATTAACCCAGAAGAGTGAACGATCAATTTGTTGAAGTGAACGATCGATTGCCGTTTCAATTTCATTTTCAGTAGGAATACGTGGACTATGGATATCATAAACGCCCAGACCAATACCTAAATCATAGTTGATATCTTCAAAGTCTTGAATTAAATCGCCGTGACTACGTGATGTTTCAATTGAAATCACATCAGCATCTAATTCATGAATCGCATTGATGATTTGACCAAATTGAGAATAACACATATGCGTATGAATTTGTGTATCATCTCGCACAGATGATGTCGCAAGTTTAAATGAATGTACTGCGTCTTTTAAGTATTGTGCATGATATTCAGAGCGTAGTGGTAAGCCTTCACGTAATGCAGGTTCGTCTACTTGAATTACTTTGATGCCTGCAGCTTCAAGTGCTAACACTTCTTCATTGATTGCTAATGCAATTTGATCTTGTACAATTTTACGAGGTACATCGACACGTTCGAATGACCAGTTCAGAATGGTTACAGGACCAGTTAACATACCTTTTACCGGTTTGTCTGTTAAACTTTGAGCGTATACTGTTTCTTTAACAGTAAGTGGTTCGGTCCATTTTACATCACCGTAAATTACAGGTGGTTTTACGGCACGAGAGCCATAAGATTGTACCCATCCAAATTTTGTTACAAGGAAACCTTGTAATTTTTCTCCAAAGAATTCAACCATATCATTACGTTCAAATTCACCATGAACTAACACATCTAAACCGATATCTTCTTGAATTTTAATCCAACGCGCAATTTCACTTTCTAAGAAATCATTATAGGCTTTATCTGAAATTCGATGATTTTTCCAATCTGCTCGATATTTACGCACTTCCCGTGTTTGCGGGAATGATCCAATCGTTGTTGTAGGTAAGTCAGGTAAGTGTAAACGTGCATCTTGAGCTTTTTTACGAGCTGGGAATGCTGATTGACGATGTGTACGTACACTTTCAAAATCATATTCAAGATTTTTAAATGATTGACTTTGGAAACGTTCATAACGTGCTTTTAGTGCATCATATTTAGTGCTATCATTGTTGTTAAATAAACGACGAAGCGCATCCAATTCATCTAATTTTTCAGTAGCAAAGCTTAACCCTTCAGCGACTGACGCTTCTAATGTTTCATCATCTAATGATACTGGAACATGCAATAATGATGATGATGGTTGAATCACAATATGTTCTGTATATTGTTGCAATGTTTCAATGAGATTTTTCTTAGCTTCAATATCTGCAGCCCATACATTACGACCATCGATAATACCTGCGTATAATGTTTTTGAACGATCAAAGTCTCCGGCTTGAATTTGTTTTAAGTTGTAACCATTGTCATGAACAAAGTCTAAACCTAAGCCACCAACTGCTAAAGTACTTAAGAATTTAACATTAGCACGTTCAAAATATGTTTGAATGACTAATTTTTTGCCCAAGCCATCATGAGCTAAATAATCATATGCTTCTTTCGTGATTGTTTCATAATCACTGCTGCCATCAGTAACTAATATCGGTTCATCTACTTGAATGTATTGTGCACCAGCGTCAACTAATTGTTGTAACACTTCTTTATAAAGTGGTAGTAATGCACGCACTTTTTCCTCAAAAGATTGATGACCGCCTTTTGATAATTTTACAAAAGTAATAGGTCCTACAATGACAGGATGTGCATTGATATTTAGTGATTGTGCATATTTAAAGCGTTCTAACAAAGCATTATATTCGATTTTAGGAGTAACATTGTCCCATTCTGGTACGATATAGTGATAGTTGGTATTGAACCATTTGATTAAGGCACTAGCTACATGTTCTTTATTTCCGCGTGCGATATCGAATAATAAATCATCATTCACTTCTCGGCCTTGGAAACGTTGAGGGATAATATTGAATAATAGAGATGTATCGAGAATATGGTCGTAAAGTGAAAAATCTCCTACAGGTACACTATCTAAATTGTAATTTTTTTGAAGTAGTAAATTTTCTCTGTGTAAGTCAGTTAATGTTTGGTCTAATTCAGCTTTATCAATTTTTTTAGCCCAATAACTTTCTATTGCTTTTTTCCATTCTCTTTTTCTACCTAATCTTGGGAATCCTAAATTTGAAGTGTTAATTGTTGTCATAATATTGCCTCCTTATTAGTGGTGATTGATCGTGAGTACGCTGCGAGTTCTAGAGAGTAATCTACACGTTGAAATGGTGTGATGATATACAATCCGTTAAAATATTGATGTACTGTATCAATCAAATCTTTTGATAGTCTTAAACTCAATTCTTTCGTCTTTTCTTTATCATCTTTAACTGCTTTAAACTGATTTAATACACTTTCTGACATCTTGATGCCTGGCACTTCATTATGTAAAAATAGTGCATTGTTGTAACTTGCAATAGGCATAATTCCTATAAATATAGGTATATTTAGATGTTTTGTTGCTTCATACACTTGAATGATTTTTTCTTTGCTATAAACCGGTTGTGTAATGAAATAACTCATGCCGCTTGCTATTTTCTTTTCTAAGCGTTTTACAGCGCCATCTAACTTTCGTACGTTTGGATCGAAAGCGCCAGCGATGTTGAAGTTGGTATGTTTCTTCAGCGCATCACCGTCTGTATTAATACCTTGATTAAAACGTAAAGCTAATTCTGTTAAACCTTTAGAGTTGACGTCGTAGACATTCGTTGAACCTGGTAAATGTCCTACCTTAGATGGATCTCCAGTAATAGCTAAAATTTCATTGACACCTATTAAAGATAGGCCTAATAAATGAGATTGTAAGCCAATTAAATTACGATCTCGGCAGGTAATATGTACTAAAGGTTCAATGTCATAGCGCTGTTTAATTAGACTGGCAGCAGCGATGTTACTAATGCGAACAGTGGCCAGCGAATTATCTGCTAACGTTACAGCATCGATATGTGCTGCATCCAATTTTCCTATATTTTCAAAGAATAAATCTGTATCCAAGTGCTTTGGAGTATCTAGTTCGACAATTACCGTTGGGCCTTGTTTAACTTTAGAAGTTAGTGATTGTTTTATCGAATCTGTTCGACGCTGATTACTCTTTTTATGAATAGGAATAACCTTTTTATGGTTAACAGGTGAGAGGTGTGACACCGAGGATTTAATGTAATGAATGTGTTGTGGTGTCGTTCCACAACAACCCCCAATCAAGCGTACACCTTGTTCGATTAATTTTTCTGCTACAGCACCAAAGTATTGTGCATTGTCATTATATTTAAATTCACTGTTTTCAATATCTAGTAAACTGGCATTGGGATAACACGAAATATATGCATTATCTGGCAATGCGATGTGAGAAAATGATTTTTCCATATGATGTGGTCCGTGATGACAGTTCAGGCCAACCACATCAGCACCACAAGTAACAAGTTGTGCTAAGGCATCATTGATTTCTGTACCGTCAACAAGATAAGTTGTGTTTGAAGCGGTTAATTGTGCGACTACCGGAATGTCATAATTACGTTTAGTCCAGGTAACAATACGTTTCAATTCATCTAAGTCGTAATATGTTTCAAATAGCAGTGCATCTACACCTTCTTCAATCAACGTATCAATTTGATTTTCCGTATGATACTGTATCGTTGATAAAGAAATATCATCTTGTTTAATACCGCGAAATCCGCCTACAGTACCTAATATAAATGTATTTTTAGTCGCAGCGCGCTTTGCAATTTTAACAGCAGCCTTATGAATTTCTTTAACTTTATGTTCTAAACCAAAGGGTTTTAATTTTTCAAAATTAGCACCATATGTGTTGGTTTGAATAACATCGGCGCCTGCCTCGATATATGAGCGATGAATTCGTTCAACTTTATCAGGATGAGTTAAGTTATAGGCTTCTGGGCAAGTATCTAAGCCTTCTGAATAAAGAATAGTACCTATAGCGCCATCAGCTACTAAGATATTGTTTTGTAACTGGTTGAGAAATTGACTCATTAAAAGCCTCCTTTAGTGCAAATTTGATGTCGGCAATCAGTTCGTCAGGTTGTTCTAATCCTACACTTAATCGGAATAAGCCAAACGTAATACCGCGTTGATTTCGCACATCTTCTGGAATAGCTGCATGTGACATAGTAGCTGGATGAGATAAAATTGTCTCAACACCGCCTAAGCTGACGGAAACTAATAGTAGTGTCAATGCATCAACAAAGGTTTGTGCTTTTGACTCATCCTTTAATCTAAAGCCTATGACAGCACCGCCACTAGATGATTGTTGCAGATGTTTAGCATGATTTCCTGGGTAATAAACTTCGGAAATTTCAGAACGTTGAGATAAAAATTCGACTAGCCGTTCTGCATTGGCTGTAGCTTGCTTAAAGCGTACTGGCAAAGGCTTAAGGTGTTTAGCTAGTGTCCAACTATCTTGTGCTGATAATGCGGTGCCAGTACCGTTTTGTAATAAGTAAAGTGCTTGAGCGACATCTTGTCGATTTGTAATTGCGGCACCTGCAATAATGTCACTGTGACCACTTAAAAATTTAGTTGCTGAGTGTACAACAATATCAGCGCCTAATGCTAAAGGTGACTGGCCTAGTGGTGTCATAAATGTATTATCAACCGCTAATAATAACTGATGTTGCTGTGAGATTTGGGCGACAGCACGAATATCAGTGATCTTAAAACATGGATTCGATGGTGTTTCAACATAAATCAACTTTGTGTTAGATTGAATCGCCTGTTCAATGTTATTGGGTTGTGTGGTATCGACAGTTGTAAATTCAATACCAAAACGGTTCAATATTTGTTCTGTTAAACGGAATGTACCTCCGTAAACATCATCAGGAAGTATGACATGGTCTCCGGACGACAGCGTTAACAATACAGCCGAGATAGCTGCAATACCTGAAGCATAAGCAAACGCGTAAGTCCCACCTTCTAACTTAGCTAATTTATCTTCAAGCAGTTGCCGGTTTGGATTGCCACTACGTGCGTAATCAAATGGTGCATTGCCACCTAATACTTGTTGATGAAATGTTGAAGAATCATACAGTGGTGGGTTTGCTGAGTCATAATCAATACCGCGTCGTTCATCAAAAATGACTTCAGTTTCTTTAGATAAAGCCATATCATCACTCCTCTTTAGCTTGTGTTAAAGCTTGAATAATATCTGCTTCAATATCTTGGTAATGTTCAATACCTATAGACAAACGTATTAAATATTCATCGATGCCACGTTTATCCTTTTCTTCATCTGGCATATCGACGTGTGTTTGCGTGTATGGAAAAGTAATAAAAGTTTCTGTTCCACCTAAACTTTCAGCGAATATACAAATTTCTAAATTTTCCAAAAATTTAGCAACTGAATAATGTTTGTTGAGACGTAAGCTTAGCATGCCTGTTCGTCCGCTATATAAAACTTCATCAATAGCTGCTAAGTCGTTACAACGCTGTGCAAGTTGTTGGGCATTTTGTTGAGCCCGTTCAACTCGGAGATGAAGTGTTTTTAAACCACGCTGTAATAAATAACTGTCTAATGGTGAGAGTGTTGCACCAGTCATATTATGAAATTGACCTAATGTTTCTGCTAATTGCGTATCCTTGACCGTGACGACGCCAGCCAACACATCATTATGGCCACCAATGTACTTTGTTGCTGAATGTAGTACTATATCAGCACCTTCAGTCAACGGTGTCGATAAGTATGGCGTAAGAAACGTATTATCGATAATCGTCAATAATCCATGACGCTGACTGAGATCATAATAAAGCGTGACATCAATTTCTATCATTTGTGGATTTGAGATTGGTTCAATAAACAATGCTTTAGTATGTGCATTGATATGCTGTAAAACGTCATCATAATTTAAGAAATCGACATATTTAAATTTAATGCCATATTGCTGTTCATAAAAATCAAACAGTCTAAATGTCCCGCCATATAAATCAAATGCGACAAGCACTTCATCACCTGGTTTAAAGAGGTTACAGATAAGTTGGATAGCGGCCATGCCACTCGACGTCGCAAATGAGGCAACGCCTTGTTCTAGTGCAGCGAACGCTTCCTCAAATGCACTGCGTGTTGGATTCTTTGTGCGCGAATAATCATAACCTGTTGATTCACCAAGATGAGGATGTTGAAATGCTGTTGATAAATAAATGGGATTCGCAATGGCGCCGGTCGCATCTTTAGTTAAAGCGATTTGAGCCAATTGTGTATCTTTCATATCAATGTCCTCCATTCCGTTTTTCAATAAAAAAAGCTTCCGTCCTTTAAAACCGATAGTTATCGGATGTAAAGGACGAAAGCTTGTTTCGCGGTACCACCTTTGTTTGTTACTTTATTGCTAAAGTAACCTCATTCAGTACGCCATATTTGTCTAGACATAAGTGAAACGAATATCACGTTTAGCCACGATTAATGTGAATTTAGAACACATTAAAAAACTCATTTAGTTCTAAAGAATTAAATGAGTATTAACCGGCATGTCGTGACGTATTGCATTCCAGTACGCCATTCAACAAAATGTTAATACTGTATCGCTATAACGGGCGAACCCGTTGATACCTCCTATTGGTATCAACACTCAAAGGCCATTTTCAAACATGCTTCCAATGTTTCCTTTCAGCAAATGGAAACTCTCTGTGCTTGTAGTGTATGCTCTACTTTCCTTATTACAGTGTGTAGTGTTTTTGTAATGATATTTCATAGCTTACAGCTCAAAATTTAATTTGTCAACAACTTTTCTGAAAATTTAGATTAGAAAATTAATTCCGATAGATTATCGTAAACGATAAAACATGCGAGATAAATTAGATAAAAAGATTTTATTTTTTGGCTAAGGGTACGGTTAGCACTTGTGAAAACCACAATTAATTTTTAAAATAATATAAAGTAATAGAACACAATCATTTGATGTATAAAATAAATTTAGTAAAGGGAAGATGAGGTGAGAATTAGTGGCTATAGAAAATGATCATCGCCTACAGATAAATGAAGATGAGCAGATACGATGGATTGCAATTGAAGAAATTATGCCTAATCCATATCAACCAAGGAAAAATTTTGATGCAGAACGACTAAACGATTTAGCTGAGTCAATTAAAATTCACGGTATTTTACAACCCATTGTGCTCAGACAAACGGTTCAAGGATATTATATTGTAGTAGGTGAGAGACGTTATAGAGCTTCTCAACTTGCTGGATTGACAAAGTTGCCATCAATTATAAAAGAGTTATCTGATGCAGATATGATGGAACTCGCTATTATTGAAAATTTACAGCGTGAAGACTTAAATGCAATTGAAGAAGCAGAAAGTTATCAACGATTGATGGACGATTTGCAACTTACGCAACAAGAAGTCGCGCATCGCTTAGGTAAATCGCGTCCATATATTGCCAACATGTTAAGACTTCTGCATTTGCCCCCATCACTTAAAGATAGTGTACAACGAGGAGAACTCAGCGGCGCACATGGCAGAACATTACTCGGAATCAAGGATAAACAACGTATGATTCAAGTGGGCAGAAAAGCGTTTAAAGAATCATGGAGTGTAAGGTATTTAGAAAAGTATGTGAACAACATTCAAGAGGGAAGTCAGCCTTACCCCAAAGTAACTAAGGAACCACTAAAACCTAAATTCATTCAAAAACAAGAGCGGTTATTACGAGAACAATATGGTGCAAAAGTTGATATCTCTACTAAAAAACAAGTTGGTGCAATTACGTTTGAATTTAAGTCGAAAGAAGAATTTGAGCGGTTAATTAAATTATTGCATGATAAGTAATGCACGTTTTTTAGTCTTACTTACCCAATTTGAGGTTCGGATAATAAAAAGTGCATGCATATGATAGCAATAAGGTGTTACTATATAGCGGTGGAAAATGAAAACAAAGATCGTGATGTTGTTCATTATTCGAACCGTAGACGGATGACGGTATAACCGAATTTATATATAATGGCATAATTGTCGAAACATAGGGAGGTTTGCATAAATGAATCAAATAAAAAATGTACTAGCATCATTATTCGAACCGCTAACTAAGGTCGAAACATATGAAAACTTAATTACAAAATTAGCTTTAATCTTAATTTATATCTTAGTAGCAATCATTGTTATATCCATCTTAAATAAAATTATTGCTCAAGCGTTTAAAATCCAAAACAAGAGTAAAAAAGGAAATAAAAAACGTTCGAAAACACTCATATCCCTTGTACAAAATGTCGTAAAATATATTGTTTGGTTTATCGTTATTACAACCGTCTTAAGTAAATTTGGAATAAGTGTAGAAGGCATTATTGCTAGCGCTGGTGTGGTGGGATTAGCTGTAGGTTTCGGAGCCCAAACGATTGTAAAAGATGTTATCACGGGATTCTTTATTATTTTTGAAAACCAATTTGATGTTGGAGATTATGTTAAAATCAATAGCGGTGGAACGACAGTTGCAGAAGGTACAGTTAAATCGATTGGTTTGCGATCAACACGCATTAATACAATAACTGGAGAATTGACTATTCTTCCTAATGGTAGCATGGGTGAGATAACAAACTTTTCAATTACGAACGGTACTGCAATTGTAGTTATTCCTGTATCAGTTGAAGAGAATTTAGATGCAGTTGAAAAGAAATTAAATAAATTGTTTGTGTCAATGCGTAGTAAGTATTATTTATTTGTAACAGATCCAGTTGTTCTTGGGATAGATGCAATTGAGAATAATAAAGTAACATTTAGAATTTCTGCAGAAACCATTCCTGGTGAAGGTGCAGCTGGTGCACGTATTTTACGTAAGGAAATTCAAAAATTGTTTGTCCAAGAAGGTATTAAATTGCCTCAACCGGTCTTTTCTCAATACGAAAGTCAACAAAAGAGCAAATAAGGATTGGAGGTAACTTTATGACGTCAAAGTATGGAATAAATGATATAGTAGAAATGAAAAAACAACATGCTTGTGGTGCGAATAGATTTAAAATTATTCGTATGGGCGCTGATATTCGTATCAAATGCGAAAAATGTAATCGCAGCATCATGATTCCACGGCAGACGTTTAATAAGAAAATGAAAAAAATCGTTGTATCACAGCAAGATACAGAAAGTAAGGAGAATGAATAATGGCTTTAACAGCAGGTATTGTAGGTTTACCTAATGTAGGCAAATCTACCCTATTTAACGCAATTACTAAAGCAGGGGCTTTAGCAGCAAACTATCCGTTTGCTACCATTGATCCTAACGTTGGGATTGTGGAAGTGCCAGATACGCGTTTAGATAAATTAACAGAAATGGTAGAACCAAAGAAAACGATTCCTACAGCATTTGAATTTACAGATATTGCTGGGATTGTTAAAGGTGCATCTAAAGGAGAAGGTTTAGGCAATAAATTTCTATCACATATTCGTGAAGTAGATGCAATTTGCCAAGTTGTACGTGCATTTGATGATGATAATGTGACACATGTCGCTGGTCGCGTAAATCCGTTAGAAGATATCGAAGTCATTAATATGGAACTCGTGCTTGCAGACTTAGAATCAGTTGAAAAGCGTTTACCACGTATTGAAAAAATGGCTCGTCAAAAAGATAAAACAGCAGAAATGGAAATGCGTATTCTAAATCGTATTAAAGAAGCTTTAGAAGAAGGCAATCCAGTGCGTAGCCTTGAGTTTAATGAAGAAGATCAAAAATGGGTTAATCAAGCACAGCTATTAACATCTAAAAAAATGTTATATATCGCTAATGTAGGAGAAGATGAAATTGGCGATGTAGAAAACGATAAAGTAACAGCAATTCGAGAGTATGCTGCAAAGGAAGATTCTGAGGTTATCGTAATCAGTGCAAAAATTGAAGAAGAGATTGCAACACTTGATGATGAAGATAAAGCGATGTTCTTGGAAGACTTAGGCATTGAAGAACCTGGTTTAAATAAACTTATCCGTACGACTTATGATTTGTTAGGTTTATCAACATATTTTACGGCGGGTGTGCAAGAAGTACGTGCTTGGACATTTAAACAAGGTATGACGGCTCCACAATGTGCAGGTATTATCCATACAGATTTTGAACGTGGTTTCATTCGTGCAGAGGTAACAAGTTATAAAGACTATGTCGAATATAATGGTGAACAAGGTGCAAAAGAAGCTGGGAAACAACGTTTAGAAGGTAAAGACTATATCATGCAAGATGGAGATATTGTTCACTTTAGATTCAATGTCTAAAATTGGAATGATAACAATAAATTGCTAACTCATAGATAAAAAACAATGTAAGCTTCGAAAATGGCTAATGTGACGAGGGGCTTACATTGTTTTTATTTATTAACTTTGGAAAAGTATATATTGTGATTTAAGTTAAAATTGAATGAATAAGTTAGTTAACTGAAGACTTATACTACAAAATTGGTATGGTCGTAATTGTTTCATGTCACTATTTATGAATAAGATAATGTCAAGATGATTTAAAAGAAAGGTATCACTTTACTCGCTTCAACAATATCTTCTGTGCTAAAAAACTGTTTACCTTCACCAGTATAAGCGGGTTGAAGTACCAAGTTTGCTTTAGCACAATAGAGCCAATCTGGGTGGATACCACTATTTAGAATGTCTTGAAATTCTTGAAAATCCTTAGACCAATCTAAATTTAACTGCATGTTAAACACCTCACATCGATATTATAGAACATACGTTCTGTTTTGTAAAGTGCTATTTAACCTAGTTGATAAAAAAATTCTGATTAAGATTTTGACTTACATAGTTAGCATCAACATTTTGTTTGAGTTCAGATGCATAATAGTGATCCGTGTATTGCCATAGGACATGTTCGCTTTGAGGTTCAGTTTGTTGATACGCTGCTAACCAACATCCATCATAAGCATTAATGGCGTTAGCAACATGATTTAACATGAAATTCTCGTAAGAATAGAACAATACCTTTTTATTTCCCGCTAACTTTTTCATTTCAGCAGCCCAAGCTTGAGTGGCAGTATTTTCATCACCAGATTTAACCGTTTGTTGTTCATAATCATTAATGTAAAAATCAGCTTTAGGTGCACGTTGATGAAGTGTTCGAGCCTCATAACGCGCATCATCGGCATTTTCATACATACTATAAGAATAAACACCAAATTTCATATTGTATTTATCTAAAAGTGCAGAATTGTTTGCTAAACATTTATCGACATATTCAGAGCCATATTGTCCGCGAATAATGATGAAGTCATAGTTTTTCTTTAATGCTTTTACTTGAGCATCGGTAAGTGCACCTTGCCATTCAGATATATCTAAAATTCTTTTGCTGGATGACGAAACATTTGCCCGTGGTTTAGTTGGCATGCCTCCTCGGCCGCCTGCACCACTATTTATGTATTGTTTGTAACCAGAGCCCATTGTACCTTTATGATATTGATATACTGGTTTTTCTGCTAAAGCTGTGGTGGTACATAGAGTTGTCAGTAAAATTAAGAGGGTTATAATCGATCGTGATATTTTTATAAACATTAAGAGCCTCCTTATTATGTAAACTACAGTTGAAAGTGTTTAAATATTTTTTGAATGGTTCGTATAGAGGGTAAAATATTTAAAATGTATTAGCAACCATGCGTATTGCTCGATATATGAAATAGGCAATAAGTTTGATTTAAAAATAAAATGCGCACTATATTTTGGCGGTATGCGTCATGTAAAAGACAAAATAATATAGATTGTAAAAAGTAAAACCCTATGCTATAATTATGGACTGTGAGTAATGAAAATTATTCCTTGCTTATTGATAAAGTTAATAAGCCGCATAGACCACAAGGAGGTGCAATTATAAAATGAGAACATATGAAATTATGTATGTCGTACGTCCAAATATTGAAGAAGATGCTAAAAAAGCTGTAGTAGAACGTTTTAACGGTATCTTAGCTTCAGAAGGATCAGAAGTTTTAGAAGAAAAAGATTGGGGTAAACGCCGTCTTGCTTATGAAATTGAAGATTTCAAAGAAGGCTTCTATAACATCGTACGCATTAAAACAGATAACAATAGAGCGACTGACGAATTCCAACGTTTAGCTAAGATTAATGATGATATCATTCGTTACATCGTTATCCGTGAAGACCAAGATAAGTAATAATTAGACGGGGGCGCTTATATGTTAAATAGAGTTGTATTAGTAGGTCGTTTAACCAAAGATCCAGAATACAGAACTACTCCCTCAGGCGTAAGTGTAGCGACTTTTACTTTAGCTGTTAATCGTACATTCACGAATGCTCAAGGGGAACGCGAAGCTGACTTTATCAACTGTGTTGTTTTTAGAAGACAAGCAGAAAACGTTAATAACTATTTAAATAAAGGTAGTTTAGCCGGCGTTGATGGTCGCTTACAATCACGTAGTTATGAAAATCAAGAAGGTCGTCGTATTTTTGTTACCGAAGTTGTATGCGACAGTGTTCAATTCCTTGAACCTAAGAACGCACAACATGGTGGCCAACGTTCACAAAACAATGAATTCCAAGACTATGGTCAAGGATTCGGTGGTCAACAATCAGGACAAAATACGTCATATAATAACAATAACGCATCAAAATCTAATCAAAACGATAATCCATTTGCCAATGCTAATGGACCGATTGATATTAGTGATGATGACTTACCATTCTAAAAAAATGAACGCATGAAATAAAAAATATTAAAGGAGGCAGTTAACCATGGCAGGTGGACCAAGAAGAGGCGGACGTCGTCGTAAAAAAGTATGTTATTTCACAGCAAATGGCATTACACATATCGACTATAAAGACACTGAGTTATTGAAACGTTTTATCTCAGAACGCGGTAAAATTTTACCACGTCGTGTAACTGGTACTTCAGCTAAATATCAACGTATGTTGACAACAGCTATCAAACGTGCACGTCATATGGCATTATTACCATATGTTAAAGAAGAAAACTAATATATAGTTTATTATAAAACCCCGTAAGCATAGGCTTATGGGGTTGTTTTTGTGTTTTGAGAATTATAGAACCGTTTATTAAAGGACCTGGGACATCATTATGTTTTAGGCTCTGAACTATATATTGACAGTAGTTGACTGGAGTGCAAATATATTGATACCAAGTTGTTTTCAATCTTAGTCAGCCTTGCCAGAGCGGGGATTACGAATTTATAGTGAATGCTGTCCCGCTTCCATTGCATCAACGTCCTAAGTTACAGTGGGGAATAACTATGTAGGTTAAGTGTGCACAAGATTTCTTTATATACTAGATAGTATATAACTAATAGAACCAATTGTTCACTGAGATATATCAGAACGAATAATTGAGCTTTTAGACATATAGATATATTAGGTATGTCAATTTGCGTTCATTCGTGGCAAATATAATTAAAAGCCTATGGAGGTCATATATATGGAATTAATAGGTAAAATTATAGCGTTTACTATGGAGACTATTTCAAATTGATTGGGGAGTAACGCTCTATTGAGAGATATTAAGAATGGGTTTAAGCGAAAACGCAATTGAACCAAATACTCATATTTGATACAGTGATATTAAATATACATAGGAGGTTGTTAGAATGATTTACTTTCTTATAGCGTTTCCTTTGATAATGATGTTAATATTAATAGCCAAAGCTAAAAAGGAAAACAAGGATGAGTAAATTTTTAAAAACACTAGGCGATTTTATATTCATTATTGCTATCTTTGTGATAGGTACATATTTATTAAGTTATTTTAATATACATATAACTAATCGGCTTGCTGACAAAATAAGTTCGTTAAACATTATTAATATTTACAGTGATAATGGATTAAATGGACTTTTAACATTAGGGATTGTATTAGCGGTAATCTCATTTGTTTACGATATGGTTTTTAGAAAAGAAAAACAAAGTGATTAGTAAATAAAAGAGGGCAAAAAAAGGGCGTACTTTTGAAATAAAGGGCAAGAGTATGAATATTAACTCATTAATATTATAGCTATAAATATTGTTATATAAGCATTTTAATAGCGAATGAAATGATATAAAATATTCCTATATTAAAGAGAAAAACTAATATATAGTTTATTGTAAAACTCCGTAAGCATAGGCTTATGGAGTTATTTTTGTGTTTTGAGAATTATAGAACCATTTATTAAAGGACCTGGGATATCATTATGTTTTAGGCTATGAACTCTATATTGACAGTAGTTGACTGGAGTGCAAATATGTTGATACCAAGTTGTTTTCAATCTTAGTCAGCCTTGCCAGGGCGGGGACTACGAATTTATAGTGAATGCTGTCCCGCTCTCATTGCATCAACGTCCTATGTTACACTTATAATTAAGATGACTATAAGCGAGGTAAAAGGTTTTGAATATTTATGTGGCTTTGCTATTAGGCTTATTATTTATAGTATTATATTCTGTAACTTGTACTTTTTTCTATAACTTAAATTATAGAAGGATATATAAAGGTAATAATATGAACAAAAGACAGATTTATATTAACCTATTAGTGCATGGGTTTATCGGTCTGGTATATGTAACAGTAGTAATTTATTTTTCTTATTTTAAATAAAAAGATCATTTCAGACGCTTGAACGGAATCATTTATTGTATGTAATTTGAGTTTGCAAGATCGTATAACATAATTGTATATTGATAAAAAGGCTTCATTTTCAGCTTTGGAGATATTTGTTATCATATGTGGTAAATATAAAAAGTATTTATGGAGGCCATACATGCGAAGTAATAATAAACGTTATTGGTTCCATAATACATGCAATAATCATATAATTTACAGAAAAGCGGATGAGAATTTCAGAAATAGCAATAAGAATAATTAGACAGGAGTGTAACTATGGCAAAGTATTTTACTTCTATGAAAGTGATTTTGTACCTTTTAATCTTAATTATATTACAGCCAATCGTTTTTAATGTTTTAAATTTAGACGAATCTAAACTTCTAGGCATTATCGGTCATGTGATTATTATATTGATAGGTATTGCATTAATTTATTTACACGCTAAGTATAATAAAGATAGAAGTAATAATTAATTTTAAATCAACACAGCAAACGGGCAAGGTTATTTTGAATACACTAATAATAAATTAAAAGAAATACATGTAAATAATATTAGTGAAAAATACTGATATATATACAACGGGTATCACTAATTATATTTAAATACTTACATATAGTCATGAGTCAAAATAATATAAAAAGGACTGGGACATCATTATGTGTTAGGATTTGAACTAAATATTGGCAGTCGTTGAGTGGATTGAAAATGCACTTATACTAAGCTTTTTCAATCCTAGTCAACCATGCCGTGGCGGGACTACGAATTTATAATAAATGCTGTCCCGCCCCATTGCATCCATCAGGCCAATGATAATATTAGTACGTTTTACGATCTTGATACAGTATGCCCACGCCATAGCCACCTGTTCCAACTTGGTAATCAAATTTAATAATTTCGATATAAGGATTTTCTTCTAAAAATTGATTTACTTTCTTATTTAAACCATTTTCAGTCATTGTACTAAAGTTAATGAATTTCATCTTAATTATGCCTCCATATACGTATATTTTAATCATTGATTTTTACATAATTATAACATGTATTAGAATATAAAATTTAATATAATATGTTAGCTCGAATCGTTTGTTAATAAGGTGTAAAGATGTTGTAAATTACGAGTCTGTGATAAAATTAAAGTATGTTCAGATAGGCGCGAACATAGTGAATATTATGCCTAATGTTATATGTGTTCTTACACATACAGCGCACCCGTCTTCCAACCCAGGGCGGGTGTGCGTTGTATAAAAATAACGTCTGAGACATAATGATAAGCTCCCTTCAACGTAGACATTGAAAAAATGAAAACTTTGAAGGGAGCTTTTTGATATTTCGTAATCATATATTGTCGTTGAGTGGATTGCAAATACGCTTATACTAAGCTATTTAAAATCTTAGTCAACCATGCCGTGGCGCCGGGACTATGAATTCACAATGAATGCTGTCCTGCGCCCAATATAAACTTAGAGACGAATATCTACGTCTTCTAATTGTTGTTGATATTCTTGATATTTACTTTCCACAAATAATTCATATGGTGCATCAAAGAAATCGGCTAAATTCATAGCGTCTTTAAATTCTGGTTCATGTTGATGATTTTCCCACTCCCATAATTGATGTGGCTCATAATGTGTACCATATTTTTTATTTAATAAATCTGTTAATTCATTAATTTCTAAGTTACGTTTTGTTCTTAAGTTAAATAAAGCATGTGAGCTCATAACATAACCTCCAATAAGTAATAGTCCTTTATATATTCTTGATATTTATATATATTATGCCTATTCTCAAAAATAATCAACTTATTAATTTTGGAACTTCAAAATAGCATTGTTATATAATAAACGAATTTAACAGCGCGTTTTTTGTGCATCATTCATGTATAATTGCTATTATTTCGTAATTTTTTTAAAATGTTTGTAAATACACAATAATTAGAAAAGGACTTGTTGATATTTATGAAAACGTCATGGATCATATGGTGGATTGTGACTGTTTTTTGGATAATTACGTTTGCAGGCATGTCGTTGGCTATTTTGATTCGGAAAGTAGATGGTTCTGGCATGGTACAGTCACCTGAAGCTCGAATGTACGCTTTGATTGTACTTTTAATCGCTTACATTATTCCATTTATAATTCAGATTGTATGGCTGATTATTAATATTATCGTTAAATACAGAAAGCGGTAAAACACGAGGAAAGTTATATAGATTCCATAAAACCAAGTTTTAAAAAAGTTTATATAAAAATGCTATAAATTTTGTTGTGATGTTTATATTGTCGACAGAGTGGTATACATAAGGGACATAATAATTTAATTGATGAAGGAGAGAATAAATTATGGGATTTATATTAATGCTTATAGTCGGCGGATTAATTGGTTGGGCAGCAGGTGCCATTTTAGGTAAAGACATTCCAGGTGGTATACTTGGTAATATTATTGCTGGTATTGTAGGTTCTGCTGTAGGTAGTTGGTTACTAGGACATTGGGGACCATCTATTGCTGGTATTTACATTTTCCCAGCATTATTAGGTTCAATCATTTTAATTTTCTTAATTTCTTTAGCTTTAAAAGCATTAAGAAAATAGACATCGTATCATTTGAGCGACTGTATCAAGTATCGTAAAGACGGTACTGATATAGTTCGCTTTTTTATTTTAATGAGATTGTTTATATGGGATTTACCTTAAAATACATAAAAAAAGAGGATGACGTCGGGTTAAGGCGTCATCCAGGAGTATTATGTTCATGAATATAAAAGACTACGTAGTTATCTCTAACTACAGTTACATTTTAGCATGATTACATGTTACTAGCAATAAAAATAGTGATAATAATTAGAAATTTTGCACAATGAAATTACTTAATAATGATATTTTTTTAATAATAATTGTATCACATTGATGTATTCAGGTATGATACAATTGTTGTGATTGATTCATCAAAGTAACAGTCTTAAAATCATGTTGGTTTGTATCATAGTTTGCCCAACAAAAGTATTGTGATAAGAGACATTAAAATTATAAATATATTCTGCAGCATGAAAGGTAATAGACTATGAAAATATATTTTGTTAGACACGGAGAATCACAAGCTAATTTAGATAATCATCAAGGTAAGACATACTATTGCGGACAACTTGATGTTGATCTCACACAGACGGGAAGAAATAGTGCACAGGCACTTGAATCTTATTTTAATACTAAAGATATTCAGCATGTCTATGTGTCAGATTTAAAGCGCACAGTACAGACGTATAGCTGTATTTTCCCATATGATATTCCTACGACGCTAACGCCATTGCTTAGAGAACGTTCCCTAGGTGTATTTGAGGGGAAAAATCAACAAGAACTCGAACAGATATCCGAATATAAGAAATATTTTACCCAATCATCATATATGAATTTTAGAAATAGTTATACTCAACGTGTACCTCAAGGAGAAAACTATCAAGACGTTATTGATCGTTTTGAAGCGTTTTTTAATCATACCGTCAATTCGACGTATGATACTATTGTAGTTGTGGCGCATCAAATACTTATTCGCTGTGCCTTAGTGTATTTAGGTGTATTAAAACGTGAAGACGCCAAGCAAATACATATTGAAAACTGTAAACCCATTGTGGTAGAAATATAAAATAAGGAGCGGGACAGCAATCATGATGAATGAGTAGTCCCGCCCAGACAAGGTTGACTAGGGTTGAAAAAGCTTGGTATCATCGTATTTTCAATCCAGTCAACTACTGCCAATATTTAGTTCATAGCCTAGAACATAATAATGTCTCAGGCACTTTCTGCCAAAAATAAAGAATTTTAATGCTAGAAAATGATATATTAACCGAGCGTATTTTTGTCACGTATTTAATATAAATTAAGCAGTAGTATAACGATGGCAATAATGATATCAGTAACAACAATACCCATATTCTTTTTATAAATATTAGGAATGACGTTAATCAATAAGCCGATAATTAATAGTATAGGAATAATCAATTTAGGCAAATCAATAAAAAAGCTAATAATTAGGATAATTAAGGCTAATAACATACATATTGTTGATATATAATTTAAAATTTTGCAAAACAAAGGTTCATTATAATAATCTTTGTCCATATAGTGATACCCTCCATAGTGTTATTATTTCACTATAAAGGGTATCATAATTTGTTTGTGCTACCAACTTTAATCAATATTCTTAACATATTATTTAAATTATGAACTCAACATCATTTCATGTGTCATCTAAAAAGTCGCTTAGCGGTATGAGCATCGCATGCAATTAGAGTAAACTGAGACATCAATAAACTTATGCCTTAGTTTTATTTATCAAAGACATCAGTCTTAATATGTTTATCGTTTAAGAAAGATTTGATTTTGTTTTGAACTTTACCATTTACATCACCAGCATAATGTGTTGGAACATCTACTACATTAATTGAGTTTTGTGGTTGATAGTTTAATTCTTCAATAGATTTATCAACATCAGAAATGGTGCTATTTAAAGCATGAAAATACTTAATGATACGTTCGGTATTTGCTTCGTATCCCTTTGGCAGGGTATTATTTTTTACAAAGTTTTTGAAGTGCATATCGTTTTTAACTGCATTATTAGATAATTGACTTAACTCTTTAGCCTGCTTGTCAGTTACTTTATTTTGACTATCAGATTGCTTATCTAATTTACTTTGCATTAAATATTTATTGTCAAGGATAATTGAATTAACATCTAAATATTTTTGGATCGCTTGATTCATCTCTTTTTCACTGAGTTTTTCATTTTGTTTATTAGAAGAAAAGATGTCTTTTTCAGTTATTTTTTTAACATTTTTGGGTGCATGGATACCATTTGCGTGGTGGTCATTATCATCTATATCACCATTTGAGCAAGCGCTTAAGACGAGCACAATAGTGAATAATAAAGCATAAATTATTCTTTTTTTCATCGTATTTTGTATACTCCTTTATAACTATCGCATGAATGTTTGTTTGTATACATAATAATAATAGATTATCACGTATATCACAATAAATGAACGTTTACGATATATTAAATTTTATAATATGAAGAAAATATGGCGATAATTTGTATGGATATTAAAGTTAGTGTCGTAGAGTGTATACTTATTGGATTCATTAGAAAGTTTTTGCTGATGCAAAATGATGAATAATGAAAGGTCTTCAAAAGACTGTGAAATCATTATGTTTTAGGTTATGAACTAAATATTGGTAGTAGTTGACTAGGAATTCATAATGAATTCTGTCCTGTTCCCTTGGCTCACTTCATCATTTTAAAACATAAAAAACGAACCTCATTATCGAGGTTCGTCTTTAAAGATATTGTTGATAGGTGGGCTAATTTAATTAATTTCGGATGAGATAATCAAATGCGTTTAATGCAGCATTAGCACCTGATCCCATAGAGATAATAATTTGTTTATTTTTTTGATCTGTTACATCTCCTGCAGCAAAGATACCAGGAACGTTAGTTTGATTATTGCGGTCAGTCACAATTTCTTTACGTTCATTAAGCTCAACTGCATTTCCTAACCATGCTGTATTAGGAACTAATCCAATTTGAACAAAGATACCATCTAAAGTTAATTCTTTAATTTCATTAGTTGACATATCTTCATATTGGATACCAGTCACATGATCATCACCAAGAACTTCTGTTGTTCTAGCATTTGTTGTAATATCAACATTAGATAATGAATGAAGACGTTCTTGTAAAACAGTATCTGCTTTAAGCTCTGGTGTAAATTCAAATAATGTAACGTGTTTTACTATACCAGCTAAATCAATGGCTGCTTCAACACCTGAATTACCACCACCGATAACTGCCACATTTTTATTTTCAAAAAGTGGACCGTCACAGTGCGGGCAGAATGCCACACCTTTATTGATTAGGCGATCTTCTCCAGGAACATTGAGTTTACGCCAACTTGCGCCCGTTGAAATAATCGCAGTTTTTGTTTCCAATACTGCATTATTTTCGAGTGTAACACGAATAGCTGAATCTGTTTTTTCGATATTTGTGGCACGAATACCTGTCATAGCATCAATGTCATATTGCGCAATATGATCTGCTAAATTAGATGAAAACTCACTACCAGTCGTTTGTTTAACTGTAATAAAGTTTTCAATGCCAGCTGTATCATTAACTTGACCACCAATACGGTCAGCGATAATTCCAGTGCGTAGGCCTTTGCGGGCTGTGTAAATAGCCGCACTACCACTTGCTGGTCCACCACCTATGATAAGTACATCATAAGGGTCTTTATTTTCATATTCAGAAGCATCTTGTGTGCTACCTAGTTTAGATAAAATATCTGAAATTGTCATGCGACCATTGCCAAACTCTTCACCGTCTAGGAAAACAGCGGGCACAGCCATGATATTTTCAGATTCATCGCGGAAAATCGCACCATCAATCATCGTATGCGTAATGTTAGGGTTAATTACACTCATTAAGTTTAATGCTTGAACGACATCTGGGCATTTTTGACACGTTAAACTAACATAAGTTTCAAAGTGATAGCTACCATCTAGTGCTTTGATTTGATTAATAATGCTTTCTTTTTCTTTAGGAGCACGACCACTTACTTGTAAGATAGCCAAGACTAGTGAATTGAATTCGTGGCCTAATGGAATACCGGCAAAGGTAATGCCGGTTTCTTCATTAGGACGATTGACTGAAAAACTTGGCGTACGTTTTAAGTCTTTTTCAACGACTGTTATACGCTCTGACATGCCTGAAATCTCATCTAAGAGATCTTTTAATTCTTTGGATTTATCGTCGGAACCAATGCTCGCTACAAATTGAACATCGCCTTCCATTAAGTCAAGAAGTTGAGACAATTGTTGTTTTAAATCTTTGTTAAGCATGCTTTTCGGATGCCCCCTTAAATTTTACCTACTAAATCTAATCCTGGTTGTAGCGTTTCTGAACCTTCTTCCCATTTAGCTGGGCAAACTTCACCTGGATGTTGACGAACATATTGGGCAGCTTTGATTTTGTGTACTAATGTGCTTGCATCACGGCCAATACCGTCAGCATTAATTTCAGCTGCTTGAACAACGCCATCAGGGTCTATAATAAATGTACCACGTTGAGCTAGACCTGATTCTTCATCTAATACGTCAAAGTTACGTGTAATAACTTGTGATGGGTCACCAATCATAACGTATTGGATTTTACTAATCGCATCTGAATGGTCATGCCAAGCTTTGTGTACAAAGTGAGTATCTGTTGAAACTGAGAATACATTCACACCTAAATCTTGTAATTGATCGTATTGATTTTGTAAATCTTCTAATTCAGTAGGACATACGAATGAAAAGTCTGCTGGATAGAAGCAAACAACACTCCATGAACCTTTTAAATCATCTTGAGAAACATCTTTGAATTCGTCTTTCTTTGGATCATAAGCTTCTGCTGTAAACGGTAAGATTTCTTTGTTAATTAATGACATAGGTAAATTCCTCCTAAATTTGATTGTAGATTGTGAATTAGAATCACTTCTTGATTATAATAATTCTAATCTCTTAATCGCTATTATCACATGGCAAGTTTAAATAGTCAACATAAGTAACTCACTAAATTATCAGAAAATAATTAGGATATGAATTAAGCTTAATAAACTTCAATAATTAGAATTAAAGTTCACAAATTATACAAGAACTTAAAAATATATTCATATTACCATTTAACCTCTTTTAACCTTGGCAAAACATGACAAGAAATTCTAGACACAAAAAAGTGGCAACAGCTACATACTTATTATAGTTATTGTAGGTTGCCACTTTGGAATTAAAAGAATGATTAGTTTAGAAAGGTTTGTGAACCTAATTACTTCTGTGTTTAGCATAAGGACTATCATAGATAATAATTAATATTATATGTGAATCTTTGTTTACAATTTTATCAATTAGATATTCATTTTCTCAATTAAATAGTAGTTAAGAATTGCTGTTGAATATCATAAATTAAATCATATCTTAATTTGTAACCGTTATGTCAACAGAACCAACTTCGCCATAGCTTGCTGTATAATTACCTTCTTCTAAAGTTAATGGCGAGATAAAAGTTCCTGATGATATGATTTGATCTTTTTTCAATTGCTTATCTTGAGACTGTAATTTATTGTTTAACCATTTTACGGATTCAATAGGATTGCCTAATACTTCATTTGAAAGGCCAGTTGCGATTTCTTTGCCATCTTTTACTAATGATAACGGAATATTCGCGAATGCATCGTAGTCTAATGGGTCAACAAATTTGCCAACTACAATAAGACCTGTCGCTGTATCGTCTGAAATAAGATCGGCTAAAGTGAAATTAGGGAACCAATCGATATATCGCGCATCAGGTATTTCAATGCCTGCCGCAACTTTAACATTAGATAAAATAGTTAGATTATCTGAGTCTTTAGGTAAGTCTGCCGTCAGTTTAAACATAATTTCTGGCTCTAACAAAGGACTAAATAATTTAGATAATGAAATTGTGTCGCCCCCTTTGACTACTTTACTTGATAAAATAGTGCCGTAAGCGGGTTCGTTGGTATTGGCAATCGCTTGAGTTGCCGCACTGGTCATACTTACTTTATAACCAGCTACTTTAGAACCTTCATAAGATTGTAGTTGTTTAATTAAATCATCTTGCGTATGATAAGCTTCACTCTCATTTAATGAATAAGATTTACTTATAAACTCAATAGGTTGATGCGTTTTAAAAGCATTAAATAAAGCTGAAGATACGTGTTGATTAGCTTGAGTCATACTATCATCGCTCCTTAATATTCTGAAAATTTCTACTATTATGATAACGATATTTAACTTTGATGGCAAATGTTTTTAATTTATGACTAAATGGGTATGAAGCGAGTAAACATACAATTTAACAAATCATTGTTATAATGAAGCAACGATAAAGGAGTGGATAATGTGTCAGAATATGCATATGAATTGATGAAAGAACATCATTCTGTGAGACAATTTAAAGATAAACCATTAAGTGATGATGTCGTAAGAAAATTGGTTGAAGCAGGTCAAAGTGCTTCAACGTCAAGTTACTTGCAAACATATTCCATTATTGGCGTTGATGATCCTCAAATTAAAACAGATTTAAAAGAAGTATCTGGACAGCCATACGTTGTCGATAATGGATATTTATTTGTGTTTGTGCTTGATTACTATCGTCATCAAATGATTAACGAACGCACAGATAATGATATGACAGGATCATTTGAATCAGCAGAAGGATTATTGGTAGGTACGATTGATGTAGCTTTAGTCGCTGAAAATATGGCAGTCGCTGCCGAGGATATGGGTTATGGCATCGTTTATCTGGGTTCATTGCGCAATGATGTTGGTAGAGTGAGAGACATTTTAGACTTACCTGAGTATACCTTCCCGTTATTTGGTATGGCTATAGGTGAACCAGCCGATGATGAGCAGGGGACACCAAAACCACGATTACCATATGATAGTGTGTTCCATCAAAATAAATATAACGCAGATAAAGACAATATCACACGTGTATTAATAGAATATGACCAGTTAGTTAGTGACTATTATAAGAAGCGCACAAATGGTGCACGAGTAGAAACCTGGTCCGACCAAGTTCAGGCTTTCTTAAGTAATAAACCACGTCTAGATATGTTAGAACAATTAAATAAAGCGGGGTTTATGAAACGATAATCATTGATATATAGAATAAAAGAAGCTGGGACATAATTATGTTTTAAGTTATGAACTCTATATTGGCAGTAGTTGACTGGATTAAAAATACGCTTATACCAAGCTTTTTCAATCCTAGTCAACCTTGCCGGGGCGGGACTAAGAATTCATAATGAATTCTGTCCCCGCTCCCTTTTGTTTAGCTTTAACTTGTTGTTAAATCACCGTAATGCTCAGAGTTGAATTTTTCTTTATCGAGATGGCGTGTTAATTTAGCTGTTCCTGTACCAGCTAGCATTGAATCATTGACATTTAATGCGGTACGTCCCATATCAATGAGTGGCTCAATAGATATTAAGACACCAGCGAGTGCTACAGGTAAGTTTAATGTTGATAATACTAAGATAGAAGCAAATGTTGCGCCGCCACCTACACCAGCAACACCAAATGAGCTAATAATTACTACAGCAACTACGGTTAAAATAAAGCTGAGATCTACTTTGACATCTGCGACAGGTGCTACCATGATAGCAAGCATTGCTGGATAAATGCCGGCACAGCCGTTTTGACCAATTGATAAACCAAAGCTTGCTGAGAAGTTAGCAATACCCTCTGGGACACCAAGACGTTGTGTTTGTGTTTGGATATTGAGCGGCAATGCACCTGCGCTTGAACGTGATGTAAACGCAAAGACCATAACTTCGAATGTTTTTTTCATATATTTAATTGGGTTAAGCCCCAAACCACCTAAAATGATTAGATGAATCATGTACATTGTAATCAGTGCTGCATATGATGCGAGCATAAATTTACCTAATGTCCATATTGCCGCAAAATCACTTGTAGCAATTGTAGATGACATAATGGCTAGAATACCGTATGGTGTAAGTCTTAAAACAAATGTCACAATAGCCATGACCAGTGCATATATCGCATCAATACCACGTTTTAAAAGGCTGCCATTTTGTGGTTGTTTACGAGCCACACGTAAGTATGCAAAACCAACGAACGTAGCAAAAATAACTACGGCAATCGTGGAAGTAGTTCTTTGACCAGTAAAGTCAAGGAATGGATTGCTTGGTAATAGTTCTAAAATTTGTTGTGGCAAGGTATTGGCTGTAAGGTCTTTAGCTTGCTTGCTTATTTCCGTACCACGAGAATGTTCAGCACTACCCAAATCGATACTAGATGCATCTAAACCGAAAAGCATCGCGTAAATGATACCGACAATCGCAGCAATTGCCACTGTACCAATTAAAAAAGCGAAAATATAACTACCTATTTTGGCAAATTTATCGCCTATTTCAATTTTACTAAAGGCTGAGACGATAGAAATAAATATGAGTGGCATTACAATCATTTGTAGTAACGCTACATAGCCATCGCCCACAATACTAAACCAATCTGTAGTTTGCGTTAATATATTTGAGTCTACGCCATAACTAAGGTGCAACACAATGCCATATACAATCCCAATACCTAAAGCAGTAAAAACGCGTTTAGGGAATGACACGTGCTTTTTAGCCATTATCCATAATGCAACAATAAAGGCAACTAAAATAAAGACGTTAATAACTGTAAAAAAATGTTGCATGTATAATCCTCCCAAAGATTTATTGTTTTAATTCCGATATATATTATAAGGATAATACTATTAATAACAGAATTCAATATAAAAGATATAAAAATTATATCTATAAAAGAAGTAAAACTATTCAGACAAAATTATAGTAAATATAAGTAGTATGGATAAAATAGCAAATGCCATCATTCATTTGAGAGGTGAAATATGGGAGGCAGATTGAATCAATCGTGCAATCAAAATAGTTGAGCGATTTAAAATATAAGTGCTTTTTAATGAGAAATGTGAGTTAAAAAGATCAAGAGTGGCAGGGAATAAAATGACCAGAACATATCAACAAGAAGTTATTTCAAAATGAAATATAATGAAACATGATTTAGTTAAGGTGAAATTGACTTAAGAAATGAAATAATGACGACTAAACAAAATGGAGTCTGGGACATAATTATATTTTAGGCTCTGAGTTCTATATTGGCAGTAGTTGACTGGATTGAAAATACGCTGGATACTAAGCTTTTTTCAATCCTAGTCAACCTTGCCGGGGCGGGACTACGAATTCATTATGAATTCTGTCCCGCTCCCTCTTAATTGAGTGTTATGTCTCATGTTTTTCTATTTATTACATAAAAATTTATAAATTGAATAAGCGTGCGAAGAAGCCCTTTTTCTCTTCTTTCGGTGCCGGTTGTTTTACTGAAGATGATTGAGAAGAAGCGGAATTTGCTGTTTGACTTTGTTGTTCAGAAGTTGACTGCGTTGATGTTTCAGATGAATTAGCAATATCTTCATCTAATTGTTTTGATTTGTCTTCAGATGTTGACTCTGATTCTGAATCTGAATGTTTAGTTATTGAGTCATCGGCCTTAATTGATACATTGCTAGTTGTTCCTTGCTCTTCAGCTTTTGTTGATTGATTGTCACTATCAGTTGAAGGTGTCTCAATATGACTTTGTTCCTTACTTTGATTGTCAGCTGTAACTGTTTTTGTATTATTCTGTTTCGCAGTTTGGTTATCCTTTGTAGATTCAAGGTCAGATTCATTTAGTGATGATGCTTTAGTTGCTGCATCTTCTTGATTACTATTTGGTGCTACCGGTTGAGCTTTAATAATGTCGTTAACTAATTCGTTTCTTGTATATGCTGTTTGAGCTTTTTGTGCATTTGCTAAATCTTCTTGTGATGTTTGAATCGCTTTAATTGATGCTGTATTATCATCAATTTTAGTTGTTAGCTGTGTTTGTAGGGCTTTTAATTCTTGCTGTTGCTGATGGACTTGAGTCATCATTTGGCCAAGCATTTGGCGGTCTTCACGCATCTTTTGAATTTCTGTGCGCAACTCTTCTACAAGTTGTGGAATATTTTGATTAGTCGGCAACTTGCTATTGTCTTCTTTAACAAGTACTTGCAAGAAATCTTTTTCCTGTTCGAGTTCCTCGAATGCAAGGTCATAACTATTTGTTTGCTTCACTTTGTCTGCAATGTCACGGAATAATTCAATGTCGTCTTCTTTAAAATCTGTGGCTTCACGACCTCGGTACTCAGTTTTACTTAATTGATAACCACGTTCTTCTAAATGCTGAACGATTTTGCGCACTTGTTTTTCACTAAGTTCAACGCGTTGGGCGAATTCTTTTGTTAACATATGTTAAATCCTTTCTTTATTAGTTTTATGTATAGAGACGTTTGTCTACGGTCACTCAAACGTCAGTCTAACCTCATATGATAGTTTAACCCTAAAGCGTATCGTTTTCAAGTATTGTTAGAAAGGACGGCGTAAATTCATTTTAACGAGCAAAGGATAAATGATATCTCTTGAAATACCATTTGCAAACACATATTTTAATATGTAACTTGATTTTACACTTGCTGGGAATACATCTTTACTTAATTTAATGTAAGGTTTGATGAATAAGTCAACGTCACTAGCAGAATTACCTGGAGTATTATTCGGATGTAAGTAGCGAATGTCTGTCTGTTTTTCAAACTGATGCTCGTATAAAAATTGGCGTCTACTATGTAAAATATCCTTTTGGCCATCGAATTCTTTTGGTGTTGTTTGAGGAACTTCTAGCATAATAAAGTTAACGTTTCTATTATGCACTTTATTAGAAAGTGAGTTAATTTGAGCTTCAATATGTGTGAGGGTTTCATCAAGAATGTTGTCGTGTTCAGGGCCATCTTGAGCTAATAAATAAATCAGAAAGGCAGAATTTGTCGTGGCTTCGTAGTGTGCTGTAGCCATACTAACAACCTGTTGATGCTCATTTAGACCAACTATAAAAGAATAGTCATTTTCAGTTTTGTTATTTTCCAATGAACGCTTAAAGATGTGAGCATCTTCTTGCAGCTTTATACCTAATTTACTGTCATATAACGTTAATGCTTGTTGATAATAAGGATCTTTGACACTGTCAATCAATTTAAAGTTCATAAGTTCACCCCATAATCATTTTTCTCATTATAGCATATCAAAATGATGGTATTAAAATAGCGGGGTAAGACAGAACGCCTCTAAAGTCTGAATCTTACTCCCGCTTTATTTGAGTACTCATACATAAGTACTACGCACAGGACACTTATGATTTTGGACCTTTTGATTCATTAGCATAGTGAGTGATATCAATATTTTCATAAGCTGAATTATGTTCATCTACTTCTTTATGAGATGAGTCATCGCGTTCAGCAACAACAAGCATTTTATTATTTAAGATTTCACTTTTATACTTTTCTAATTCTTCATCATTAAGATGGAAACGTGATAATACAGCATGTTCGCCATCTTCACCAGTTAATAATTTAGACATTTGGTCACTAAATGAACCACTTGTAGCAATCAATGTAATTTGTGAGTTGTGCAAATCGTCGAGGTGTAATTTACTTTTACTGATGACCATTAATTCATTTTCTAAATAGCCTTCTGCTTTTTTGTCTTCCAAAACTTTGTACAATTCATAATCGTTATTAACTATAGTAAAGTTCGTCATAAATTTCGCCCTCCAATATTTTCGTTCTGTACTTTTAATAAAAATATACCCTTAAGTCTTTTAATAAAAACGTTACCAAATCAATTATATAACTATTGCAAATCTTATGACAAATAATAGCCGCAAATTTTTGAAGCGCTTACATTAAAAGAAGTTGATATAATGCTGCTGAAGAACATGTCTTATATTGAAAAATGTGTCAAAGTTTGCTATTATCATTAAATAATTTATATCACTCATATAATCTGAAGAATATGGCTTTAGAAGTTTCTACCATGTTGCCACAAACGACATGACTATGAGTTTAGCGATAATACAAAGACGTTTATTCAGCTCAATTTAAATAGGTAAGCAATGAATAGGGAAATCAATGCAATTTCAACTATACACAGTGCACATGTAGTGAAATTTCTAAACCTATTTGCTATTGGTTGGATATAAATATCTAAAGTATTGGTCGTTACCTCATAGATCCTGAAACTGGTTATGGTTTGAGGATTTTTTTGTACACAATTTGAGGAGGTTTTTAGAAAGTGGAATCGCTTAGACAAAAGGTTATTGAAGATGGCGTCGTCATTGACGAAAAGATTTTGAAAGTAGATGGGTTTTTAAATCATCAAATAGATGCCCAATTAATGCATGATGTAGGACAGACATTTTATGAGCAGTTTAAAGATCAAGGTGTAACAAAAATTTTAACTATTGAGGCATCAGGCATTGCACCGGCAATAATGGCAGCGTTACATTTCCAGGTTCCATGTTTATTTGCAAAAAAAGCAAAACCGAGTACGTTGAAAGATGGATTTTTTAGTACTGATATACATTCTTTTACTAAAAATAAAACAAGTACAGTCATTGTGTCACAAGAATTTCTAGATGAAAATGATAAAGTGCTTATTATCGATGATTTCTTAGCCAATGGGGATGCCTCACTTGGATTATATGATATCGCGAATCAAGCTAAAGCAGAGACTGTCGGAATTGGTATCGTCGTTGAAAAAAGTTTCCAAAGTGGAAGACAGCGTTTAGAAGATGCAGGTTTAAAAGTATCGTCGTTATGTAAAGTCGCTTCTTTAAAAGGTAATAAAGTGACTTTACTAGGTGACCATGAATGAAAAATTTCATCTTAAGTTTGCAACATCTCTTAGCTATGTACGCGGGCGCAATTCTTGTACCTATCATTGTTGGGACAAGCTTAAAGTTCACACCTGAAGAAATTGCATATTTAGTAACAGTTGATATCTTTATGTGTGGTATTGCAACCTTCTTACAAGCCAATAAAGTAACAGGTACTGGCTTACCTATCGTATTAGGATGTACATTCACAGCCGTAGCACCTATGATTCTGATTGGCCAAACAAAAGGTTTAGACGTTCTTTATGGTTCGCTCTTTTTATCAGGTATACTAGTGATACTAATCGCACCATTTTTCTCATATTTAGTCAAATTCTTTCCACCAGTTGTGACAGGTAGTGTAGTAACGATTATTGGGATTAATCTTATGCCTGTAGCAATGAATTACCTTGCTGGTGGAGAAGGTGCCAAAAATTATGGAGATCCTAAAAATTTAATTTTAGGCGCCGTTACGCTCGTCGTGATTTTAATTATTCAACGTTTTACAACAGGTTTCTTTAAATCCATTGCGATTTTAATTGGTCTTATTGTTGGTACCGTATTGGCTAGTTTCTTAGGTGTTGTTGATATTCACCAAGTTGGAGCAGCACACTGGTTTGGTATTCCGAGACCAATGCGATTTGCAGGCTTTGGTTTTGATTTTGGTGCAACCCTCGTATTCTTTATAGTGGCGATGGTCAGCTTAATTGAATCTACAGGTGTTTATCATGCATTAAGTGAGATTACAGGCAAACAACTTGAACGTAAGGATTTTCGCAAAGGTTACACTGCGGAAGGTCTTGCGATTGTCTTAGGTTCCATTTTTAATGCCTTTCCTTATACGGCTTATTCTCAAAATGTGGGCCTTGTGTCCTTATCTGGTGCGAAAAAGAATAAAGTTATTTACGGTATGGTAGTACTATTATTAATTTGCGGATGCTTACCTAAACTAGGTGCTTTAGCTAATATCATTCCATTGCCAGTTCTAGGTGGCGCAATGATTGCGATGTTTGGAATGGTCATGGCTTATGGTGTGAGTATTTTAGGTCATATTGATTTTAAACATCAAAATAACTTATTAATTATTGCAGTATCGGTTGGTCTAGGTACAGGGATTAGTGCAGTACCACAAGCTTTTAAAGGTTTAGGCGAACAATTTGCATGGCTAACTCAAAATGGGATTGTCTTAGGTGCAATTTCCGCTATCATTTTAAATTTCTTTTTTAATGGAATTAACTATAAACAAAGCGAAGAAAATGTGAAATAATAGAATCAACTATAAAAAAATGGAGGCTGTATTTAAATGTGGGAAAACAAATTTGCTAAAGAATCATTAACATTTGACGATGTATTACTTATTCCAGCTGAATCAGATATTTTACCAAATGAGGTAGATTTGAGCGTAGCATTATCAGATAAATTAAAACTTAATATTCCAGTTATTTCAGCAGGTATGGATACAGTAACTGAATCAAAAATGGCGATTGCAATGGCAAGACAAGGTGGACTAGGCGTGATTCATAAGAATATGGGTGTCGAAGAACAAGCTGACGAAGTTCAAAAAGTTAAGCGCTCAGAAAATGGTGTTATTATGAATCCATTTTTCTTAACGCCTGAAGAAAGTGTTTATGAAGCAGAAGCTTTAATGGGGAAATACCGCATTTCTGGTGTACCAATTGTGGATAATAAAGAAGTGCGTACGCTTGTTGGTATTATTACAAATCGAGACTTACGTTTCATTGAAGATTTTTCGATTAAAATTTCTGATGTCATGACTAAAGATAATTTAATCACAGCTCCAGTAGGTACAACATTAGATGAAGCAGAAGCTATATTACAAGAACATAAAATTGAAAAGTTACCACTTGTTGAAAATGGACGTCTTGAAGGTTTAATTACGATTAAAGATATTGAAAAAGTGCTTGAATTCCCACATGCAGCTAAAGATGAGCACGGACGTTTGCTTGTAGCAGCTGCTATTGGAATTGCGAAAGATACAGATATTCGTGCTCAAAAATTAGTTGAAGCCGGCGTCGATGCTTTAGTTATTGATACAGCACATGGTCATTCTAAAGGTGTGATTGAACAAGTTAAACATATTAAAAAAACATATCCAGACATTACATTAATTGCTGGTAATGTTGCAACAGCAGAAGCAACTAAAGCATTATATGAAGCGGGTGCAGATGTTGTGAAAGTGGGTATCGGACCGGGTTCAATTTGTACAACACGTGTAGTTGCTGGCGTAGGTGTTCCACAAATCACAGCGATTTACGATTGTGCTACGGAAGCGCGCAAACATGATAAAGCAATTATTGCTGACGGCGGTATTAAATTCTCAGGAGACATTATCAAAGCATTAGCTGCTGGTGGCCATGCCGTAATGTTAGGCAGCTTATTAGCAGGTACAGAAGAAAGCCCAGGTGCTACAGAAGTCTTCCAAGGACGCCAATACAAAGTATATCGTGGTATGGGCTCACTTGGCGCAATGGAAAGAGGGTCTAACGACCGTTACTTCCAAGAAGACAAGACACCTAAGAAATTTGTGCCAGAAGGTATTGAAGGACGTACAGCGTATAAAGGGCCTTTACAAGATACAGTTTATCAACTTATGGGCGGTGTGCGTTCTGGTATGGGTTATACAGGTTCAAGAAACTTAAAACAATTACGTGAAGAAGCGCAATTCACACGTATGGGACCTGCAGGATTAGCTGAAAGCCATCCACATAATGTTCAAATTACTAAAGAATCACCAAACTACTCATTCTAAAATTACATTTAATTCATTTTATTTAACACAAGGAGAGAACGCTTTTTGAGAACTGAAATCATTCAGGGCATCATGGAAAGCGTCTCTCTATGATTTATATAAATTCAATTTAAAGGAGAACTATAACTATGGAAATGGCGCAAGAGCAAGAGTTAATTCTTGTCTTAGACTTTGGTAGTCAATACAATCAGCTGATTACCCGTCGTATTCGTGAAATGGGTGTGTATAGTGAATTACATGACCATGAAATTTCAATAGAAGAAATTAAACGTATGAAGCCGAAAGGTATCATCTTATCAGGTGGTCCTAATTCAGTTTATGAAGAAGGTTCATTCACAATTGATCCGGAAATTTATAATTTAGGTATACCTGTATTAGGAATTTGTTACGGCATGCAATTAACAACTAAATTATTAGGTGGAAAGGTTGAACGTGCGAACCAAAGAGAATATGGTAAAGCAATGATTAATGCTAAATCAGACGAATTATTCTTTGGTTTACCTGATGAACAAACCGTTTGGATGAGCCACTCTGATAAAGTGATTGAAATACCAGAAGGCTTTGAAGTGATTGCCGACAGCCCAAGCACAAATTATGCTGCCATCGAAGATAAATCACGTCGTATTTATGGTGTACAATTCCATCCAGAAGTACGTCACACAGAATTTGGTAACGATTTATTACGTAATTTTGTGCGCCGAGTATGTAATTGTACTGGCGAGTGGACTATGGAGAACTTTATCGATATTGAAATTGATAAAATTCGCAAACGTGTTGGCGACCGCAAAGTGTTATGTGCGATGAGTGGCGGTGTAGATTCATCTGTTGTCGCAGTATTATTACATAAAGCGATTGGCGATCAATTAACATGTATCTTCGTGGACCATGGATTACTTCGAAAAGGTGAAGGTGACATGGTGATGGAACAATTTGGCGAAGGCTTTGATATGAATATTATTCGTGTTAATGCACAAGAGCGCTTTATGAACAAATTAAAAGGTGTTTCAGATCCAGAACAAAAACGTAAAATCATCGGTAACGAATTTGTCTATGTCTTTGATGATGAAGCGGCTAAGTTAACAGATGTTGATTTCTTAGCTCAAGGTACACTTTATACCGATGTCATTGAATCAGGTACAAAAACGGCGCAAACAATTAAGTCACATCACAATGTGGGTGGATTGCCTGAAGATATGGAATTTGAATTAATTGAACCAATCAATACGCTATTTAAAGATGAAGTACGTGCTTTAGGTATTGAGCTAGGTATTCCTGAACATTTAGTATGGCGACAACCGTTTCCTGGACCAGGTTTAGGTATCCGTGTATTAGGTGAAATTACCGAAGATAAATTAGAAATTGTTCGTGAATCAGATGCCATTCTAAGAGAAGTCATTCGTCAAGAAGGGCTTGAAAGAGATATTTGGCAATACTTCACAGTGTTACCAGGTATCCAATCTGTAGGTGTCATGGGAGACTATCGCACATATGATTATACAGTTGGTATCCGTGCCGTAACATCAATTGATGGTATGACAAGTGATTTTGCACGTATCGATTGGGAAATGTTACAAAAGATCTCAAGTCGTATCGTAAACGAAGTAGACCATGTTAACCGAGTTGTCTATGATATTACTTCTAAGCCACCAAGTACGATCGAGTGGGAATAATTATATATAGCAAATGATAGGCTGGAGTTACCGTTATTATGCGGTTTCCAGCCTTTTTTATTTTGCGTTGAATACGTTTTGAATACGTTATGCTTAAAAATTGATGTATTTTGCGAATTTATCAGCCACCTGATCACGTTGTTTTTCAGTTACGTGAGCGTAAATATCCATAGTTGTCTTGATGTCTCCGTGACCTAATCTATCTTGTACTTCTTGAATAGAAAGGCCAGCCTCGAACAAAAGAGAACAATGAGTGTGTCTAAAACCATGAACTTTAATTCTCTTAAAATTATTCTTCTCACAAATTAAGTCTAATGCTTTATTACAATGCTCTGGGTATAAAGGTTTATTATCACGCACAGTAGTGAAAACATATTGATTCTTATCAGAGGTATTATGACCATATTTAAGGGACTCCACTCTTTGATGAGTGCGCCATGATTTCAATACACTTGCAGTTTTATCATCAATACTTATTGTTCTGTGAGATGATTTTGTTTTAGGCTCTTGTATTACCAGTTTATAATTTGCACCTCTTGCGCAAGTCTTATTAATAGATATGGTTTGTTTAGTAAAATCAATATCGTTCCATGTTAAAGCCATTAATTCTCCACGTCTAAAGCCAGTAAAAGCTAATGTTCGAAAAATAGCATAATATAATGGGTCATCTTCAACGAAAGTTAAAAACTGTTTCAATTCATCACTTGAATAATACTTTGTAGACGCGTCTTGTTGCGCTTCTTTTTTTCTAGGTGCTTTTGTATGTGTAAACGGATTATCAACGATTATCTTAAGGCTTACGGCATATTTAAACACATTAGATGTGTATATTCGTATAGCTTTAATATCAGAATACTTTTTGTTCCATTTATTAATAACTTTTTGGCAATATGGAACGGTTATTTTCTTAATAGATACATCTTGGAAATGTTCTAATATAGCTGTATCAAATAAAGTTAAAACACGTTGATATGTGCTTTCTCTTACAGTATTTTGATACTGTTCAAGCCACAACTCATATACTTCTTTAAACGTCGTTATATCGTTGTTTAGAAAGCCATTTTGACTTACTTCTGTTTGAAGTTTTGCCTCAGCAATTTTAGCTTCTCTTTCAGTCTTAAAGCCTCGTCTAGTAGTTCTCTTTTGCTTACCCGTGATTGGATCAGTCCCTAAATATGCAACAAACATATAGGCAGTCGAACCGTCTTTCTTCTTATATTTTTTAATCATATAAATCAATCCTTTCTATTGCCTGCAACGCGTGAGATTGGATTGACACGCCGTTAAGGAATGGCTACCTTGTGGCATGATGATTAATTAGTGTCTTTTTCAAGTATGATTTTTTTTTGATGTTCTAGTCTATCAGGATATTCATATAAGTATAATTTATACATTGGCTTACCTTTAATAGCATCATAATGATGGTTAGGAGCCAAGCGTAACTTTTCACCTAAATAAATGGATTCTTCTTTTAGTTTTTCTATTTCTGCTAATGCTTTTTTTCTATCGTTATGAGTTTCTAAGTTGGTGAATAATAGTTTTAAATATTTTTCGTGAAATTCACCAATTTCTTCTATTGTTATTTCTCTTTTTTTATCGCTTGATTTTCGAGTATTTGCTAAAGTCTCGTAATTTATTATTGATTTTTCTGTATCAGTGGAAAGGATTTGTTTGTACAACTTAAGTACGTAATCATAATCTATGTCATTTACATTGATTTTAGATTCTTTCAACAATTCCAACAATTTGATTGTTTCATCATATAAATCGTATGATGAATAATAAATGTCGCCGTCGTTATAATAGGCTTTATTAACATAACTATACATTTTATCAAATTTTGCAAAATCATTTAATGTTGGACTATAACCTTTTTCTTTAAACTCATCTGATATTCTGTGTAGAATATAGCTGGGTATACCTAAACCTTTACCGTAGATTTCAATTTCATTTACTCCAATGTTTCTGTTGCCGTTCTCGTGATTTGAAATGGTGTTTTGACTAAATCCTGTCCTTTCGCTCAATTTGCTTTGAGTTAATTTCATGTATTTTCTAAGAGTTTTAATAATTGTGCCGTAATGTGTTGGTAATTCTGCCATTTGACCAGCTCCTTCCATCCAAATGATATCATATCGAAAAAAATATCTCAATTTGCAATATTTAATGTTGAAATAAATATCTCGTTTTGAGATAATTTGTTTGAGGAGGTGAGAATATGTTTACGAAAAAATCAGAATTAAAACAACAATTTTTAAAACCTAAAACCAAATTGAAAGAGGAGAGGTTAAAACGAGGTCTTTCTGCTACTTATTTAGCTCAATTAATAGGTATTGATAGAAGGCAATATGAATCTAAAGAAAAAGGGTTGTTCTCATTTCATGACTATGAGATAAAAATTATTTCTGAGTTCCTTGATATTGATAAAGAAGTGTTTTTTATCTGAATATAAATATCTCAATTAGAGATAAAATGGTGGGAGAGGAATAATATGAGCCAACTACTTAGTGAACAGACTAGTCAACAGTTAGTTAATAGCATAGTTGATATTGCCGAAAAAATAGCTTTAGAAAAAGTTAAGCAATCACGTAAGCGATATCTCATTCAAAAAGAAGTCATGGAAGAATACAACGTGACTCACAAGGTTATAACCGAGTGGGAAATGATGGGACTTCGTAAAGTTAAGATTGGTAAAACAATTCGCTATGATCGACAAGATATCGAAAATGTAATTGAACAAATGAAAAAGTGAAGCGTCTGCAACGCGTGAGAATATGAAGCTATGAGGAGGAAACACAATGAAATTGAATTTACTTTATATAACTTTAACATCGCTATTAACAATTTTGTTACTAGCAATATCTAACATGTATGTCGCTTTTAGTGTGTACGGCATGATGGTAACTTATGGATTTAATTTAACAGGAGGATTAGAAAATGAATAATGAACAAAAAGAAGTAATAGAACACGTGGTTTATCAACTTGAGTTAAGTGTCATGAATAATTTGGAAAGTTATGAACACACAGAATATGTTAATGGTATTGAAGTGGTTTCAGAGATCAGTCGTGAAAAGCACTTAGAATTGATAATGAAATGGGCAGTCCAAGAGTTAGAGAAAAATTTTAATATCAATGAGGAGAATGGAAAAATGAATAATAAAATTGAAACAGTAAAAATTAATGATTTGAAAGTGGATTATAGTTATCGTTCTTTAGATAATCCTAGTGCAGATGGTATTGTTGAAAATTTTGAAAGACTTGCAATTGGATATATCACAGTTAGTGCGAGAGAAGATGGACTATATATTATTGATGGTATTCGTCGAGTTGAAGCGCTTAAACATCTAGGTTATGTAGAATGTCCTGCTGAAGTATTACATGGGTTAACTGTTGAAGATGAAGCACGAATTTTTGTTAATATGAATAAGTTTCATGATGAATACGACGAAGAATATGAAGTATATCCAGATGTTGAAGTGGAGGACGAAGATTAATGAGTTGGGAAATTAGAAATTTAATGTGTGATATAGAGGTAGTAAAAGAAAAGTTGGAAGATGTAGCGACTACACATACATGGTTTGTAGATGAACGATTTACGAAGAGATCGTTAAAAACTAAAGAAGAAGTGGTTAATTACGCTCTAGCGTATAACGAACATAGAATTCACAACGAACAAGTTACAGAATTAATGCTTACTTATTTGAAAGAATTAGACGGTTTAATGAATAAGTTTCATGAATTAGAAAAAGCATCATCTGAGAACTTTGGCGAGGAATCAGATGACGCAAAGAAATTAAAAATTACAGAGTAATTAATAAAAAATAACTATTTTTATTATAACATCTTTGCTCTGTTGTTTCATTAAGAGGTGCAAAAAATGAATGAAATTAAATTAGAATACGATACACAAATTTCAGTTGTACATTATGAAAGTTTAGACTCACGTTCATTTAAGAGCTTTTCAAAACCTAAATGGAGTAAGTTAATTAATAAACTGTCTGTGCCTATAGAAGCAAATTATAAGTATGCACGCGGTGTTGCTGTTTATGGTGATATAAAAGACGATAGTGACAAAAAAGGAAATAAATATAAGAAGTACCGCAAAGACGAAAATGTGATTTATCGTGATGTCCTAGTGCTGGACTACGATGATATACCCAAGTTGAGATTATTACATGACGCGATAACAGACACTTTAAAAGATGTTTCATGGATGTATCACACAACTTTTAACCATCGGACAGAAAGCCCTAGAATACGTTTATATATCGCTTTGAGTGAGCGTATAAGTGCAGATGAGTATCGTAAATATACAAAAGTATTAGCGAATAAGATAGGTCATCCAGTAGATGAGGGGAGTTTTCAACCTAGTAGAGCAATGGCTTTGCCAGTTTATATAAAAGGTAAATATCCTTTTCTATATAAGTATAATGACGCACCAATTTTAGACACTAAAACTCTCAATCAGTGGTGTGATAAATATAGAGAAAAACATAAAGGATTAACTAAATTTAAATATCCAAAACGACGTGATAACGATTTCTGGAAGTCTATTGCATTTGGAGTCTCTACAGGTAATCGTAATCAAACTTTAACGTCATTGATAGGTGTATTACTCAATAGACGTGTACCAGATCCTTTAGTATATGCATATTGTTATATGTGGAATGAGAATTGTAAGCCTCCATTAAGTTCAAGAGAGTTTAACGCCACATTCGAATCAATATACAAAAGAGAACATCAATAAGGAGGTTTAATATGGGCATATTTCCAGATTATTTGGAAGATAGATCAATATTTGATGAAAAAGAATTTTTTGATGGAAATAGATTTAAGTTTTATGAGTTTGCTTTATTTCTTTATGAAGAATTTCATGGTTGCTATATCGATAATCGCCCTCATGTTTTTACAGGCAAGAAGTACGAGCTGCTTAATATAGATGTTGTGCGTAAAATGACTATCAAATATATCCCGTCATTACGAGAACAACAAAATAAGGAAGTATACCAGAAGTTAAAAACTCTATGCATGAATAATTATCAAGAACAATGTTCAGCACGTTATATAGGATTAAAAAACGGTATATACGATACTGTTGAAGAAAAATTAAAGTCGTTTAGTCCTCAATACTATATAACCAATATTATTGATGTTGATTTTAATGAACAAGCACAAAGTGATTTAATAGAACGATTTATTAAAGATATATCAAATGATGATGAAGAAGTAGAACAACTAATATACGAAATGATTGGTTATGGTTTATACCGCGATAACTTTTTACAGGTCGCATTCTTTTACTATAGTCCAGGTGGTAACGGTAAAACTACATTACTTAAATTATTACATCATTTCTATAATCCAGAAAATACTACAGCACTATCTTTTAACGATTTAAACGATAAATTTAAACCTGCAAACTTACAAGGTAAATTAGTAAATATTGCTGATGATATAGATCCTAATCGTATTAAGGATACGGGCAATTTCAAAATCATTGTAACAGGAAACTACATCACACTTGAATTTAAAGGGCAAGACGCTTTTGAGTTTAAGCCATATGTAAAACTCATCTTCGCAAGTAACGAGTTACCAATGAGTAATGATAAGAGTGAAGGTTTTTATAGACGTATGGTAATTATTCCTATGCTGCGTAAGTTCGGCAAAGGTGGGCAGAAAAAAGATCCAATGTTATTGAACAAATTGATAACACCACATAATATGTCAGCCTTACTTAATTTAGCTTTAAAAGGTTTAAAAAGAACATTAGAAAATAACGAGATTATCGAACCGAAAATTGCTAGAAAGACAAAAGAGGAGTATCAATTTGATAATAACCCAGTTCTGCAGTTCATTGAAGATGCGACAGATAAGGATTACAGACAATTACCATTAGCAGAAGGCAGACCTACTAATAGGACTTATGAAATTTACAATATATGGGCACCGAATAATGGTTATATGCTCTTAAACAAGTCTAACTTTTCTAAAGAAATGGCTAGGCTAGGTTATAAAACTAAAATGAAATGGTCTAGAGAAAAACAAAGGTCAGTCCGTTTTTACTATAAAGATACTACTGAGAATTACTATGATTTTGATGGTCAAAGATTGTAACTTTCATCTGAGTGAAAGGTATTTGTATAACATGAAAGGTGTAAAACGCTTGCTACTATAGTGTTTTATTATATTTCCTTTCACCTTTCACTCATATATTCATTCAATAGTAATTCATAAAAGTAGAAAAAAGAATATACAATATAGCAAAACTACTGAAATGTGAAAGGTATTATTGATAAACACTGATATGACAAGTTTGATTTACATTTCATTGTTTGATATTCCTTTCATTTAAAGAAGAAGTGGCATGAACAATATAAAAAAATAAGATTATTAAATATATAACTGAAAATGCTGGCACATCGTTTGTAGAAATAGAAAAAATATTTGATGAGTATCATTTTGAATACAAAGGAAACGGAGCTTATACCAGTGCAGAGAACAATAACATTATATTTTGGTATGGGTGGAATGAACAAGCTTTTAAAGTGGTTAGTAGTTTAGTTAACGAAGGATTAATTGAAATGAGCACGTGTGAGCCATTTATTTATATAGTAGATGGTAAAAGTTTAAATTTTCCAATTGTGAAATCTGAATGTATAAATACGTATCATTGGTTACCAGTAACATTTAATTTGATTAAGGAGGAGTCACATGGATAAAGAGCAACTTAAACAGTATATGTACGATTATGTAAAAGAATATGAGGAAATTCCTATTTATCAGTTAGAAGATTTATTTAAAGAGTTAGATCATGACTATAAAGGTAAAACGAGTGTGACACATGATCAGGATAAGAATATCGTTTTTTGGAGTGGTTGGAATAAGCTCACAATGTATGCGTTGATTGAGTTAGTTAAGGAAGAACATCTTGATTTAATTTATAGAGGAAACTATGTCATGCGCTATTTGTTAGATGGTAGGGTGCCAAGTTTACCATTAGCCATTACTTACCCAGAATATGGGCAACAAACTGAAGTACCTTCATGGGTACCGATGTTACTGAGAGTGACTAAATAAGGAGTGAATGAATATGAATATAGAAATTATCGCAAATCAATTTGAAACAAGAGCAGCTACGTTATTAAGGTACTACACAGGATTGTTAGAGAGCAGTAGAGATAACCACTTCGCTTTTAAAATATATAATGATCCATTTGATATGGTTTATGTGATGATGAACGGGAAGTTATTCGGTCATGTATATATTAAAGATTGCAAAGTGAGAAAGTCATTCGAATTAGCGTCTCCTAAGCACACAGAGGGGCTAATAAGAAGTATTGAGGGATATTATAACGGTTTTGAATTACATGATGATAAGCACCTATCTATTAGTGATATGATGGCAAGACAATTATTCGAAGATGAATATTTCATGTATGGACTACAAACATTCGCAGAAAGTAATAACACAGATATGTTTACTTATATTGAGGGTGGATTGAATGTTGAAGAACTTGAGGGTGTTCAGTCTAGTA